>NZ_JBAYTI010000018.1:0-51689 GCF_041675725.1 Castellaniella sp. | reverse complement strand
TGACCAGGGTGAAAATCGCCCCGATTTTGACCAACTTTCGGACATTTCTTCTGCATTATGAAATTCGTACCGTTTGTGTTGTTTCGGTCAGTTTTCAAAGCACCTTGATCAGATGTTCCCTAACGTTTGATAAGCCTATTCCACTGTCGCAACTGAACATCCAGGATGGGAATGGACGCGTGTCCACCCCAGGATCGATGAAGCGTCTGGATCAGAACGCCTGGGTTCGCCTATTAGAGCAAATAAAGAGCGCGAGGCCCGGCGACGCAGCTCGCTTGGATGCCATCGTCTCTGCCCGAGAGGCCCAGCATCGATTACTGGGCCACTCGACCCGTATTGCACGCCTGAATGAACAGCGCGACGGCCTGGGCCTGACGCTGGACATTAGCGGACTCGATCGGGCTTCCATATTGAAGTCCATCAACGTTGAAGATGCGGATACGGCCAACTCAATCGTTGACCTGATGGACGATGCGGTCCCCATTCACGAGCGCAGCTTAGTAGAGCATGATCGAGCCATGTTCGAGTCATTGCTTGGGCAGGCACCAGACCGGTCTGTTATCTTTTCTGATGGGCGCGCGCGCTCAGTGCGCATCTGGGTGACGGACCAGACTGACCTGGAGACGGTTCTGGGTACAGATCTCATCGTCTACAGCATATGCTATGAAAATTTTTTGCTGCTTCAATACAAGAGAATGGAAAAGAATAGCGATGGCTGGTCCTACGCTGTGCCCCCTTCTAGCAACCTGCATGAACAGCTTGGGAGGATGATGGAATTTCAGGCTGTCATTCAGCAGTCGGCTACGAACACGCCGCCTGCGCCGCCCTCTCTTTGGAGCTACCGGCTCAATGAAGATCCTTGTTACTTTAAATTCTGCGAACAAGTCAGACCGAACGCAGGGGATAGCAGTCTCGTTCCTGGCATCACCATGTCAGCAGTTCACCTCGACACGTTTTTAACTTTGCCTGAGGCCAAAGGCAAGCAAGGTGGCGTCTTTGTGGGGTATCAAAACTGCCCAAGGTATCTCAACAACACAGAGTTCATCCAATTGGCACAAACCGGTTGGATTGGTGGAGGGCATCATTGCCGCACGCTATTGGAAGACGTGCTCCGAGCAAACAAGAAGGGGGGCCGACAAGCGATGCTCGCGGTCATCGATACACCGCGCGAGGCCTCGGCCTCTGCGCGAAACTGGAAAAAATAGCCCCCCTCGATTTGCGCATTAAAATCCATTAGGGCGATTTCGGTGCAATTGCTTGCGTTACTTGGGTGGGAGAATGTTGGGTTTTTCTTGCAGCTCTGGCAGTTAAATGTTTGCTGTCACGACATATAACAGGGGGGTAATAATCCCCCTGTCACTACATCTCCCGGAGCGTAGCCTTTACACAACATTTACATTTAAAGTCCCCTAGGGTGTACCCCAAAGTTCTAGAAAACTCTGAAACCCTTATAAACATTGGCTTTACGCCCATCGTGTGATTCCGGCCTCGCACCAACGCCTGACCCAACCCAAGGTGTCGAACCTGCTGCGTGGCGAATTCTCGAACTTCTCCGAGCGTAAGCTAATAGACTGCCTGAACCGGCTGGGTTATGACATAGAAATCCGCGCGCGGAAAACACCGGAACCGGTCGGCCACCTGGTGCCGACTCACGTTTGAGACGCTGGCACGTTTGTGGCCGTGGCAACACGTCTGACGCGGTGGCTTAGTGCGGTCGTGGAGGTTCAGTCCTGTAAAATTTCGGTTCGAATGAGCATCGTGACTGAACCTGATGGAGGAAAACGTAATGTCGACAACCCGGAAGCTGGGGCGAACGGATCTTGAGATACAGCCGCTGGTCTTTGGCGGCAATGTGCTGGGCTGGACGATGGATGAGGCAACGTCCTTCCGTGTCCTCGATGCCTTTGTCGACGCGGGGTTCACAGCAATCGATACGGCAGATTCCTATTCGCGTTGGGTGCCGGGCAACGACAGCGAGAGCGAGAAGATCATTGGCCGTTGGCTGAGCGCCCGAGGCAATCGGGATCGTATTCATGTGTTTACGAAGGTGGGTTCGGATATGGGGCAGGGCAAGAAAGATCTGTCTGCCTCGTGGATCGAGCAAGCGGTCGAAGGATCGTTAAGGCGCCTTCAGACAGATTACATTGACCTGTACCAGAGCCATTGGCCGGACCCATCCGTGGCACCCGAGGAAACCTTGCGGGCTTACGACCGCCTGATCCAGGCTGGCAAGGTTCGCTATATTGGTTGCTCCAATTTCGATGCCGCCCAATTGGCGCAGTCGCAGTCCGTGGCCTCGAAACTGGGTCTTGCCCGCTATGAGACTGTTCAGAATGAGCTGAACCTCTATAGTCGCTCGGCCTATGAGGGGCCCGTGCAGGATTTCGTGGTGGAAAACGGCCTGAGCGCGCTGTCTTATTTTTCGCTGGCGTCGGGATTCTTGACTGGCAAATATCGCTCGGCAGCGGATTTAGCGGACCGGCCGCGTGGTGGCTGGCTGAAAAAATATTTTGATGATCGCGGCTTGCGGATTCTCGCGGTACTGGACGCGCTTGCGGCCGCTCGTGGGGTCCAGCAGGCCGCGATCGCAATAGCGTGGATCAATGCGCAGCCGGGCGTCGCGGCTGCAATCGCTTCTGCGACATCCCTGGATCAACTCGATGTCTTGATCAGTGCGGCTCGCCTGAAACTGACGGATGCCGAGGTGGGCCGGTTGGACGAGGCTGGCAGGTAGTCGTCCATTGGCGCGCAGCCGCCCGCGAGGCGCCCATGCTCGATAGTAGAGGGACGAGAGCGGGGGGGTAGATGCTACTTTTAAATATTTTGTAGTAACAGCTTTTGACGGATATCCCTCAGAATTCTGTCGCTACATTTTTTAAAAAAAAGATGGATCGTATATGCTGGTCGCGGCCCGAGCCAGCTTGCCTCGCGCCGCTCCCTGCTCGCGATTGCTCGCGATCCTCTTGGGGGGAAATCCGCCGGTCACTTTCCAGATCGGTTGACATCTACAACCAGGCGACCCCGTATTTTGCCATCCAGGATGTCTGCGCCTGCTTGTATGGCCTCATCCAGGGCGATCTCTGAAACAATCGCATCAAGCCTTTGAATGGGCAGGTTGGCAGCCAGCCGCTCCCATGCCTGATTACGGATGGCCGGCGGTGCCATGACGCTGTCGATGCCATACAAAGTGACACCGCGCAGGATGAACGGGGCGACCGTAGCCGGAAAATCCATGCCTTGCGCCAGGCCGCAGGCGCTGACTGCACCGCCGTAGCGGATGGATGCACACACATTGGCCAATGTATGGCTTCCCACCGTGTCGATTGCGCCCGCCCAGCGCTCTTTCTGGAGCGGCTTGCCCTTGCTGCTGAGTTCGTCGCGATGAATGATCGACGAGGCGCCCAACGACTTCAGAAAATCAGCTTCTTGTGGGCGCCCGGTGCTGGCGGTGACGTTGAAACCCAGAGAAGACAGCAGTGAAATGGCGACCGTACCGACACCCCCAGTCGCACCCGTCACCAGGATGTCGCCCGATTCCCGGTTCAACCCGTGGCGCTCCAGCGCCATCACGCACAGCATGGCGGTATAGCCTGCCGTACCGATTGCCATGGCCTGGCGCGTGCTGAAGGCTGCAGGCAGCGGTACCAGCCAATCGCCATTGACCCGCGCCTTGCCGGACAGGCCGCCCCAGTGCTTTTCGCCGACGCCCCAGCCGTTGAGAATGACCTTGTCGCCCACCTGCCACCGACTGTGCTGGCTGGATTCGACGGTGCCCGCGAAGTCGATCCCGGGCACCATTGGAAAGGAACGAACAACGGGGCTGCGGCCCGTGATGGCCAGCCCGTCTTTGTAATTGATCGTCGAATATTCTACCCGCACCGTGACATCGCCTTCCGGCAGGCGCGACTCATCGAGATCGCACAGTTCGGTATGATAGTTCGACTCTGATTTATTGATTAATAACGCTTTAAACATGAGGATCCTTGAACGACAAGATATGAGGTTTTCCTTTCTTATTATGCTTCATTCGGACAAAAGTGCAGAGGCCTGGGTTTTCAGCTTGTTCCTTTGGATCTTTTCGCCATTGGCGCCCATGGTGATTGGGAAATCATCCACCTGTACGAAAATTGAAGGCACTTTGAAATTAGCGAGATTCTTTCGGCAATGTGACAGCATACCGGGCACGTCCCATGACTTGTGCGGTGCAAGTTTTACAAAGGCAACCGCACGCGTCCCGTTGACATGCGGCGCGTCGACCACAATCGCGGTCTCCACCGCATCCAGCGCCTGAAGCGTTTCTTCGATTTCCCTTGGGTTCACCATGAACCCACCAAGCCGCATGAAATCGCCCCGCCGGCCCAGGAACTCGAAAGTCCCGTCTGCGAAAGTCCTGCCAAAATCCCCGCTCCTGAAAAATCCGTCTTCGGTGAATGCCTTTTGCGTGGCGGCGGGCTGTTCAAAGTAATATGAAAACAGATCCTTGGAGAAAATCTCCAGTTCTCCTATTTCTCCGTGCGGCGCAATCTGGCCCGTATCCGTGTTTCGCGCACGGACACGCACGTGATCAGAGACGGGACGGCCGCCGGGGATCTTTCGTTTTTCCACAGGCAGTGAACCCTCTTGCCTGGAAAAGAAGGAATGTATTTCGCTCATGCCAAAGCAGCCGATCAGAGCCATGCCGCGCCGCTCTGCTTCTTCTGGGAACCGTGCCAGCGCGGGGTTGAAGCCCGCATAGACGCATTCACGCAGAGACGGGAAAGGACGATCTTCTTTGGCGGATATCAGGATACGTTTCAGCAAGTCATCCGTGCCGCTGGTATGTGTCACTTGGTACGCTTGTATGGTCCGCCCGCAGGATTCGGCGTCGAACAGAGGAAAGAACACACTGCTTGCACCGGCCGCGATGGTGGCGCTTAGCTGGCTAAAGCCAAAAATGCCGCAAAAGGGCAATGTGTGCAATAACACCGCGTCAGGGTCGTCGTAGTGAAAGGCCCGCGATACGTCGCGGGCATGTCTCGCGATGGATCCATGGGTGTGCACCGCGTATTTGGGCCCGCTGGTGGTCCCAGAGGTTGTGAAAATAGCGCATTCGTCGTCGGCAAGCGGTTGCACGAAAGACGGCGAGTGCGACAGCGCCCACGGATGATTCACCCGTTGCACAGATGGCAACACGGATCCTGAAAGACCGTGTTCGCCACAGACGAGTATCGTGTGGATGCTGGTGAGCTGCCCGGCATCGATGGCAGACAGGATGTCCTCGAATGCGATGCCATGAAAGCCCGGATCCATGACCAATACGCCGGGCCGCGTGTGGCCCAGCGCCGCACCGACTTCGGCGGCGCCATACCGGGTGTTGACAGGAACTGCGATGGCGCCAATCTGAATGGCGCCGAGAAACAAATCGAGATAAGCATCCGAGTTGGGTGCCCAGAAGGCGATCCGGTCACCCTTCTTGACGCCCAGGCTGCCCAGCGCTGTGGCGCAACAACGGCTGGCATGCAGAAAATCTGAATAGGTCCGCCTGGTTTCCCCGGCCCAGCTGATCCAGGCATCCGGCTTGCGCCGGGCCGACGCTTCGAGTAGGCCATTCAGTGTATCCAATGTTTGCCAGCCGTTCATGACATCGATGACTCAACGCTTGTCCCAGTTGGGCAAGGGCAGCATGATTGGCTCCTTGACTGCGATATCACGAGGCCAGACCACTTCGAGCTTCTCGTCCTGCCACTGCATGACGGAAATCAACGCCCGTTCGTTTTGACCCGCTTCGTTGATTTGAACGCCGGCGCCGGTCAACAGGCTGCCGGCGGGCATGTCAAGCTCTCCGGCCACCTTGCGAAGAACCGCTGGATCCATGGAGCCTGCCGTGGGTATGACCTGATTGAACAAGGTCCAGAACCCCCCGAAAGTGATGTAGGCCAGCGGACCGGGATCCCGTTTGGTTTTTTCCTGGAAGCGCTGGGTAAAGTCTTTGTAAAGCTTCTGCGTCGCCTCGGGCAATGCGGCCACGTTGAGGCTGCTCGGGGCGTCGATGTCGAAAATACCGTTGGCATACTGGCCTGTTGCCTTCAGGAAGTCTGGCAGGGCGTACCCTGTGCCAATACCGATCATCGCGTCCACATTGAGATCGAGCTCCCGGGCCTGGCGCCAGAACAGAATGCCGTCATTTAGATAGGATGTGGCGATGACGACGTCCGGCTGTTTGGCCTTGAGGGTCAGAACCAAGGAAGAGAGATCCGTCACGGTGCGGCTGTAGTGTTCGTTGGCGACCAGCTGCATCCCCAGTTTCTTTGTTTCGTCTGCCGCGGCGTCACCCACGGATTGCCCGAATTCCGAGTCTTCCGAGATGATGCCGATTCGCAGGTCCTTGGGTTCCTTGCCCAGAGAGCCGGCAATATCCTTGGCAAACTGAGCGGCCGTCACCCCCATCATGGACGAATTGAAGGTCAGCCGGACGATGTTCTTGTAATCGCGTTCCGTGATTTTGTCTGCGACCGCCACGGTTTCCCAATACAGTACATTCTCGCGCTCGGCGACTTCGCTGGCCGCCAAGGAAAGTGCGCTTGAATAACTGCCTGCAATGACCGGGACCTTTTCCCGTATGATCAGGCGGGTTGCCTCGGCGTTGGCCGAGGTGGGATCAGGCGCATCCGCGGTCGCGAATTCAATCTGTTTGCCCAGTACACCCCCCTGTTCGTTGACCATTTCCCGCGCAATGTCGGCGGCCTGAAAGGCCTCATTTCCCAGCAGCGCCATCGGGCCGCTCATTGGAAACAGCGTCCCGATCTTGACCGTGTCCGCAGCCAATGATGCTGTGGGAATCTGCATGGCCGCCAGAATGGCGGCTGTGCTCAATAACGTTCGAAATTTCATCATCACGTCTCCTTTATGTGTGTATCACGCTGACCCCGGAAGAGGGCAGCCAACCCCTAACCGCCCAGATAGGCAGCCTTCAAACGTTCATCGGCAAGAAGTTCCTTGCCGCCACCCTGTAACACGATAGACCCGCCCTCCAGGACGTAGGCCCGATCCGCCAAAGCCAGCGAGCGATTGACGTTTTGTTCGACGAGCAGAACCGTGGTTCCCGCATCGCGAATCTGACTGATCAGATCGAACACCAGCGACACCATAATGGGCGCCAGGCCCAACGTCGGTTCGTCGAGCATCAAAAGCCGGGGCCTGGACATCAAGGCCCTGCCGATTGCGCAAAGCTGCTGCTCGCCTCCGCTCAGGGATCCGGCGATTTGTTGCAGGCGCTCTTCGAGGCGTGGCATCAGAACCAGGACGTCCTTCAATGTCTGATCCGCCACGGGGCGTGCCCGCATGGGATACGCACCGAGCGCCAGATTCTCTTCTACGGTCAGGAAGGGAAACAAGTGGCGATCTTCCGGTACCTGGATCAGGCCCATGCCGGCGATGTCATGCGGGGCCATTTCACCGATGGGCTTGTTTTCGAACAAGACCTCGCCTTCGCGATCGATGGTGCCTGACAATGCATTGATCAACGAGGTCTTGCCGGCCCCGTTGGCGCCAACGACGACAACGACTTCTCCTGACCTGACCGACAGGGTCACGTCGTGGAGCACTTGAATTTCACCGTAATAGGCGTTGAGTCCGCGAACGTCAAGCAAGGAAGTCCTCCCCCAGATACGCCTCGATTACGGCCGGGTCGTTCATCACGGTGGCCGGATCCCCTTCAGCCAGCTTTTGGCCATGATGCAATACGACGATCCGGTCACTCACCGAAGTGATGACTCGCATCAAATGTTCCACAATGAGCACCGTAATGCCGCTTTTGCGAATGTCCCGAATCAATTCGATTGCGGCTTCGATCTCGGTGGGATTCAGGCCGGCCATGACCTCGTCCAGCAACAAGAGCTTGGGCCCGGTGGCAAGCGCCCGGGCAATTTCAAGGCGCTTTCTGCCGGGCAGGGTCAGATTGACCGCCAGCATGTCCTTCATGGGTATTAAGCCGGTGACCTGCAGCGCGTCCATTGCGAGGAGGCGGGCTTCTTGCATCCTGCGGCTGCGATTGAGGGCACCGACAATGACGTTGTCGAAGACCGTGAGATTATTGAAGGGCCGAACGATCTGATAGGTACGGCCCAGCCCCATGCGGCAGACGCGGTGGCTCTTGAGCCCCCCGATTTCGGCCCCTTCAAGACGGATCGAACCCGACGAGGGCTTGATCGCCCCCGCCACACAATTGAACAAGGTGGTCTTGCCGGCCCCATTCGGCCCGATCAAGCCAAGAATTTCCCCGCGTTGCAGCGTGAACGAGACCTCGTTGACGGCTTTCAAACCACCGAAGGCGCGGGAGAGTCGGTCGATCTCAAGCATGGTCGGCCCTCCGGATCCGCTTTCTTTGGTAACCCGATATGCTGCAAATCCTGGCCCAGGTGCTGCGTGGCTGGCGTATGGCGCTGACCAGCCCCTGCGGCATGAAGATCACCATGACCATGAGCAGCGCCCCATATATGATGAGATACAAGCCCTGGAATGAACCGCCGAACTCGGCTCGCAAATATTCGCTCAGCGGCACCATCAGTAACGCGCCCAGCAGCGGCCCCACTGGGCTGGCCATGCCGCCTATGATCGAGATCACGGCCACCTGGATCGAAAAATCCAAGCCCATGACGGTGACTGGCTCGATCAAGAGGATGTACTGGGCGTAGAGCACGCCGGCGATCGCCGTGAGAAACGCGCTGATGCCGGTGGCAACGATTTTCATGGCGACCGTGTCGACCCCCAGGGTCTCGGCCGCGTCTTCGTCTTCACGTAACGCCAACAAGGAAAAACCAAACCAGGAGCGCTGGATCAGGAACGTCAACAATATGACGGCGGCCAACAGGATCAGCATCGTATACACGTAGGGTGTGCGACCAGAAAAGATCAGCGTTTCCAACGCGGGCTTGAAGGGGATGGAAATACCTTGCGAGCCGCCGGTCAGATCACGCGCATTGACGACCACGATGCGCAGAACCTCGGCAAAGGCAATGGTTGCGAGCGCGAAAAACGGCCCCTTGAGCCTCAGTGTCAGGCGCGCAAGAACGACGGACGCCAAGGCGGCGAGCACCCCGCCCACCAGCATGCCCCACCAGGGGGACACGCCGAACCTGACAAAAAGAATGGTCGATGCGTAGGCGCCTATGCCGAAAAACGCCGCGTGCCCCAGAGAAAACTGGCCGGCATAGCCACCAGCGATGTTCCATGCGCTGGCGACGACCGCCCAAAATAAGATCTTCCATAAAAAATGCAAGGCATAGGAATCGCTGACAAAAATCGGAAACACCGCCGCCAGGCAAAGGAGCGCCACGGCCCCGGGCAAGCCTAGCGCCCGGTCGATGAAACGCATCTTTGTCGTATTCATTCACCCACCCTCTCGGAACCCTTGACACCGAACAGGCCAACCGGACGCACCAGAAGCACCAGCAAAAAGACGATGAAATAGGCGATCTGCCGCATATCGGAGCCTATGTAAAAGGCACTGAGATTTTCTATCAAGCCAATCACAATGCCTCCGATCAGCGCCCCCCACAAGCTGCCCATGCCCCCCAGCACGACGATGACGAACGCAATGATCACCAGGTTGAGGCCAACGGATGGATAGACGGGCATCAAGGGAAGCAGCAATGCGCCAGCGATGCCGGCACAGGCGGAACCCAAGCCGAACGTCAGAAAATCGATTTTTGAGACATTGATGCTCATCAGCGATGCCGCGCGCCGATCCTGGGCGACTGCGCGCATGGCCTTGCCCGTGTAGGAGTACCGCAGGTACAGATACAAGGCGATGACCACCAGGACCGCCACCGCAAAAGCAACCAGGCTCGCCACCGGAAAGCTCAGCCCCATGGTTCGGAACGTTTTTCCGGACACGATGGACGTGACGCTGCGGAAATCCGCCCCAAAGTAGAACAGCGCGCAATTCTGCAGTACCAGGCCCAACCCCAGCGTTGCAAATATCTGTGCGACCTGTGGTGCCCCAATGATTGGGCGGACGATGACGTATGCAATCGCAAGCCCGAACAGGAACATGCCAGGTGCAACAATGAAAATCCCGAGATACGGGTCGATGCCCCAATACTGATTGAGCAGATAACCGGCATACATGGCGACCATGACGAAATCGCCGTGTGCGAAGTTGATGATGCGCGATACGCCGAAGATCAGCGTCAATCCGACGCTGACAAGCGCATACACCATGCCCATCAGGATGCCGGAAATGATCAGCTGTACGACAATGGTTCCCATGTATGTATAGCCCGAAAATTAATCGTACGATAGCTGTTTGACGATCAGGTTTGCAGTGGCCTTGTTCTCTTCATTGCGGCTCTGCACCCACACAGTATCACTTGGGCCATGGTCTTTCCCGTGGATCCACAAGGTGGCCGTGGAATCCCAGAATACCGGCCGCAGGAAATCGACCTGCGCTTTGAACCCTGAAGGAATCGTGTTTTCTGACAGGGCACTGAGCAGGTACACCACCGTCATGACCCCCTGGGCTAGAGGCGCGCGAAAGCCGTAATGCTGAGCCATCTCTGGGTCGAAGTGCAGGTCATTGCCTACGTCCTTTGAGAACGCGATGACCTTTTCGGGCGTAATCTGCTTTTCGCCGATCATTGTCCAGCCGTCGGCCGGTGCCTGTTCGCGAACGGGCATATGGCCGATGGCGTCATCGGACAGGGCATCGCCCAACGGCTCAACAATGCCGATCAGGTGGGTTTCCAGACACAGTTTCCCGGAGGCATCTAGGAACTGATAGCACTCCCGAGCCATCATGCCCCGTGGGACCGGCGTTAATTCTTCTACGGTTCCGCAGAGAGACAAGGCCTCGTCCAGTCGAGGGAGGCGGTGCAGGCTGAGAGACTGGCTCAAAAAAATATAGCCATCGATGTCATGGCCAGCGGATACCATGGCATCAAAGCAATCCAAGCCGAACAGCCCCGGTTCCGCGAAGTGGCCATAGGCGCGGCTGTCGACATCCGACGCGAGAAGCCGTGCCTTTTGCCAATCAGCGCCATGGCTGATACGCCGCGCCGGGTACTGATACCCAGCCGCCGACCAACGGCTTTTCCACCGGTTTTCCTCTATGGGATTTGATGAATTCTTGCTTGACATGAAACCTTTCCTATAGCGGGTAGGGGCAGTGTACCCACCGATAGTCGAAAAGTAAACATGTTGGTTGAAAATTCGACTTCAAAGTCAGTTTATGCCGTAGGGTCTCTTGTCTTCGACGTCGTCTTCCGCCGGCAGGCGGGAGAATTTCCTGTTAAAGGGACGATTCGATCCTGTCCGCAAGGGCCAGGGCATCGGTCTTGATGCTTTCCGGCCGGGAAGCCAGCCCGCGAGCGATGAACAGTGCCATGGCCTCGGCCACCTCTTGGACGCTCCAGGCGCCCTCGGGCCGATACCATTTTGTGACCCAGTTGCTGGCACCCAATGCCGTAAAGACGGCAAATTTTGGGCTGCATGGAATAATGGATCCGTCGCGCTGGCCAAGAACGATGATTTCCTGCAACAGGCGCTCGAACTCATCGCGCTTGTCGATCACCTTCTGCAATTGTTTTTCGCTGAGGGACCGTTCTTCGAGAATCACGACACTATAGCTGTCGGGCCCAATGATGGAGGCCGTATAGCGTTGCATGCTGAGGCGAAAGCGCTCGAGGCCATTGGCGCCGCTTTCTGAGCTGACCGAGGAAATCGCTTGATCGGCCGCCGCAATATGGCAGTGGAAGAAAAGCTCCTGCTTGTTCGAGAAGTAATAGTACAGCGTTGCTTTTGCCACCCCCAGGCTTTTGGCGACATCGTCCAGCGACGTGCCATGATAGCCCTTCCAGCGAAAGGATCGGGCGGCTTCCCGAAATATGGCGTCAAGCTTTAGATCACGTACGGTGACTTGGCCCTCGCCCGCGTCACCCCAAAGGCGAATCGTACTTTTGACGGATTTCTTTTTTGGCGTTTTCATGCTGATAGGCTGATGAACTGCTGGGCGGACGGACAGTCAGTATACGATGAGAGCAACCGACGCGTCTGGACGTACCGCCTTCATGATGAGAGATACTTCAGGGCGAAAGATGATAGCCGTGGTCGGGATGAGGGTGGCGCGGCTCGTCGCTGCCGTTATAAAGTGCAAACGGTTTTTGTATTCTCAATTCTGCCGTGGACGCTTCAATAATGGAGCCACGCTTCCGTGCAGTGAGTACGAAGTCTGTATAAGCGTTCGTGCCACCTGAAACCCCAGTCCTTCGCCCCGACTCCGAAACCATATGACGTATGGTTATTTCCTCCCCATATGCGTTACCGACTCGGGTTTCGTCAAGCGGGTTCAGAATATGGCGGGTCAGTGGCGGGATGGCCCCCGTTCATCGATGCGTGGCGCCAGTGGCAGCGCCATTGGGCCGTCCGCGCTTTGTACGCGCAGATAGTTCGCCAGGGCTTCCAGGTCCGGTCCTCCGCCCGTCACGTCGCGGCCCTGCAGGAACACGCTGAAATTGTCGCCACCTTCGCCCAGGTAGTTTTGCAGGCCGACGCGATAGTCGCGTTGCGGCTCGATTGGCTCGCCATGCAGATGCATTTGGCTGATCCTCTGGCCGGCCGGCGCGCTGCGATCATAGGCATAGCCGAAGCCGTGCGACACCTGCAGGATGCGTGGCGTATCTATGGTGTTGGTGCCGCTGTCGAACTGTTGTTCGAGCACTTGGCGCAGTTCGTCGCCGCTGAGCGTGATCACCATGAGCGTGTTGCCGAAGGGCTGTACGGCATAGAGTTGGCCATTGCTGACCTGCCCGGTTGCATCCGGGATCAGGTCGGCGCGCACCCCACCCGAATTCATGAAAGCCAGCTGCGCGCCACCGTGTTCCGGCGCTTGTGTCGCGGCCAGGATGGCGTCGGCGACGATGCGTCCCAGGATGCTTTCACCGTTGGCTTGCCGTGCGCGGGTGGCCGGTGCGGCCAAGCGTCCAGCGGCCTGATCGGCCTGCTTGGCCGCTGCTGCCTGATAGCGGGCCACCAGCCCGGCCACGGCCGGGTCCGCGGCGTACCGGGGAAAGCTGTCCTGCACGGGGACCCAGCCGTTGGGCCCCTGGTAGGGCACGCTCTGCACGATGTGCTGGCGCGCATGCCTGGATCGCACCCGGTGTGTGTCGGGGTCTAGGGTCAACGACACTTCAGTGAGCAGCGTGCCGTACCGCCCGGCGCTGGTGAGCAAAAAGGGCTTGGCCGCATTCACCCGCCCGTAGTCGCACAGATACGCTTGATGCGTGTGGCCGGAGACGACGATGTCCACCTGGTCGGACAACCGCTCCAGAATAGGCACGATGTCGCCGGAAAGCCCGGCGCAGCTGTCGTCCTGCAACGCGGTGGTCGTGCTGCCGCCTTCGTGGATCAGCACCACGATGACGTCGGCGCCGGCGGCGCGCAAGGGGGCGACGAGGGCGTTGGCCGTCTCGGCCTCATCCGTGAACGTCAACCCTTGCACGCCGCTGGGGCGCACCATGTTCGGCGTGTTGCGCAAGGTCATGCCGATGAAGCCCACGCCAATGCGTGCATTGGCCTGCTCGAAGAATTTCAGGCCAGTGGCGGGAAACAGCGTTTGGCCATCCGGTCCGATCGTGTTTGCCGCCAGATAGCGAAACCGTGCACCCGGAAAATCCGGGTCGAGCTGGCACGGGACCTTGTGGGTATAGGTGGCGCAACCACCGTGTTGTATGCGTCGCAGCTCTTGCCAGCCCTGGTCGTATTCGTGGTTGCCGGTGGCGGCGAAATCCAGCTGCATCAGATTCAGCGCTTCGATGGTCGGTTCATCGAGAAATAGGGACGACACCATGGGAGAGGCGCCGATCAGGTCGCCGGCGGCGACCACCGCAACATGCGGATTGCGGGCGCGCAGGTCGGCAATCAGCGTTGCCAGATGGGCTGCACCGCCGGCCGGTACCGCCACCCGCCGGCCTTGTACATCGCGCGCCGACACAGAGAGGCCAGGGGGCGAGAGGTGGCCGTGCAGATCGTTGAAGCCCAGCAGCGTGATCTCGAACGAGTCGGGGGGTGCGACGTGGGTACAGGCTGCCAGGCCCAGGGTGAGCACGGCGCCACCCAGTAGCCGCCAGCATATACCGAGAAGGCGTCGCCCGCGATTTTGCGTAAAAAAGTTGTGGCTGCGAACGGTAGGGTGGCGCATAAAGGATTCTGGTCTCATTCTTGCTTTGTGCAGTCCGCAGCGTACACCAAAAGCACTTGATGCAAAGCCTGGATCCCGATGGGGTTTGGTGCTGTTGACCTTGTGGCCAGACCGGTTGTTACTAAGTATGTGTTGAACAGATGTCTTTGATTTCAGCGCATTAATCCATATATTTTCGTAATTCCGGACACCGCGTTCACAACAAATAAAGGACAAGTTTCCGTTCAGCGGTTAATCTTTTATCAGGCCACTCAGTCGAATGGATTTTACATAAGGAGACAATTATGAACAAGCATGGTGCACGTCGACGTACTTTGATGAAGTTAGGGCTTGCTGGTGGCTTGGTCGGCCCAATGCATATTATTCCCAAATTGGCTTGGGGGCAGGGTGCGCCAATTAAAGTGGGCATGAGCACGATATTGTCTGGGCGGGTGGCCCAGATGGGCGTGACCACACGCGACGCGCTCCAGATGCAATTCGACCAGTTTAACGACGCGGGTGGCCTCAATGGTCGAAAAATAGAATTCATTTATCGCGATTCACAGGGCAAGCCAGAAGAGGCCGCGCGTATCGTTCGTGAACTGGTTGAATCGGAAGGATGCCAGATCATTATTTGCGGTGAGGCATCCGGCACCTCTTTCGCAACTCACGAGGTCGGGCGCCAGCTGGATGCATTAATGATCCATGCGCTGTCGGAAACGGCATCTCTTTCCGCAGATCCAAAACTGAAAAGTCCAAATATTTTCCGCACGGCAAGGCAGTCGGTGCATGATTCCATTGTGGGCGGGCGGTTTGCGGCACAAATGGCAAAAGATCAGGGCTTCACGCGTTGGGCCACGATCAGTGCGGACTACGCCTATGGGCGCGAGGTCACGCCTGAATTCCTCAGCTACGTCAGCGATGGCGGCGCAGACGTCAATTTGGTCGCCGAGGCCTGGCCCAAGCTGTTTCAGCCAGATTACACGGATTCCATCACCAAGATCCTGCAGGCCAAACCCGAAGCCATCTTCTGTGGCTTGTGGGGGGGCGACTTGGTTTCTTTCGTGGATCAGGCCAACTTGTTCGGGCTGTTCGACAAGGTCAAGATGTTTTCCATTCACATGGCAGACTACACGACACTGACGTCCATTAAACAGCTGCCTTCTTCCGGGGTCTATTCAGCCAACCGCTACGTATCCGTACTGCCCGATACCGCCGAGAACCGCGCCTGGTCCGATGCTTATTTCGAGCGCTTCAAGTCCCGTCCCACCAATTGGGCCTGGGAGGCAGACACGGCCGCTCGCTTTCTGTTGCAGGCGATACGGGATACCAACAGCACGGATCCAAAGGTACTGGCCAGCGCCATCCGGGGTATGGAAGTGGCAAGTCCAGTCGGGGCAAAGGATGGCAAGATTCTGATGACGGATTCCGATCAGACCATCAATTATTATGCCTTGGGCTGGGGTAGCATCGTACCGACGCCCCCCTACATGACGGATATCTATCAGGCAGATTGGCAAGATATTCTTGCCCATGAGGCCGCCTGGAAAAAGAAGAAGGGCTATCTCTGATCGATAGCGGCGACGCTGGGCGCGGCCCTGTGGGTTTCATCAGGGTGGCGCCCATCAGGCGCTGTACAAGACCGAAAGCGCAAGCCGCGCCTTGGTGGTCGGTGGCTCGGGTCTGATCCGTGAGACGGATCCCATGCGCCGCCGCGTCTTCCCAGCCAAATGCCGCAAGCCCCAGGGCCGGGGGCCCGGGTTCGCTGAGCCCGGGATCCGGCGCGTGTGCTTTGGTTTGGCCGTCCAGTACGTATGAAAAGGTCGTCGATCGTTCACCTTGCAAAGTGCGATTGAACCGACTGTAAGGTATGACATTAGGAGCATCATTTATGGACCCGATTGCCCTATGGGATTGCATGTCGTCCCCTTCGTGTGTGGTCACACAGGGTGCGGCCGGATTGATTTCCGGCTTTACATTGTTCTTGGTGGCTGCTGGCCTCACTCTGATTTTCGGCGTCCTTAATTTCGTGAATTTCGTGCACGGTGCCTTCTACATGTTTGGCGCCTATTTCGCCTACACGGCTTATGGCCTGACCGGAAGCTATCTGCTGGCCGTATTGACGGGCGCCATAGGGGTTGGAATTCTAGGCGCTCTGTTCGAGATTGGGTTCGTCAAGCGTTTATATGAAGCCGATCACCTGTTGCAGATTTTGGTCTGCTACGCCTTCATATTGATTTTCGACGACGTCGTCTCCTGGATCTGGGGGGTGGAGTTCCTGGCCATGGGCATGCCGGACGCGTTCAGAATGCCGCCGTTGTTCATCTTTGGCGGAGTGGTCCCGCCGTTCTACATTGTTCTCATAGCGACGGCTGCCGCCATTGCAATCCTGATGGCGCTGGTGTTGCGTTACACGCGTTATGGAAAAATCATTCGGGCACTGGCGAGCAATGCGGACATGATCAGTGCGCTGGGCATCAATACCCGCCTGATCTATATATCGGTGTTCGCGCTGGGGACCTTGCTGGCCGGAACGGCGGGCGCATTGGCCGCGCCCGTGCGCAGCCTGTCTTCGGGGATGGGGTTCACCATATTGATAGAGTCGTTCATCGTCACGGTAATAGGCGGCATGGGCTCGGTTGCGGGGGCGCTGGTGTCCGCATTGCTGATTGGGCTCGTACGCTCATTTGGCAGCGTCGGCTTCCCGCTGTTTGCAGAGGGGTTGATTTTTATTCTGATGATTGCGGTATTGATTCTCCGTCCTCAGGGTTTGTTCGGTCGCAGTATACGAGAGGCTTGAGACAATGATGACGCGACAAGCAATGTTTGATTGGGCGATTGGCGCTGCGGTGATCGTCGCCATGGCCATATTCGGTTTATATAATGAGTCCGGGCCCGTACGGGATGGCATCATTCGGTTCTGCGCCATCGGGCTGTACGCGATGTCGCTGAACGTACTGGTCGGCTATACCGGGATGCTGTCATTTGGCCATGCCATGTTCTTCAGCCTGGGCGCCTATGCCTTTTGCCTGCTGCTGCAAACGGGGGTCGTGGGGATTCCGTCGGCGTTCGTTCTGACGGTGGTGATCGCTGCTCTTCTTTCTACCCTGGTCGGCCTCGTGTGTGTCAGGCTGACGCGGTTGTTCTTCGCGTTCATTACACTCGCGATCGGCATGCTCTTTTATTCGACCATCGTCGCATGGGCCAGCTTGACCGGCGGCGAACAGGGCTTGACCGGCGGTATTCCAAAAGATCCTTTTTTTGGAATCGACCTGGGTGATCCGTTCCACTATCTGATGGTCAATGTGCTTCTGTTCGTGGTCAGCATATTGATTCTCCGAAGAATTCTCAGTTCTCCATTTGGGGCGGCCTTGCGGATGGTGCGCGATAACCCCAATCGGTGCATCTTTCTGGGAATCAATATTTTTCGGGTGCGCCTTACCGCATTCATCATTGCCGGTGTCTATGCGAGCCTGGGCGGCGTTTTGATGGCGCTGTACGTATCGGGCGCCTATCCGAACTTCGCCTATTGGACGATGTCGGGCGATGGGCTGTTCATGATCATGTTGGGCGGGGTGAATGTGTTCCTGGGGCCTGCGGTCGGCGCGGGTATTCTGCTGGCTCTGGAAACGGTCACCAAGACCTATACCAGTCATCACGGGTTCGTCCTGGGCGTGGTGATCCTTGTGACGGCCATGGGCCTGAAGCGCGGCCTGCTGGAGTACGTGCTCGAAAAGCTCGGCGCCATTCGGGGCGGGCAGGGTGGCGCGTTGGATGGCAAGGCTTCCATGCCGGCGCACGCGGTCGAGGTCGGGCATGAGGCAACTGAATCCGTTTCACTGGCGCGAACGGGAAGAGAGCAAGAATGAATGGGGTTATGTCGATTCGGGGATTGAGCAAGAAGTTTGGAAACTTGCAGGTCATCCATGATGTCAATCTGGACTTCACCCGGGGCGCTTTATCTGCGGTGATAGGGCCTAATGGTGCGGGCAAAACGACCTTGTTCAATTTGATGACGGGTCAGATCCGGCCCACCGCCGGCAGTATCAAGCTCGATGGCGTCGAGATCACCGGGATGGATCCCAGTGGGATCGTCAGGCAGGGGGTGGCGCGGGCGTTTCAAGTCGCCAGCCTGTTTCCGTCTTTTACGGTGGCTGAAGCGATGGTGGCCGCCGTGATGTCGCACAGAAATACCTTGCTGAATCTTTGGGGCGATTTTCCGGACCAGGAGGCTTTGGATCGGGCAAGGGAGATTCTGCGCGACATCGGCGCCAGTGGTATCGAAAGGCAGCAATGCAGCGCCTTGTCTCATGGCGACAAGAAGATTCTCGACATCGCCCTTGCGCTGGCCATGGAACCCGAAGTGCTTCTGCTCGATGAGCCGACATCGGGGATGGGCCGCGAAGAGAGCCGATTGATGATCGACCGTATTCATCACTTGTGGGAAGAGAAACAGCTGACATTGATTTTCATCGAACATGATATGGAAATCGTCTTCGGCATTGCGCAGTATGTTTACGTATTGCGTTACGGTTCGCTGCTGGCGAGCGGTACGCCCGAGGAGATCAAGCACGATCCCAAGGTCATCGAGGCGTATTTAGGGGGCGAAGAATGAGCGAACAGACCCTTCTGGCCGTTCAGGGTTTGACGGCATTCTATGGCACCAGCCAGGCATTGTTCGGTCTCGACGTGACGATAAAGGCCGGCCAGATCATGGCTCTGATAGGCCGCAACGGCGCGGGGAAAAGCACCACGTTGCGCACCATCATGGGCATACTGCCGGCCCGGGACGGCACACTCAAGCTGCGCGGCCAGTCCATCAAGGGATTGGCGCCGTATCGGATCTCGCGGATCGGGCTGGGCTATGTGCCCGAGGATCGTCAGATATTTCCCGCCCACACCATTCTTGAAAATCTCGAACTCGGCATCAAGCCAGGGCGTCCCGATCTACCCGAATGGACGCTTCAGCGGATTTACGAGATGTTTCCCATCCTGTACGAGCGCCGCCATGGTCCGGCGGGCTATCTGTCCGGAGGCGAGCAGCAGATGCTGTCCATTGCACGCACGCTCATGGGAAACCCAGAGGTTCTGCTTCTGGACGAGCCCTCCGAAGGGTTGGCGCCATTGATCGTCAATCACATTGCCGAGGTCATCATGAGTTTCCGCGAGGCTGGGCTGACGGTTCTGCTGTCCGAGCAAAACATGCACTTCTGCCTGCGTGTCGCGACGGATGTCACCGTCATCAGCAAGGGGCAGGCGGTATACACGGGAACCGTCGACGAATTCCGTGTCAATGAAGACGTGAAAACGCGTTATCTAACCGTATAGCGTATAGCGAGGATGGGTCCAGGGTATGGATGGTACGGAGGGAACGGGTTCCATGACGTTGTCATTTGAGATGAGCGCTGAGCAGGTGCTGCTGGTGGATGCGGCCCGCCGCATCGGCCAGTCGTATGGCCTGGACTACTGGCACGGGCTCGATCAGGAGCAGGTGCCGCCCCTCGAATACTGGCAGGCGATTTGCGATGCCGGGCTTGCCGGCGTTGCATTGCCGGAATCGTCGGGGGGCGCCGGGCTGGGGATGCTCGAGCTGGTATTGATCATCGAAGCGCTATGCGAGACAGGTGCCGGCATCGCGCTTGCGCAGATGTTCATGATGAACGCGGCCCTTGGAGGCCAGGCGATTGCGCAATACGGTTCTGATGACATGCGGCGCGAATTGCTGCCAAAATTGCTGAACGGCGCCGAGATCATGAGTTTCGCGATGACGGAACCCAGTGCCGGCAGTAACGCTCTGGACATCCGGACGTACGCTCGGGCACACGAGTCGGGCTGGTTGCTTCGGGGTCAAAAAGTATGGATTACGCTGGCCAGTGAAGCGCGTTGGATGCTTGTGATCGCGCGTACGACACCCGTCGACCAGGTTGCAAGGAAAACGGACGGGCTGAGCATGTTTCTGCTCGATGGTCAGCGCGAAGGGATCCGCCGGCAAAAAATCAGCAAAACGGGGACGCGGCCGCTGCCGGCCTATGAGGTGTTCTTTGACGACGTCGTCGTGCGGCATGACGAATTGATCGGCACGCTCGATGGCGCCTGGCCCGAGCTGACTGCCATACTCAATGGCGAACGCATGGTGACCGCGGCCGGGCTCGTCGGGACGGGTCGCATCGCCGTCAAGCTGGCCTGCGATTATGCCACCGAAAGAAAGGTGTACAAAAACACCCCCATCGCCAGCTATCAGGCGATCCAGTTTCCGTTGGCCCAGGCGCATGCGCAGTTGGAAGCGGCACGCTGGATGAATCGCCAGGCGGCATGGCTGATGGATCGGCAGCGGCCGTTCGCCAGCGCCGCCAACGTGGCCAAACTGCTTGCGGCCGATGCGGCCTGTTTTGCGACAGACCGCGCCGTGCAGACGCTGGGGGGCATGGGTTTTGCCAGCGAATTCCATGTCGAACGGCTATGGCGCGACGCGCGGCTGTTTGCGGTGGCGCCGATACCCCAGGAAATGATCCTGAACTTCATCGCTGTTCATGATTTGGGGCTACCCCGTTCATATTAATTCAATGAGGACCAAGGGATCATCCATGGCTATCGAACTGACTCGTTTGGGAGAGTGTGCCGTCATCACCATCCAGCGCAAAGAGGCGTTGAATGCCTTGAATTATGGCATGCTGCGTTCCATCAATCAGATGCTCGACGACGTGCAGGCATCGGACGCGCGTTGCCTGATATTTTATGGCGCCGGTGGGAAAGCGTTTTGTGCCGGTGCCGACATAAGCGAACTGCTGGATCGAACCGTGCCCGAAGAATATGCGGGTACGCGACTCGGCCAGAGCGTGTTCAGCCGGATCGAAAGCTTTATGCTGCCCAGCATCGCCGTGGTCGATGGCTACGCACTCGGCGGCGGCTGCGAGCTTGCGCTGGCTTGCACTTTTCGGTTGGGGACGGCCAATGCGCGTTTCGGGCTGCCGGAAGTCAAGTTGGGCTTGGTGCCCGGTTACGGGGGTACGCAGCGGTTGCCGCGCTTGATCGGCGTGGGCGCCGCGCTGGAAATGCTGATGACGGGGCGTTTCGTGGCCGCAGAAGAAGCGCTGCGCATCGGGCTGCTGCACAAGCTGATCGACGCCGACGATCCGTTGCAGCATGCCGTCGCATTTGCGCGAACCTTCAATCATCATAGTTTGCTGACTTTGCGTTTGGTGCGTGATGCGGCGTTGCGCGGCACGGCTGTTCCGCTGCACGAGGGCCTTTCCATCGAGGCCGATTTGTCCACGGTATCCATGCGTAGTGAAGACGGACAAGAGGGTATTCAGGCGTTTTTGGCGAAACGGACCCCGCAGTTTCGTGATCGCTGAGCTTTTTTGTAGGAGTAAATAGAGATGACGGACAAGAACCAGAACCCGACGAAACAGGTAGAAAGTAGGGAAACGGTCTTCTGTGATGGATTGTTCAAGGACAAGGTCGTACTGATATCGGGTGGTGCGACCGGTTTGGGCAAGCATGCAGCAGAGCAATTTGCGCGGCTGGGCGCTACACTCGTAATCTGCGGTCGCGACGCGGATCGGCTGAATGCCGCTGCGGAAGCGTTGCGGAAACACGGTACCCGGGTCATCGCGCAGCCCATGACGATACGCGATCCGGATCAGGTCAGTGAGCTCATGGATGTCACATGGCGCGAATTCGGTCGGCTGGATGTATTGATCAACAATGCGGGGGGTCAATTTGCGAGTCCCGCACTGGATATCAAACCAAAGGGCTGGAACGCCGTCATCGACACCAACCTGAATGGCACGTGGTACATGATGCAAGCCGCGGCGCAGCGCTGGAAAGAACACCAGCAGCCAGGAAACATCATCAACGTGGTCGTGGTCATCTGGCGCGGGCTGCCGATGGTGGCCCATACCTGTGCGGCCCGAGCGGGTGTCATCTTCTTGTCCAAGACGGTTTCAGTCGAGTGGGCACCCTACAACATCCGGGTGAATTGCCTGGCCCCGGGAACGATCAAGACAGACGCCTTCGGTTATTACAACGAGGCGGGCCAGGCAAGTTTCGAACAGGCCAATCCAATGAAACATGCGGGAACGCCCACTGATATCACAGAGGGCATTACCTACCTGGCGTCGGATGCCAGCAAATACATCACCGGCGAAGTGCTGAATATCGATGGCGGGCAGCAGAACTGGGGCGACCCCTGGTTTGGCGGCCGGCCTGAATACTTCGAGCTGGATTATGCAAGTGCCCGCCGCGTCGAGTAGGGCGCCAGCGATGAAGATCGGCTTGACGGGTGTGGATCGCCGGCACCGGATCCGTCGCCGGATTGGATATGGCCGGGTCTCCTGAGACACCTGGCGCACAGGTATACCAGACGAGGAATTACTTTGGAATCCCTATGATGCGCCAGGTGCGGATGGCGTCTTTCCCCGGCCGTCCGCAAGGGGCCAATCATAGAAAAAATCCAATCTAATATAGGACATAGCAACATGACGCAGAAAGATGAAGGTCAAGATACCAAGGTCAATGACGACGTGGCGCGCCATTATCGTAGTGAAGGCTGGTGGGCCGATCAGACCATTCTGGACTATTTCGATCGTGCGACAGCGGCCAAGCCCGATGCCGTGGCTTTGGTTTCGCCGGGAATGCCAGACTTGACATTTTCCGAATTAGATAGGAAATCACGTGCGGTGGCCAGGAACCTGGTTGCGTTCGGCTTGCGGGCGGGGGATGTGGTTTCTGTGCAATTGCCCAATTGGCAGGAATTCGTCATCACTCATATTGCACTGACCCGTGTGGGAGCGATCATCAACCCGCTGTTGCCGATCTATCGCCGCCATGAGTTGAGTTACATATTGGGGTTTGCCCATTCGGTGCTCGCCATCATTCCGAACCATTACAGGGGCTGGGATTATCCGGCCATGTACCGCGAGCTGAGAGCCGAGTTGCCCGACTTGCGTGACGTGTTCGTGGTCAGCGAGACGGCGCCCGAAGGCATGCGTTCATTTCGAGAGCTGCTTCGGGACAATGATCATCCGCTGCCGCCGATCGAGCATGACGCGGATGCGGTGTCGACCATTATTTTTACGTCCGGGACAGAGTCCAGTCCGAAAGGGGTCGTGCACAGCCACAATACGATGTTGTATGGCAATCGCGCCATGGCCCAACTGCTCAGTTTGACGGATCGGGACGTGGTCTGGGCGCCGTCGCCCATCGCGCACGGCACCGGGTTTTTATGGGGCATGCGCCAGGCGCTCATGCTGGGTGCGAAACTGGTGCTGCAGGATATCTGGGATCCTGAAGAGGCCTTGCGTCTCATAGAAGCAGAACGCTGTACGTTCACGCTCTCAGCGACGCCATTCGTTTCGATGATGCTGAACTCGCCCTCGGCGGGGAAGCGCGACACGTCGTCACTGAAGATTTTCGCCAGTGCCGGGGCGCCGATTCCGCGCAGCCTGGGGTTGCAGGCCCAGGAGACCCTCGGGTGTCTGTTGATTGGCATGTGGGGCATGACGGAATGCTTCGTGGGCAGTGCATCCAAGCCCGACGATCCACAAGAAAAGCTTTGGGGCACAGATGGGTGCGCCATGCCTGGCTGTGAGCTGGCGGTGTTCGACGACACGCGTACGCGGATACTGCCTCCGGGAGAGGTCGGCGAGTTGGCCACCCGGGGGCCGCATACCGCCTTGGGTTACTTCAATGATCCGGAACGGACGCGCCAGACATTTTTGCAGGATGGCTGGCTGTTCAGCAATGACTTGGCCGTCATGGACGTCGATGGATACATACGGATCGTGGGGCGCAAGAAAGACATCATCAACAGGGGCGGCTTGAAGGTCAGTGCCCGCGAGCTCGAAGAACTGTTGTTGCAGCATGCCAAAGTCAGGGATGTGGCGGTGGTGTCCGTGCCCGATGCGCGACTCGGTGAAAAGAGCTGTGCTTTTGTGATACCCAGCGGCAACGGCGAACCCACGTTGCCCGAGCTGGTCGGTTTTCTCGAATCCATGAATGTCGCCAAATATAAGCTTCCAGAGTATCTGTCCATCGTGGACAGCATGCCCATGACGCCGAGCGGCAAGGTCCAGAAGTTCAAGCTGCGTGAAGGTTTCATCAATGAAAAGAAATTTGTGGGATAGAAAATGAGCCAGGTGCAAGACCCATTGCCACTCGACTTTCTGCCTCGGCGTGCGCAGGGCGGCAGGCTGGATCTGCTGCAAGGCGTCCGCGTATTGGACCTGACGACGTCGCTCGCGGGGCCCTATGGCACCATGCTGCTGGCCGATTTCGGGGCCGAGGTGATCAAGGTCGAACGGCCCGGCAGAGGCGATGATTCACGGCATTGGAAACCGCCGACCCATGCGGGTCATGCATTGTGGTACTTGAGCGTGAACCGGAACAAGCGCAGCGTCACGTTGGATATCGCCCAAGAGGCCGGCTATGGGGTTTTGTGCCAGCTGATCAGGCAGTGCGATGTGCTCGTGACGAACCAATTGCCTGCGGTGCTGCGCAAGCTGCGCATCGATTATGAGACGGTACGGGCGGTGCGGCCGGACCTCATCTATGTATCGTTGACCGGTTTTGGCCTGTCCGGCGCGCGTCAGGATGATCCGTGTTACGACCTGATCGCCGAAGGGTATAGCGGCGTGATGGATCTGACCGGCGAGGCCGACGATGCGCCGCAAAAGGTGGGCACGCCGGCCGCCGATCTACTTGCAGGCGCGGATGCCGCCATGGGCTGCATGGCCGCCTTGATGGGGCGGGCGCGCACCGGCGCCGGGCAGTTGGTCGAAATATCGCTGGTGGACAGCATGACGCGTTTTCTGACCCCCAGGATCGTCAGCTATCTGGGCAGTGGGATCGTGCCGCGCCGCTCGGGTGCCAAGGACAGCGTGATCGCCGTCTATCAGGTATTTTCTACGGCCGATGAGCCCATGACGCTGGCATTGGCCAATGACGCAATATGGCAGCGCTTCTGTCAAGCCGTGCAACGCCCCGACTGGGCTCGGGATGCGACCCTGCAGAGCAATGGCGGGCGCGTGGCGCAGCGGGCCGAGCTGGTGCAGCAAATACAGGCCCTGTTATCCACCCAGACACGGGGCCATTGGCTCCGGTTATTTGGAGAGCACAGGGTGCCGGCGGGTCCCATCAACCGGGTCGATCAGATCGCGCGCGATCCCGAGCTGCTCGATCGTGGCTTGTTCTATGCGATGGATGCGGGGGCGGACGCCATTCCCCAGGTGGGGCTGGGCATCCGTTTCGACGGCGAGGCGCCGGGGTTCGATCGCGTTCCCCCCGAGCTGGGTGCGGATACCGAGGCTGTCTTGCGCGAGGTCATCGGCATGGAAACCCCGGACGTGGATGCGCTAAGGCGCAAGGGGGTGATCTAGTGCGGGCGTCGATCGGAAAATGCAAGGCCAACACGTTGCGGTCAGGGGGATAGGCATGTCCAGGAACGCCATAGTCGTCACCGGTGCGAGCCGCGGGATCGGAGCGGGCATTGCCGCCGAGCTCCTGCGACGGGGGCATCACGTCGCATGCCTGTCACGCAGCGGGGGTATGCCGAGCGCATCCGATGCCGCGGATTGGCGTGATCGTGTTCTATGCCTGTCCTGCGATGTGTCCAATGAAAAGGATTTGCAGTCTGCTTTCCACGACTCAGCAGATTGGGCGGGCGGCATCAAAGGGCTCGTCAATAATGCCGGCGTGCATGGCAGCGGGCCATCCCGGGCCTTTTCGAGCCAGGAATTCGAACGGATCATGCGCATCAATGTGAATGCGGTTTTCGTGGCGGCCCGCGAAGTCTACCCCTATCTGATACAAAACGATCAGAGCCTGATCGTCAATATCGGTTCATTTTTTGCCCGAATGGGGGCGAAATACAACGTCGCATACAGCGCTTCCAAGGCGGCGGTCGAGGCAATGACGCGCTGCCTGGCAGCCGAGTGGGGCTCAAAGGGCATCGGTTTGCTGACGGTGGCGCCCGGCTATATAGAAACGGAAATGAACCGTGCGTTTCTTAGTGATGAGTCGAATGCTGCAAAAGTGATCTCGAGGACGCCCGTTGGGCGCGTGGGCATGGTCAATGAAGTGGCGCGCTTGATAGCAGCGCTTTATGGTGAAAGGATTGCTTTCCTGACAGGCGAAACGATTGTCGTTGATGGTGGGCGTTCAATGTCTTTATGAGGTGAATATGAATGTACTGGAACGGCTTGATGCCTCCATCGAATTTCCGGAACACGAGCGCTTGCTCATCGACAGTGTGCACGAGCTGGCCACTCGCCGAATTGCTCCCCGGGCTGCAGACCTGGATGAAAGTGCCCGTTTTCCTTGGGAAAACATCAAGGACATCAACGAACTGGGGTTGAATTCGATGTTCGTGCCGCAGGCGTATGGGGGCACGGAGCTTTCCTATTCGGCCTACTTGGCATGCTGTCATGAGATCAGCAAGGCGTGCGCATCGACTGGCATCATCTGGGCCACGAATTTTCACGGAACGGGCCCTATTGTCGATTTTGCCGACGAAGCGCAAAAAAGAAGCTGGTTGCCCCGCATTGCCGATGGCGCCTTGGTGGCGTTGGCCCTGACCGAGCCGGATGCGGGATCGGATGCGACCGGGATGAAAACCACCTTTTCCCCGGACGGTGACGCCATCGTCATAAATGGCTCCAAGACTTTCATCACCAATGGGGATGTCTGCGATTATCTTGTATTGTTCGGCAAATGGGGGCCCCTGGGAACCGGCAAGGACGCGATATCCATCGTCGTCGTCGAAAAGGGTACGCCAGGCTTCCAGGTCGTACGCACTGAAAACAAGATGGGCATGCGGGCGTCCAGTACGGCGACTTTGTCTTTTGAAAATTGCCGCGTGCCGCGCAGCAATTTGCTGCGAAGCCCGGGGGATGGGTTGGCGATGTTGTTCCATTTTCTCAACCGGTCTCGCCCCAGTGTGGCTGCGCACGCGTTGGGGATCGCCCGCGCCGCATTCGACGACGCTGTGAAATATGTCAATGAACGCAAGCAGTCAGGCCGCAAGATCATAGAAAATCAAGGGATTCAATTCATGATCGCCGACATGGCGACAGACCTGGCATTCTGTGAACGGTGGCTATGGCATGTCGCCCAAAGAATTGAAGCCGGTGTGGATAATATCGGCCAAGAGTCATCCATGCTCAAGATGCGTGCTTCCGATCTGGCCATGCGCATCACGACGGATGCGGTCCAGCTGTTTGGCGGCTATGGGTATATCAAGGATTTTCGGGTCGAGCGCCTGATGCGTGATGCCAAGATTACCCAGATATGGGAAGGGACGAATCAGATCCACCGTCAGCTGATTGGCCGGAGTTTCCTGAGCAGATGAATCGCCATATATATGGAAAAAATAGCGCCCTTCCAGATAGGAGAAAAGAATGAGAGATGCTGTAATATGCGAACCGATCCGTACCGCCGTTGGCAAGTACGGTGGGGTTTTTAAGAGTGTGACTGCCTCGCAATTGGCGGAAACGATATTGCGGGGGCTGGTGAAGCGCACTGAGCTCGACCCGGCGCACGTCGATGACGTGGTATTTGGCCAATGCTACCCAAATGGCGAGGCGCCGGCGATGGGTCGGATCGCGGCATTGGACGCGGGCTTTGGCGTAGAGGTCCCCGGGCTCCAGCTCGACAGGCGCTGCGGTTCTGGTTTGCAGGCCGTCATAGATGCCGCGATGCGTGTTCAGACGGGGGCGTGCGATCTCGTGGTCGCCGGCGGCGTAGAAAGCATGAGCCAGGCCGAGCATTACGTACTGGGGGCCCGCTTTGGTTTACGGGGCGACTACAGCCCTTTTTGGGATCGAATTGCGCGGGGCCGAATCACTTCGGGCGGCCGGTTCCACCCCGTCGCCGGGGGCATGCTGGAGACGGCGGAAAACCTGCGCCAGGCGTTCAGCATCTCGCGCGAGGCACAGGACACATTAGCCTACGTATCTCATTCGAGGGCGGTTGCCGCGCAGGCGCAAGGCCTCTTCAAGGACGAGATCGTCCCCGTCCTGGTGAAGACGCGCCGGGGCGAGGTGCTGATCGACCAGGATGAGCATCCAAGGCCGGATACCACCATGGAATCCCTGGCCGCGCTCAAACCGGTGCGTGCCGCGTCTGATCCCTTGTCCACCGTTACGGCGGGTAACGCCAGCGGGCAGAACGATGGCGCCGCGGCCTGTATCGTAACGACCATGCAGAAGGCCGAGCAGTTGGGGCTGCGTCCGCTGGCCCGGCTGGTCAGCTGGGCCGCTGCTGGCGTAGCGCCCGAGCGCATGGGCATGGGCCCGGTGCCAGCCACCCAAAAGGCGTTGGGCCGCGCGGATCTCAGCCTGAAGGATATCGATCTCATCGAAATCAACGAAGCGTTTGCCGCGCAGGTTCTCGCGTGCACGGCGGCCATGAATCTGCACGACGATGATTTCGAGCGGCTGAACGTGCACGGATCGGGCATTTCCCTGGGGCATCCGGTGGGCGCAACCGGCGCGCGGATATTGGCCACCATGCTGCGCGAAATGGAGAGACGCCAGGCTCGCTATGGGCTGGAAACCATGTGTATTGGCGGTGGGCAGGGGTTGGCGGCCATATTTGAACGGATCCCTTGAATTTTCTGGGTGATGACGACTTGGGATTTTGCATATGAAGAACACGTCCAGTACAGAGTCTGATGATGTTCATGCGCTCGCCCGGTGGCTGGTGGCGCGTGTGTCCGATTATTTTGAAACAGCGGTGGACCACACGGCGTTGCAGTGTTCGCAAGGGGGCCGCCTGGATGGGCGGCGCCTGGACGCCCATCAGTGGGTTTGCTATGAACTCGCGCTCATTTGCGCAGATTTGTTTTCAGCGAAGACGATCGTGGACTCGCTGCCTGCGGCCTCGTCGCTCGACGAGCGGCTGGGGCTCGCCTACGTCAGCAGCACGGTGGGTCAATTGTTGGCCCGCTTGAAGAACCTGTATCTGGACCTGGGCATCGATACGGCTTCGTTGCAGCTGTTTATGGTCAGTGACGAAATTTCCCGCTTGTACAGACAGGCTGGGCATTCGACCATCCTGGCCCAGCTGGGCAGTCTGGTTGCGGACCATGAGCCGGATCTGGCGGCTGTCGAGCTGGACGAAATGGCAGCCATGGCCCGGGATGCTTTTTCTCGTTTCGCCACGGACAGGGTGGCGCCACTTGCTGAAGAGATCCATCGAGAGGATCGCCTGGTTCCAGAGCCGCTGCTCGAGCAGATGAGCGAGATGGGTGTATTTGGCTTGGCCATACCCGAGCAATATGGCGGCAGCGATTCGACGGGCAGTGGCAACGTGCTGGCCATGATCGCAGTGACCGAAGCGTTGTCGGAAGCCTCGTTGGGGGCTGCCGGCAGCCTGATGACCCGGCCGGAAATTCTGGTTCGCGCGCTGATGGCGGGGGGGACTCAGGCTCAGAAAGACCTTTGGCTTCCCCGCATTGCCAGTGGCAATCCGTTGTGTGCCGTCGCCATTACCGAACCGGATTATGGCTCGGACGTCGCCAGCCTGGCACTCAAAGGCACGCGCGTGCCGGGCGGCTGGTTGTTGAACGGTGCAAAGACATGGTGCACGTTCGCCGGGAAGGCCGGGGTCATCATGGTGGTGGCCCGTACCGACCCGGACCGGTCTCTGGGTTACCGGGGCCTGAGCGTGTTTCTTGTAGAAAAGCCCAGTTTCGACGGCTACGATTTCAGCTTCCGGCAGGACGGCGGCGGCCAGCTGGATGGCCGTGCGATCTCTACCATCGGTTACCGGGGCATGCATTCGTTCGATCTGTCGTTTCAGGATTTTTATGTACCGGACAGTCATGTCGTCGGTGGCGAGGACGGGCTCGGCAATGGCTTTTATTACACCATGGCAGGGATGGTAGGCGGTCGTGTGCAGACTGCGGCACGGGCGCTGGGGGTCATGCGGGCTGCCCTGAAAGAGGCGATTCGATACAGCAAGGATCGCGTCGTGTTTGGAGCACCCCTGATCCAGTACCCGCTGACGGCCGTCAAACTGGCCCACATGGCTTGCAGGTTTCTTGCATGCCGTGAACTGACGTACGCCGTCGCCCGTCAAGTGAATGGCGGAGGCGGGCGCATGGAAGCCAGCCTGGCGAAATTACTGGCGTGCCGCAGCGCAGAAATCGTGACTCGCGAAGCGCTCCAGTTGCATGGCGGGATGGGGTATGCCGAGGAAACACCCGTCAGCCGGTATTTTGTGGATGCGCGCGTCCTGTCCATTTTTGAAGGGGCCGAAGAGACGTTGGCGCTCAAGGTGATTGCGCGCAATGTGCTGGAAGATGCGCTGGCGCGCAAGACAGGCACCCATCATGCGTGAGCGCCCGGCGGGTGGGCTGATCCTCGGGGCAGTGGCTTGATGGGTTTTTTGACGGTTTATTTCGGTGACATTCATGCAAGAACAGCCAGCTTCCTTTGTCGCATACTTTGATCTTGTAGACTTGCGCCTGTTCGTGCGTATTTCTGAAGAGTTGAGTTTGACCCAGGGTGCGGAAAAGGCTTTCATGTCGGTATCGGCGGCGAGCCAGCGTATCAAGAACCTGGAAGAAACCTTTGGTACCAAATTATTGGTTCGGTCCAACCGGGGGATGAGCCTCACCGAGGCGGGCGACGTATTCCTGAATCATGCCCGCAATATGCTCTCGCAAATCACCCGCTTGCAGGGCGACCTGCAAGAATACTCATTGGGCATGCGCGGCCATATCCGGTTGTTTGCAAACACTTCGGCCACGTCGGAGTGGCTGCCAAGGGTTCTGGGAAAATTCATCAGCGAACACGAAACGATTTCTGTTCATCTGCAAGAGCGCCTGAGCCCGGAGGTGGCACGCGCCGTCCATGAGGGCGTGGCGGATGTCGGCATACTGGCCGGCACGATACCCATCCATGGGTTGGAAAGCGTACCGTATCGCAAGGATGGGCTGGTGGTTGCCGTCCCCATGCATCATCCGCTTGCAGCCGAGCGTTTCATACGGTTTGCCGATACCCTTGAATATGATTTCGTGGGTCTGGGCGCGCATAGCGCGATTCATACGTTACTGTACAACGAGACCACCCGCCTGGGCCGATCCATGCGGGTGCGCATACAGGTGGCAAGTTTCGATACCATGTGCCGCCTGATCGAGGAAAACGTCGGCATTGGCATATTGCCGGAATCCGCGGCCAGCCGGATGATGCACCTGAACCGGATACACATCATAAATTTGCTGGACGAATGGGCCGAGCGCGAATTGCGCATCTGTGCGCGCAAGTTCGATGAGCTGCCCGTGTATACCCATGAGTTCATCGATTTCATATTGAAGACCCCCTCGCCAACCCAGTATGAACCGGCATCCATGAATTGAAACGTTCGTCTGGTGCGCTCGTGCCCTGTGGCCGCCTGCGGTACCATGCGAGACAAGGATCGATGTTTTTGATTTCATGGGCAGTGAAAAGATGGACTTGACCTACCCGTGGCTTTACGGCACCGTACGCCGGCGCTTTGACTCTGATGAGGCCATGGAAGCCTTTCTGCCGCAGGCGCTGGCACATGATGCCCTAGTGCGCAAGGGCGATGACCGGTATTTGTCTGCCATGACGCAGCGCGTGTTCCAGGCGGGTATGCAGCACTCGGTGGTGGATGCCAAATGGCCGGCCTTCGAAGAGGCCTTCTCCGGCTTCGTGCCGGCCGCCATGGCGTTGCTCGACGAGGCAGACCTCCAGCGCGCCATGCAGGACACACGCATCATTCGTCACCTCGAGAAATTGCGGACCATTCCCCGGAATGCACGATTCATCCTGGATACCTGCCAGGCGCACGGCGAGGGCTTCGGCTCGTTCGTCGCCAGTTGGCCCCCCTCCGACATCATCGGCCTGTGGGGCGTACTGGCCAAGCGCGGTGCGCGCCTGGGCGGGCGCTCGGGGGCCGGGTTTCTGCGTCTGGCCGGCAAGGATACGTTCCTGCTCACCAGTCACGTGGTTGCACGCCTGGTGGCTGCGGGCGTCATTGCCCGCGAACCCTCCAGCCGGCGCGACCTGCAGGCGGTGCAGGCAGTGTTCAATGATCTGCAGCAGAGTTCAGGCAGGCCGCTGTGTCAGCTGTCGGCCATGCTCGCCCTCAGTATCCATCCTGCGTTCTAGGCTGGTTCATGGGGCGGGGCACAGATCGTTTATGATGTCGGGTCATGCCTATCGGGTGTGCCTGTACGGGTTGATATGTTGTTCGCATTGGAGAAAAGATGGGAAAAGCGCGTGCTGCTGCCGAACAGTTGGTTTTTGAAAATCGGCAAAAAGTCCGTTTTCATTCTTTATGTGCAGAGTTCGGCATTCATGACCTGAGTGCCGCCTATGCGGTACAGGATGAGTTCGTCAAGATCCTGCAATCCGAGGGCGAGGTGCCGGTTGGCTACAAGATCGGGCTGACGTCGGGCGCGATGCAGGAAATGACGGGCATCCCACATCCCATCTCCGGCGTCGTGCACGCGAGCATGGTGCATTCGTCTCCCGCCACGCTTCATTTGGCCGATTACGGACGCCTGGGGCTTGAGCTCGAAATTGCCGCCCGGTTTGGCAAGACCATCCAGCCGCGCAGTGTGCCGCTGTCCATGTCCGAGATCGTAGATGCGGTCGAGGCCGTGTGCGTATCCATCGAAATCATCGATGATCGCAATGCCGATTATTCTACGCCGCTCGATCTGCTGACCCTGGTGGCAGAAAATTCCTGGAACCATGGCATCGTCACAAGCGAATTCATTTCAGACTGGCCGGATCTGGCGGCCTGCACCGGGCGCATTTATCGTAATGGCGTACTCGAGAGCGAAGGCAGCGGAAAAGACGTACTGGGTCATCCGTTACAGCCGTTGATCTGGCTGGGCGAACACCTGTCCAGGCGCTCAGAGCCGTTGACGGCGGGGACGGTGGTGACGACGGGCAATTTCGTGCGAACGGTCTTTGCCGAGGCGCCTTGTGTATTCCGGTTCGACATCAGTGGCGTGGGGTCGGTCACGATCAACGTGGAAAACTGACTCGCTGTCGGCTTGGGCATAACCCCTTCTGGTGAGAGGAAAAATGGATTTTGGTATTGCAGGCAAACGGGCGTTGGTTTGTGGGTCCAGCAGAGGGCTTGGGTTCGGCTGTGCCCAGGCGCTGGTCGCTGAAGGGGTGCATGTGACGCTGGTGGCGCGTACCCCCCAGGACCTGCAGCGTGCAGCCCGTGTATTGGAAGACTCGAACCCGGCGGTCGAAATCCACGCCGTCGCGGCGGACATCGTCACCCCGGAAGGGCGGGACAATGTCTTCCAGCGCACCGGCACCGATTACGATATTCTGGTCACCAATGCCGGTGGCCCCCCACCAGGCGATTTTCGTGACTGGGGGACGGCAGAGTGGCAGGCGGCTTTGCAGGCCAACATGCTCACGCCGATCGAGCTCATCAAGACGGTGGTCGATGGCATGGCCGGGCGCGGGTTTGGGCGCATCGTCAATATCACGTCGGTCGCCGTCAAGGCGCCCCTGGCACAGCTGGGGCTAAGCAACGGTGCGCGCAGTGGGCTGACGGGTTTCATCGCCGGGCTGGCTCGCAGCGGTCTCGCTGAAAAGGGCGTCACGATCAATAATCTGCTGCCCGGCTTTTTTGCCACCGATCGCCTGAATGCCACGTTTGCCGCAGAAGCCGAGGCAAAACAGGTCGATGTGGAGGCCGTCAAGAACGCCCGCCTGAGCAGCATTCCAGCACGGCGCTTCGGGAACGCCAAAGAGTTCGGCGAAGTGTGTGCGTTCCTGTGCAGCCAGCGGGCGGCCTATCTCACCGGCCAGAATATTCTGCTCGATGGCGGGGCCTACCCAGGCACCTTCTGATCTGCCTCAGACGATGACGCCGGGGTTCATCAGGCCCTTGGGGTCGAACAAGGTCTTGATGCCGCGCATCAGTTCCAGGTCCGTCGGATTCAGCCAGGCGTGCAATTCTGCACGCCTCAGGCGGCCAATGCCGTGCTCCGCGCTGATGGAGCCACCCAGCGAGACGGCGACTTCGCTGATGGTGTGGTTGATGCGGGCAGCGACCTGTTCAAGGTCCTTGACCTCCGCGCTGTCGCGGGGCAGGATCACCTCGGCGTGGATGTTGCCATCGCCCGCATGGCCGACGAAAATCAGCCGGGCAATGGGGAAGCGCTCGGCCATTTGCTGCTCCACCTCGCGCACAAAGTCCGGGATCCTGGATACGGGTACGGAGGTATCATGCGAGAGCGAGCGGCCAGCACGGTGATTGGCCTCGGTCACTGAATGGCGGATTTCCCAGATCTGTCGGGCCTGGGCCTGGCTGGTCGCCAGAATGCCTTCTGTGATGACGCCCTGTTCCATTGCGTCGTATAGCAGGGTGGCCAGTTCGTCATCCAGCGAGGCAGCGGGATCGGGATCCGTGAGTTCGACGATGGCCGTCCAGGGATGGCGTGCAGACAGCGGATCATCCGGTTTCCTGGGCAGGGCCATGACCAGCTCGTACTGGGCGGCTGAAAGCAGCTCGAAGTTCGTCAGGCGATGGCCGGCGCGGCCCTGGATGTCGTGCAGCAGTTGCAAGGCGGCGTCGATGTCGTTCAGGCCGGCCAGGCCGACGGCTTCGGATCTGGGCTTGGCAAACAGCTGGAGCACGGCTCCGGTAATGACCCCCAATGTGCCCTCGGAACCGATGAACAGGTGCTTCAGCGCATAGCCGGTGTTGTCCTTGCGCAAGGCCCTCATGGCGTCGATGACGCGCCCATCGGGCAAGACCGCCTCGATGCCCAGGACGAGGTCGCGCATCGGGCCGTAGCGCAGGACGGCCGTGCCGCCCGCATTTGTGGCGATGTTGCCGCCGATCTGGCAGCTTCCTTCACTGCCCAGGGACATGGGGAACAGGCGATCGGCCGCCGCTGCGGCGGCCTGGATGGCAGCCAGCACACAGCCGGCATCGACGGCCATGGTGTTGTTGAGCGGGTCGACGCTGCGTATTTTGTTCATCCGCCCCAGGGCCAGAACAATGGCGTCCGTGTCTGTTACCGGCGTGGCGCCGCCACACAGCCCCGTGTTGCCCCCCTGGGGCACGACGGCGATACCGGCTTCGTAGCATAGCGCCAGTACCCGGGAGACTTCCGCGGTATTGGCCGGTCTGACCACGCACAGCGCATGGCCCTGATACCGGCGTTCCTCGTCCACCAGATAAGGTTCGACGTCGCTGGCATGGGTGATGACGTGTGCGTCCCCAACGGCGGCCTTCAGTTGCAGTAAAAAATCGTCCAGCAGGTTTTTGTCCATGTTCAGTCCTGGTTACTTTGTTTCTGACATTGCCGGATCTCCTCGATGGAGCGGCAGCCGGAAAAGCTCATGGTGGCAGACAGCTCATTGGCCAGCACCTGCATCATGTGCCCCGCCGCAGCGCCGCTGCATGCCAGACCATAGAGCATGGCGCGCCCCACCAGCACGCCCTGCGCGCCGGCATGCAGAAGCTTGAAAACATCGCTGCCCCGCTGAACGCCGCTATCCGCAAGAATCGTCAGTTGAGCGCCGGTCGCCTCCACGATGGCGGGCAATGCATCCAGTACGGTCGTCGCCGAATCAAAATTACGGGCGCCATGGCTGCTCACCACAATGCCGTCGGCACCGGCCCGGGCTGCCTGGCGGGCATCATCCGGGTGAAGAATGCCTTTGACGATGAAGTGCCCGGGCCATTTGTCGCGCAGCCGCCCGATGATGTCCCAGTCGAGGCGTGGGTGGTGAATCAGTGATTCTTTGGTTCCACGGCTCAGCAGTGTGGCGCGGTAGGCTGGTGGATAATTGGCAAAATCCGGCAGGCGGCCTTTCATCAGGTAGGGCAGCATGACCCTGGCCAGCCAGCCAGGGTGGCGGGTCAGGTCGAGCATATTGCGCGCGCCAAATCTGAAGGGCATCTCGAAGCCGTTGCGGGCGTTGTACTCGCGGTTGGGGGCCACCGGGGTGTCGACGGTCACGACCAGTACCGTGATGCCCATGCGGTGTGCGCGGGCGAGCAGATCGAGGCTGTGTTCCAGGGGATGCCAGACGTACAGCTGGAACCAGGGTCGTCGGGACACCGAATCAGCGATCTCGTCCAGGCTGGTAATGGATTCGGTCGCGGCGCAGAATGGGATGCCAAAACGCTCGGCGGCGCGGGCCAGTTCGATTTCACCGTTATACCGCGCCAGCCCCGCGCAGGCGGTCGGTGCGACCATGAACGGCTGGCTCCAGCTTTCACCCAGCAGTGTGACGCGCGCATCGGGCGGCGTCTCGTTACGCAGTACACGCGGTATCAGGCGGTACGTGTCGAATGCCTGGCGGCTGGCCCGGATGGCGGTTTCGTCCTCGCTGCCCCGGTCGATGTACTCAAAAATACCGGTCGGCAGGCGGCGTCTGGCCTGACGGCGTGCGTCGTGAAAATTGAGGATCTGCACTACATCATCCCTGTTCAGATAACGGGTCGGGGCCTGGCAGCCCGTGTCACTTGATCAGGCCGGCGACGCGTGGCAGCCACAGGGAAATGGTCGGTATGTAGGTGACCAGCGCCAGCGCCACGATCTTGACGGCGTAGAACGGCAGCAGCGCTCGAGCGACCTGTAGCATGGATTTGCCCGAGATCGTCGAGATCACGAACAGATTGGTGCCCACTGGCGGTGTATTGAGCCCGATCATCAGGTTCACGATGACGACGATCGCGAAATGGATGGGGTCGATACCGAACTGGATAGCCGTTGGTTGCAGGATGGGCACGAAAATCAGGATGGCGGGTACCGTGTCGACGAAGGCACCCACCACCAGCAGGAAGGCAGCCACGATCAGCAGAAACACGTGGGGGTCCGTGGTCAGAGACATGAACAGCGCGCGGGTGGCGTTGGGCACGTTTTCCATCGCCAGGTACCAGGCGAACAGGTTCGACGTGGCAATGATGATCATGATGGTCGCCGTGGTGATCGCGCTTTCATGAAACACCTTGCCCAGTGCGCGCAGCCCCACCGTACGGTAAGCGATCCAACACAGCAGCAGGGCGTAGCCGCACAGTACGGCGGCGGCTTCGGTGGCCGTGAATACCCCGCCCCGGACCCCGCCGATGACGAGCAGCGGCGCGGCCAGCACCGGCAGGGCGGTGATGACGGCCATGGCCATGACCTTCAGGCCCAGCGCCTGTTCCTGCACGAGCGGATGATGGCGGCAGGCATAGGCCAGATACAGCATCAGCAGGCAGGCGATCAGCACGGCTGGCAGAATGCCGGCGAAGAACAAGGCCCCGATGGAGATCTTGGCGGGAATGGCGTAGATCACCATGATCAGGCTGGGCGGCAGGATGGGGGCCATGATGGCGCCCGAAATAGTCAGCGCCGCAGCAAATTCTGCGGTATAGCCGCGTGCCTTCATCATGGGCACCATCACCGAGCCAAGCGCCGCCGTGTCGGCGGTGGCGGAGCCCGACAGGCCGGCCATGAGGAGATTGGCGAGTACGTTGACGTAGGCCAGGCCCCCACGAATCCGGCCGACCATGATGTCGGCAAACTCGATCAGCCGCTGGATCACGCCGCCCTTGACCAGAATGTTGCCCGCCAGTATGAACAGCGGCAGCGCCAGCAGCGCATAGCTGTTCATGCCTGAAAACATGCGCTGGGCGGCAATGGAAGGGTTGGCAATGCCCGACATCCACAGCCCCACCAGCGACAGCACGCCGATGGCGAAGGCGATAGGCACGCCGATCACGAACAGGACGGCAAGAAGAACAATCAGGATGGCGGCGGTCATTGCTGGCGGGCTGGCTGGGTGTAGAGCTCGACGAGCCGTACCATCAGTGACAGCACTGACAGACCGCAAGCGATGGGTATGGTGATGTAGAACCACCCCATGGGCAGGCGCATGGCCATGGAGGGCTGGTTCCAGCTGCGCATGGCCAGCTCGTAGCCACCGTAGCAGATATACGCCAGAAAGAAGGCTGACGCGGCGATGGCAACGCTTTCGATAATTCTGACGGCCGTGCCGGACAAGCTGGCCGGCACCAGGTTCAGGCGGATGTGCAGATCCTGATCGATCGCGCGATACATACCGAAAAACGACAACATCACCAGCAGGAGCTGAGAGAGTTCTTCCGGCCAGGGCAGGGCGGCGTGATACAGGTATCGGGCGCCGACCTGATACAGCATGGTGGTGACGATGATGGCCATCGCCAGCCCAAGGAGCACGTCAATGAGCTTGCGGAATGCCTCGACCAATATCACGGATACGACCCCTGCGAGCCTGCCTATTCGACCAGCGCACGCCTCTGGGCACGGATGTTGTCGATTTCACCGTAGACCGCCTTGACGAAGGCCGGGTCTAGTTCCTTGTTGAGGAACTCTTGGATGGGTGCGGTGACGGCCTCTCGGAACGTTGCGATTTCTTCGGGCGAGGGGAAGTAGACGTCCATGCCCTTTTCCTTGAGATCGTTCACGCCGGTGACGCGAGCCTGGTAATTGCGCTCGCCGTATTCTGTGGCGCTGGCCATCTGGGCGCCCGTGCGGACGATTTCACGCAACTCGACCGGCAGGCTCTGGAGAAACTGCTCGCTGATGATGAGGCTGGTCAGGCCCAGCTGGTGGTTGTCGATGGTCAGGTATTTCTGGACTTCCGAAAACGAGTAGTCGTTGATGATACCGATCGGGTTTTCCTGGCCGTCGACCACGCCGGTCTGCAATGCGCTGTAGAGCTCTTCCCAGGGTATCGGGGTGGGCGAGCCGCCCATGGATTCCACCATGATCAGCGACATCGGGCTGGGCGGCACGCGCATGCGGATGCCGTTCATGTCTTCTTTGGTGCGAATCGGCTTCTTGTTGTTGGTGAAGTTGCGAAACCCGTACGATGCGGCCGACAGCATGCGCAGCCCCGTTTCGTTGGCCATGTCCTCGTTGAGCTGGGTGAACAGATCGCTTGCCAGAAACTGCCGGGCTTCTTCGTCGTTGGCAAAAAGGTAGGGCGCCGCCAGGATCATCATCGGCTTGTAGAACGAATCCAGCGTTTGCTCATCGGCCTGGGCAAGCTGGATGGCGCCGGCTTTTACTTGCTCGAGCACATCGGTGATCGACCCCAGCTGGCTGGCGGGTGAGACGATGACTTCGATTTTCCCGGCACTGGCGCCTTCGACGTAGGCTTTGAATACATGGTAGCCCTTGTCGAGCGGACTGTCGGCCGCTTCGGCGTGGCTCGCACGCAATGTGTAATCCGCCGCATTGGTTATCGTTGGCGCTGCAAGGCCAAAAAATAGTGTCGTGGCGCCCAACAATCCCCATAGGTTCTTTTTCATGTCCCAACCCAACCTTGTGTCAATGGAATCAGCATGGTGCCGCATATACGCGCACAGATGCGCGTATATGCGGCACCGGACCAAAGTAGGGATGTTCGTTGATAAGGGGATGAATTGTCAATAGCACGACAAAATTTGTGTTGGAACTACTGGCGCGCTAGTGCGAGTGTCCTGAATTTTATGGACGAGCCATATCATGAGAGGAAACAACCATGGTTGTGCCGATACGCGGCACGCGGGAAAATACGGCCCTCTAGGAGGGTCTGATGAGCAGCCAAAAATTGCGGGTCGCCGGCGTGGTTCGGGGGGCAGGGCGTGTCGCCGTCGGCTTGGCCGTCCTGATCGTATTGCAGCAGGCAGGCGGCTTGCTGGTCGGTAGGTTGGCGCTGCCCGTGCCACCCGCCATTGTGGGCATGATCGTGCTGCTGCCCTTGCTGGGCTATGCCGGGCATCGGATCCAGGCCGTCCAGGCCGCCAGCTTTCCACTTCTTCGGCACATGATGCTGTTTTTCGTGCCGGCGGTGACGGGCATCATGGACCAGATCCAGATCCTGCGGGCGGGATGGCTGCCCTTTGTGGCGTCGTGTGTCATTGGCGCTGTCCTGACGCTCGCCGTCACGGCTCTGACGCTCGAGTGGCTGATCGCCCGTCGGCAGGGCCGGGGTGATCGCGCCCAGACGCCGGGGCCGCAATGAGCGGCGTGCCTGTGGGGGTGACACTGGCAAGCTTTGTGGCGGCCACGCTTCTGACGCTCGTAGCCTATGGCATTGCCGTGTGGCTGTACCGGCGTAGCGGCTGGCCGCTGCTGCTGCCCGTATTCGTGGCTGCGGCCATCGTCTCGCTCGTGCTGTGGGGGTGGGGTATTCCGTACGCAGCCTACCGGGACGGTAGCTGGCTGGTGTCATGGATGACTGGCCCGGCCACGGTCGCCCTGGCTGTGCCGCTGTACCATCAGCGGGCCCGGTTGCGGGGCATGCTCTGGCCGGTGTTGGGGGCGCTGGCCGCGGGGTCGGTCACCGCAGTGTTGTCTGCGGTGGGGATCGCCTGGCTATTTGGTGCCGACGGGTCGCTGATCATGTCGCTGGCGCCCAAATCGGCCACGATGGCGGTCGCAATGCCGGTGGCCGAATACGTGGGCGGTGTGGCTTCGCTGACCGCGGTCGCCACGGCCTTGACGGGTATTTCTGCGGCCGTGCTGTGTAGTGGCGTGTTTGCGGTGCTGGCCATTCGCAGTGACGTGGCCCGTGGTTTTGCCCTGGGTGCCACGGCCCACGCCATTGGCACCGCCACAGCGCTGGAATACAGCGAAACGGCCATGGGGTTTGCGGCGCTGGCCATGGGGCTCAATGCGATTGCCACCAGCGTGCTGGTGCCGTTGCTGGCTATGTTGTGGGTGTGATCGAACGGCGGCATCGCCCCGTGCCCCGCGGGTTCAGTCGGGGATGAATACCTTGCCTTGTGCCAGCGCCTGCACGGTCTTGACGAGCAGAATGGCAATGACGATGCTGGCAACGGCCAGCAGGCCGGCCCCCAGCACGCGATAGAATGCCAGCCCGCTTTGTGCGCCCATCTCGAGCGTGGCGATCGTGATGGCCGCCAACGGGAACGAATAACCCCAGGCCGACAGGAAAAACGGGATACGCAGGAAGCGCCGTGCCTGGATGGCCAGCAGCAGGGTGAGGAACAGCGCCGTGAAATACAGGATGCGCCCAAAGGCATCCAGGCCGTTGCCGCCCAATGCGATATAAGCCAGGAAACCCACGGCCGGTGGCGCGATCAGGATGAACAAGGTGGGTTGCAGCTTGCCGGGCAGCTGTTCGTGGAAGAACAGGCGGTAGACGAGCACGGTGAAAAGGATCAGCCAGAAGACGATGCCGACGCTGAAAAAGAACCAACTGATGTCCACCGGCGCGAAGTGGACCCCGGCGATGGGCACGATGATGTTGCCTACGGTGGGGATGAACCAGGCGGCCGTGAGGTGTTGGATCTGGAATGGCGGCCGGAACAGCCAGATACTGATGGTCATCAGGGTGAACAGCAGATGGGCGCCAGCCCCCGCAGCCCACATCCAGTAAGCCGTGGCGGGTGCCGACGGCGACCACACGATGGCCAGGAGCAGCAGGCCGATGGAAATGGCAGCAAAGAAGTTCAGCTTGACCGGATGGTTGCGTTCTTCTTCGACCGCCGCCGGAAAGCGCATCCATTTGGCCAGGTAGAAGCCCAGCAGGGAAAACCAGATGAGTGTGGCGAACCAGCGGATGGCGTCGGACACCACGGCCGGTGCGCCCAGCAGCTGCTGGGCTTTCATCCAGGCAATGGCCAGGCCGGCCAGGCCCAGGACGGAGGCAAACAGGGCGATGGGGAAATACTGGAGCCAGCTGGCCGTTTGGGCAGCGGCTGGCCGACCGGTTTGCGTGGTATTGAGCGTATTCATAAGAACCCCTTTCGTGACCGCGCGGACCGCGTGTTGACGCACCTGCGGGTGGCGGCATCCACATCATGGATGACAGTACAATATATTGTACACGTAATTGATTGAATGTTGTCACTGTCTGGGCTATAGTGTGTTCATGATGCATGAAAATTCGCAGCCAGGATCCGTTGCAGCCACCCGTCCAGACGCGCCTGCGGGCGTCAATGGGTCCGCTGGCCCCGACACGCCATCTGGCGGGCCCAAGCAGGCCGTGTTGTCGCATCTGGCTGGCATGGCTCAGGCCGTCGCACACCCTCATCGGCTCGAATTGCTCGAGCGTCTGGCGCAGGGCCGGCGCAGCGTCGAAGACCTGGCCCAGCTCTGCGGGCTCACGTTCGCAAATGCATCGCGCCATCTGCAGATTTTGCGGCGTGCGCACTTGGTGGCCACCGAACGCCAGGGCAAGCATGTCCTGTACAGCTTGCAGGGTGCCCGCGAAGTCGTGGCGCTGCTCACGGCGTTGGGGGATCTGGCCGAGCGCAATCGAGTCGAGGTCGGGCAGATCATGCATGACTATTATGATGACCGGGGCCGGCTCGCACCCGTCACGCAGCAGGAACTGCTCGACTGGCTGCGGTCCGGCCGCGTCACCTTGCTCGATGTGCGGCCAGGGCATGAGTACGCCTGCGGTCACCTGCCGGGTGCCATCAACATTCCGCTGCAGACGCTCGGCCAGCAGTTGTCCCGGTTGCCGGAAAACCAGAAGATCGTGGCGTACTGCCGGGGCCGGTATTGTGTGCTGGCGGTCCAGGCCGTGGCCCTGCTCAGATCACAGGGGTTCGATGCGCGGCGCCTCGAGATGGGGTTTCCAGAATGGCGGGCGGCTGGCCTCGACACCCGCGCCGCCATGGCCTCGGGGGCTGGTTGAGCCGGGCCTGTGAATCGCCTGTTTCAGCGGCTCAGGCCACGCCCAGCAGATCGTAGATCCGGCTGACGTAGGCGGTGAATTCGGGCGTGGCCTTCACATGCAGCGTCCGGGGCGCCGGCAGTGTGATCGGAAAAAAATCCGCCATGCGGGCCGGGCCGGCCGTCAGTACTGCGCAATGGGTGCCCAGGAAGACGGCTTCCTGGATGCTGTGGGTGACGACGACGAACGTCTTGTGGCTCTGTTCCCAGATGCGCAGCATCTCGAGATTCATTTTTTCGCGCGTCAGCGCGTCCAGGGCGCCGAAGGGTTCGTCCATCAGGACCAGGCTGGGGTCGTGCAGCAAGGCCCGGGCGATCGCGGCGCGCTGCTGCATGCCGCCCGAGAGTTCGTAGGGCATTTTCTTGCCCTGGCCACCCAGGCCGACCATGTCCAGCAGTTCAAGGGCGCGCACGCGGGCAGCGCTGCGCGTGAGCCCCAGGATGTCGGCCGGCAGCATCACGTTGTCCAGGATGTTGCGCCATTTCAGCAGCAGCGGCTGCTGGAAGACCATGCCGACATCCCGGCCCGGATTGAAGTGGCGGCCGGCGCCAGCCCGGATCTCCAGCGTGCCGCCGTCGTGCGCGTGCAGGCCCGAGAGTATTTTCAGCAGGGTGGATTTGCCACAGCCCGAAGGGCCGACCAGTGACACCATGTCGCCGGCGTAGATGTCCAGCGTGACGTTGGACAGCGCCACGGATTCTTCGCCCTTCTTGCGATAGCTTTTGCGCAGCCCCTGGATGTGGATGAAGGGCTGTTCGCCATCCCGGTGCATGGGCACGGCCTGCGGGGTTTCTGCGATTTCGTTCATGACAGCCACCGTTCGAGGTTCTGGGCGACGAATGCGTCGTCGGCCAGGTCTGTGTGCTCGGCATATACCCGGTCGATCTCTTGCGCCTGCCCGGGCCCCAGGGTTTCGTGCGGATCCAGGCACCAGATGCCTTCCAGAAGCCCCTGGCGCCGCAAGACTTCGTGGCAGCCGGCGATGCAGCCGGCGAAATGGTTGCGCACGTCGAAAAAAGCGCCGTTGCAGTCTGTGATGCGCGAGTCGAGCGCCAGCAGGTCGGCCGACAGGGCGCCCCCGGCGGATACTTCGGCCTGGATGCGCTGCAGGGTTTCGACCGCTTTGGACGTCCAGACGGACCAATGCCCCAGCAGCCCGCCGCGGACTCGGACCGTCACCATCCGGCCATCGCGCGGGAAGGCGAAGGGCAGGGCCAGATCCAGCACGATGTGGTCGTCGTTGCCCGTATACAGGTAGACGTGGTCTTCTGCACGGGCGGCCACGACGCCGCGCATCACATCGAGGGTGCGATAGCGGTTGAAAGGCGCCATTTTGATGGCCAGCGCATTGGGCAGCAGGGCGAAACGCCGCCAGAAATCGCTGGACAGCACCGGGCCGCCGATCAGGCTCTGCAGGTAGAAGCCTACCAGCGGGATTTCCTCGGCCACGGCCGCGCAATGTGCCAGCAGCTCGTCTTCCGATCGATCAGCCAGCGCCGCCAGGCTGAGCAACCCGGCGTGGTAGCCCAACTGCACGGCCGTGCGCGCCTCCTGCAGGGCCTGGGGGGTCGGCCCGCACACGCCGGCGATCATCACCAGGGGCCGGTGGGTCCATGCGCGGCTGTCCGTGACCGCGCGCTCGAGCACGGTTTCATACAGCCCGTGCTCGCGGATCGCGAATTGGGTGGTATGGACCCCGACCGCCAGGCCGCCGACCCCGGCATCGATGTAGTAGCGGGTCAGGGCGCGCTGGCGCCGCCGGTCGAAGCGCCGCTGGGCATCCAGGGCCAGCGGTTGAGCGGGAATGACGGCGCCGTTCGCCAGGATGGACAGCAATTCGGGCGCAAGATCGTTTCGGTGCAGTGGCATGGTGTCTCGTGGGGGAATCAGCCGTATTCGGGGCCTGCGATGGCCAGCAGGGCGGGCGCGGCCGCCTTGGGCCAGGGGGTGGGAGAAGGCCCCGCCATGCGGATGAATCCCCGCTGGCGGGAGAAGCCGGCTTGGCGCAGCTGTTGCTGCAGTACCGACTGGCAATCGGGTACGTCGATGAAGAGGCGAAAGGGCGTGTCGATGACCTGGGCGAGCAAGGCCGAATCCTGCTCGGGCGCCATCGATACGATGGGGCCGGCATGCATGGCCAGGCGCCCGCTGCGTACGATGGCGAACCCATGGGCCTGTTGGATGCAATGTGAGCCGGGCCGATCCAGCAGATGCTGCAGGACGTGCCGGCGGGACAGCCCCAGCGCCGCGCGCTCGAGCGACTCGAGCGCCAGGCCGTCCTGCTCTGGCTGTAGGGCTGACGCGGGTTGTGCGATGCCGGGCGTCTGCCCGGCGCGCTCCCAGCGCGACAGTGGCCACAAGGGCCGAAAACCATGGCGCTGGTACAGCGCAGCACCCTGTGGGGTGGCATCCAGCATGGGGATGTAGCCCTGGTCCAGGGCGTGATCCAGGCAGTGCCGGAACACGGCCGAGCCCAGGCCCCTGTCGCGATGGTTCGGATGCACGAGAATCATGCTGATCCAGGCCGGCATGGCGGCGCGTACGCCGGTTTCCATGGGCAGGACCGCCCCGCTGGCGATCACCTGACCCGCGACGTCGCGGATGACCGCAATGCGGCCGAATGCCATGAACAGGCGCCAGTCATCGGCAGTCTGGTTCCAGTGGCTGGCGGCCACCAGCTGGTTCAGGCCCTGGAGATCGGCGGGGGCCAGCTCATCGAGCCAGTCAGGCCGGGGCCATGCGACTCCGTGCGTGGTGAGCGGGCTCGGTTCAGTATTGCCCATCGCGCGACTCGAATTTAGTGGGCTTGCCGTAGAGCCGCTGTTCGCGGCGGATCCAGTCGGTCGTCCAGTCCAGCAGCCGGGAGACGGGAATGCGCGGGTAACCGAACAGTTTTTCGGCCTCGCCCGTGTTCACCAGCCAGGCTGTAGGCGCTTCGGCGCCGGTCAGGTGGGCCGGCTTGTCGAAGCGGCGCGCGAATTCTTCGGCCAGGTAGCGGATGGAGAGGGTTTCCGGGCCGCTCACGTTCAGGGGTGACGTGGGGGTCGTGACTTTGGCCAGGCAGCGCAGTGCCTGGGCATTGGCATCGCCCTGCCAGATGACGTTGACGTGGCCCATGGTGACATCCACCGGCTGGCCGGCCCAGACTTTCATGGCGACGTCGGCCAGGACGCCGTAGCGCAGATCGATGGCGTAGCTGAGGCGAAAGAGGCGCCCCGGCGACTGGTGGCGCCGTGAAAAATACGCCAGCAGCCGTTCGCGGCCCACGCATGAATTCGCATATTCGCCCGGCGGCGACAGCGGGCTGTCTTCGGTGGCGCCCTGGCCGTTGACTGGCACGAACGGGTAGACGCAGGCGGTGGAAAATGCCACGATGCGCGATTGGTGGAATGTTTCGCCCACCAGGGCCGGGACGTAGCTGTTCATTGCCCAGGTCAGTGCGCTTTCCTGTTGCGCGCCGAACTTGTGGCCCGCCATGAAGACGATGTTCGGGGTCTGCGGCAGGCGGGCCAGGGCTTCACGATCCAGCAGGTCGCATACGATGGTGTCGATGCCGTGGCGCGCCAGGTCGTCCTGGAGTGCCGGGTCGCTGAAGCGTGCCACGGCGATGACCTTGCGGCCGGGCGCCAGGGCGTTGCGCGCCAGCCGGGCCAGCGTGGGGCCCATCTTGCCGCCTGCCCCGAGGATCATGAGATCGCCATCGGTGGTGTCCAGGTCGTGCACCAGCGCGCGTGATGGCGTGCTCAGGTAGGCGTCCAGGGCCGCCTCGGTGGCAAACCGGTCGGGCAGGTCGAGATCTTCCAGAAAGGGGCCGTCATACGGCGGGACATGAGGCGTGGTCATTGAATCCGTGCATCCTGAGTGATGAAGAGGTGTTCCAGCAACAGGGCCAGCATGTACAGCAGTACCCCGATGCCGGTAATGAGCAGTACGGCCATGAAAACGGCAGCGATGTCCAGCGAGGACTGGACCTGGATCATCAGGTAGCCCAGACCCTGGTCGGAGGCGATGAATTCGCCGACCACGGCACCGGCCACGGCCAGGATGGTGGCGACCTTCATGCCGGAAAACAGATAGGGCAGGGAGCCGGGCAGCTGGATGTACCGGAAGAGCTGCCAGCGCGAGCCTTTCAGGGCGCGTACGAGATCCAGCAGCTCGGGCTCGGTTTCGTTCAGGCCGCGGATCGTGGTGAGCAGGATGGGAAAGAAGCACAGGCTGAACGTGATCAGGATGTTGGGCCCGATGCCGTAGCTGAACCAGACGATGATCAGTGGGCCCAGCGCCACCTTGGGAATCATATTCAGGGTGATGAGCAGCGGAAAGGCGAGCAACATCAGCCAGCGGCTGGTGACGAACAGCAGCGCGCACAGGATGCCCAGGACGACGCCCAGCGCGTAGCCGCCAAAGATTTCGACGGCCGTGACCAGCGTGTTGTCGAACCAGCTGTAGTTGGCGTTGCCCAGCGTGGCCAGGATCGCCGTGGGTGCGGGCAGCAGGAAGCTGGGAATGTCGAACCAGCGCACCGCGGCTTCCCAGATGACCAACAGCATCAGGTGGATGCCCACGGTGGTGCCCCAGCGCCCCCAGGCAGGTGTGTCGGTGCCGATCGCGGGCTCGGAGGTGGCGACGATGGTTTGGGTCATGGCGAGAGCGTCGAGGTCGATGAATGCTGGCCCATCATAGGACCCTATCCGGCATAAATCAACTGGTTGGTTGATAACGACGGTAAATCCAGGGTTATCCCTGGTCCCCCTGTGGCCAGATCAGGGCCGCAGGGCGTTCATCACGAACGCGATCACGTGGGCGCGGCGCGCGGCGTACGCCTGGGGCGTGCCCAATGGCGTGCCGAAGATGGCCGACAAAGTGTGGTTGTTGGAGAAGAAGAAGTAGGAAATGCCCGCGATCGAGATGTACAGGTGGATGGCGTCGTAGCCGGGGGGGAACAGGCCGCCGCGCACCCCGCGATCCAGGGTTTCCTGCAGCATCTCTATGAACGGCGAATGCATGGACCGGAGCTCGGCGGACTCGAGGATGTAGCGGCCCTGGTTGCGGTTTTCGTCTTCGAGCAGGGCAATGAATTCGGGGTGATCCTGCAGGTAGTCGAACGAGAACCCGACCAGCTGCTCCATGGCCGTGCGGGGGTCCAAGGCTTCGAGCGACAGCGTTTTTTCCTTTGCGCGGATTTCCGAGTAGACGTGCTCCAGCGCCGCCTGGTAGAGCCCCTGCTTGCTGGAAAAATAGTGATAGACCAGCTGCTTGTTCACGCCGGCTTCGGTGCTGATTTCGTCGACGCGCGCGCCGGCGAAGCCCTTGGCGGCAAAATTGTTGATGGCCGATTCGATCAGCGCCTGGCGCGCATTGGAGGCCCGTCCACCCGCGTCCGGCCGGCGCCTGGCGGGCTTGGCCATGGACGGGGTTTGGGCGGCGGGGGGGGCTTCCGAGTACTTTTCCATTGTTTCTCAACCAAACGGTTGGTAATATGAGTGCGCTTTATTGTAATGGATGATGCCGGCGCCATGACCTTGGCGATCGTGAGGGCATGCATCCACACCCATGGAGACATCAAAGTGAAAGCACCTTTCGTTGCCCTGTGGCTGGCCCTGGCGGCCGCCTCGACACCCCTGGCGGCCCACAGCGCCGAGCAGGTCGATTTCGTTCTGAACTGGACGCCCACCGCGGACCATGCCCCCATTTATTATGCCAAGCAGCAAGGCTGGTATGAGGATGCAGGGATCCAGTTGAAGATCGAGGCCGGGCGCGGCTCTTCCACCACCGCGCAGCGGGTGGGGGCCGGCGCGGCCCCGCTGGGGATCTCGGATTTCCCCACGGCCATGCAGGCCATGGGCAAGGGGGCTGCGCTCAAAGCGGTCATGGTCATCTATGCCAATAGCCCACAGGGGTTTTACTGGCTGAAATCGTCGGGCATCCGGGATGCAAAGGATTTTCCCAGCCGCAAGATCGGCAACCCGCCGGGCGATGCCTCGCGCCAGATGTGGCCCGCCTTTGCCAGTGCTGTGGGCATTGCGCCCGACTCGGTCAAGTTCGTCAACCTCAGCCCGCAGGCCAAGGTGGCCGCGCTGAAAGCGGGCAGCGTGGACATCATCAGCGATTTCTACAACGAGCATGATCTGAAGGCGCAGGAGTTTGGCGAGGATCTGGCGTTTCTTCCGTGGCGCGATATCGGCATCAACGTTTATGGCAACGCCATTCTGGTGAATGCCCGTTATCTGCAGCAGCATCCCGAGACCGTCAAGACCTTCGTCGGCATCACCCAGAAGGCCTATGCAAAATGCGTGGAAGCATTCGAGCCGTGCTTGAAGGCTTTGATGGATGACGTCAGCGGGCTGAGTGCCGATACGCAGCGCAACCAGTGGGCGCGCATCCAGGAGCTGATGCGCGATGAGACCTCCACGACGGTCGCCCTGGGCGCCTTCGATCTGGAGCGGGTCCAGCGCGACTACGAACTGGTGAACACGCTGGTGGGGCTGGACAAGCCGTTCGATCCGCTTGGCGTCGTCACCAACGACATGCTGAGCCCGGCGTACCGCATGCCCTGATGCCGCCGGTGGCAGGCGCGGTCAAAAACGGGTGCCGGCCGGCGTGCATTCGGCTACGATACACGCAAGCCCATCATCCATGACCGCACCCGCCTGCCATGTTCTTTCACAACAACACGCTGCTGATCATCTTCATTCTCGGGGTGATCGCCACCTTCATCGGCTTTGGCCTGCGCGACCGCAATCCGGGCATCATCCTGCTGGGGCTGGGGTTTCTGGCCACGCTGTTCGCCGTCGTGCGCAAGGCCATGGAGCTCTTTGGCTGATGGCCTGGCGAACCCGGCGACGCCGGCCCGGTCAGAAACTGGCCGTCAGGTGGGCCCAGTAGCGGCGCCCGTCATACACGGACTCGTAGGTTTCGCTGGTGACCCGCTTGTCGAACAGGTTGTAGACCGCGACGCCCGTTTCCAGGTTTTTGCTCAGCTTGTAGTTCACGCCCAGGTCGACGAAGGTAAATGAAGGCGTGCCCTCGGCCATGGACGTACGGCTCAGGTAATCGGAAGTGCGGCCGCGGTAGTTCAGGCGCGACCAGACCCCCAGCCGTGCGGTGGCGTCCCAGTCGACCCCGGCGTTGAACATGTGCTTGGGCATCTTGTTCAGGGGCTGGCCCTCGAATGGCCCGCTCAGCTGCTTCGAGTGGGTATAGGTGTAGTTGGCGGTCAGGCGCAGGTCATCGCGCACGCTCCAGGTGGTGGTGGCTTCGATGCCGCGGATGTTGGCGCGATCGACGTTGATGCGGTTGCTAATGAAATTGTAGGTTTCGCCGCCGATCTCACAGGGGCCCGGATTGTCCGCCGTCGGGCAGAGGCGGGTTTCAGAGATCTTGTCCTTGAAATCGGTATTGAAGAACGTCAGGCTGCTGACCCAGCCTTCCCGGTTGTCCCAGACGATCCCCAGCTCCTGGCTGATGCTTTTCTCGGGCTTCAGGTCGGGGTTGCCCAGGATGACGCTGGGGATGGCGGCACCGGCCCCGCCGGTGATCTGTCCCCAGTCGGCCACTGCCTGGCGCAGGCTCGGCGCCCGGAAGCCGGTGGAGACGCCACCCTTGATGCTCAGGTTGTCGGTGGCATGCCAGACGCCGTACAAGCGCGGCGTCCAGTGGGTGCCGTAGTTTTCGTCGCGCGTCATGCGCAGGCCGGTCGTCAGCGAGAAGCTGTCCGTGATGAACCATTCGTCTTCGGCGAACAGGGCCCACTGGTAGCGCGTCAGGTTGCTGACGGCCGGGTTGAACTGATTGCCCGAATCGTCCAGTTGCTCGTATTGGTACTGGCCGCCGATGCTGAGGGTATGGTTGCCCAGGGGTAGGGTCCACTGGCTGTTGAACTCGGTGTTCTTCAGGTACATGTCGCGCGACGGATTGGCGGTGTCGTCACGTTGGATGTAGGTGTTGGACGTGACCTGCCCCCAGCGGCCCACGTGCGACAAGGCGTAGCGGTTGCGGGTGTACTTCGTTTGCGAGACGCTGGCGGGGTTGCCGTTGGCCAGGTATTCTGCGGCACTTTTGCCTGGCGTCGAAAGGCGTTCCTGCAGCGTGCGCGAAGCCTCGAGCGTGATGTCATGGTCGCTGTTGGGCGTCAGGGCCAGTTTCACCGTCCCCGACGTCGTGTCCTGTTTGTTGAAGCCATACAGGAACTTGTCTTCTTCACGCCGCGATTTCTGCCCATAGAACTGCAGCCCCAGCCGGTCGTCCACCAGGGGCCCGGCCAGATACACGTTGCCCTGGTAGATGTTGCCCGATTCGGAATGGCTCTGGATCGTACTTTCGGTACGCAGGCTGCCCGTCCATTCTTTCGGGACCTTGCGGGTGATGATGTTGATCACGCCGCCCATGGCATCCGAGCCGTACAGCGACGACATCGGGCCGCGCACGACTTCGATGCGCTCGATCGCCTGGACGGGCGGCAGCCAGCCCTGCTCGATGCCCGGGCCGTCCGAGTTTGGACGGGTTTCGCGCGTGTTCTGGCGCTTGCCGTCGATCAGGATCATGGTGTAGGCGGGCGCCATGCCGCGCACGCTGATGTCGCTGGTGCTGCCGCCACCGGTGATCACCACGCCCGGCACGTCGCGCAGCGCATCGGTGACGTCCCGATAGGCCTTTTTTTCCAGTTCTTCCCGGGGTATGACGGTGATCGACGCGGGGGCGTCCTCCACCATTTGCTCGAAGCCGCTGGCAGTCACTACGATATTGCCCAGTTGCGTGACGGGTGCCTCGTCTGTGGCGTCTGCGGCCAGTGCCACTGCGGGGCCGCAGGCGAGCAGGGCGGATGCCAGGGCGGCGGATAACCGGGTCAGTGCGGGGGG
>NZ_JBAYTI010000017.1:0-52089 GCF_041675725.1 Castellaniella sp. | reverse complement strand
GTTGGCGATCCCCAGCAGGGTCTCGCGCAAATCCGCGAGCGTGGCGGCCAGGCTGCGCCGATCGGCATCGGACAAAGTGCCATTGCTGACTTCGACCAGACGCGCCTGAAGATCCTGCATCGACAGCGTCAGCGCGCCCAGGGCATTTTCTTCGAGTTCCAGCCCCTGACGGGCCACCGACCGATTCGCGGCGTAGCGCTGGTTGAGGGACAGCGACTGGGACAGATTGATGGCCTGCGAAGCGGCCAGCGGATCGTCGGCGGGGGTCACCAGCTTCTGGCCACGGCCGATCATTTGGTACAAATGCAGGAAGTCGGCCTGCTGGCTCTGGATGGTCTGCAGGCCGGTACGGAAAACCAGCTCGGAACTGATGCGCATGATGGGTCTCCCTGAAAGGGGCTCAGGCCCGCAGGCCCAGCAAGGTATCGAACATGGATGACGCCGTGTCAATCAGGCGGGCCGCGGCGCGATATTGTTCCTGGTAGCGTTGCAGGAGAATGAATTCTTCGTCCAGGTTGACGCCCGAAACGGCCTGCTGAGCCGCATGACTTTGCTGGTACAGCGCATTTTGCGCCTGTATGGCCGTCTGGTTGGCCTGTGCCTTGACTGCCACGGTATTGACCAGGCGGGAATAGGCTTCGTTCAGGCTCATGGCACCCTGCCCAGGGCCCGAATGGACGCTGCCGCCCAGCAACTTGCCCAGCTGCAGCTGGGCCATTTGCAAGGCATTGTCGCCATGGGCGGTACCACCCGGCAGGCCATCGGCGCCCAGGCCCGCTGCGGCGAATTCGGACGGATCCTGAAGCACCAGGCGCAGCCCCTTGATGGCATCGCGCACAGGCTCGAGGCGCCAGCTGTCGCCTGGCTGCGGTTGCAGGGCGCTGGTATCCAGCGCCAGGCCATCGAACGACAAGGGTTCGCCGGCCGACCCTGCTGCGACCTGGATGCCGTCGGACAGGCGCACGATCGTATATTGGACGCCGTCAAAACGGGCTTCGTAGTCGCTGCCGGTCAGTTTGGAGGCATCTTCGTAATGCAGCCCTGGCACCAGACCGGTCGAATTGCCGCCAAAGGCCCGGACCTGGGGATCCCCCACCGAGAACACTTCGCCGCCTGGCTGCCCGGACAAGCCATAACCCTGGGCATGCTGCGCGTTGATGGATAAAGCCAGGCCCACGGCCAGCCGGCCCAGATCGTTTTGCGCGGTATCCAGCACATCGCGCCGAAATTCGAGCAAGCCCCCCAACTGGCCTCCGGTCACGGAGGTTTCGGCCAGGGCCAGGGCGACGAGGCCGCCGTGGCCATCGGGAATCTCGACGCTGACGGTCAGGCGGCCGGCGTCAGCCGGCGCGGGCGTGGCCCGCAGATGGAACACGGTGTCGCCCGCCAGCAATAGCTGCCCATTGCCTGCATTCAGGCTCACTTGCCCATTTTGTTCGACCATTCTGACGTTGATGAGTTCGCCCAACTGGGCCAGGAGCTCGTCTCGCTGGTCCAGGAGGTCATTGGGCGGCTGCCCTGTGACACCCGCCCCTGCCGCAGCCACTTTCTGATTCAGGCTCTGAATCCGGTCGAGCAGACTGTTGGCCTGCTGCACCGCCGTGCTGATTTGCTCGTTCAGGTTGACCCGCTGATCATTCAGAAAATCATTGACCTGATGCAGCTGACTCACCAGGCTGTCTGCCCGCCCAAGGAGCTCCTGGCGTGCCGCGACGTCGGCGGGCGCCGACGCCACGGCCTGCAGACCGTCAAAAAACCGCTGCAATGCCGGAGACACCCCAGTGGATCGATCAGCCATCAGATTATTGATTTGCGCGATTTGCCCACCATAGGCATCCAATGCCGCCCCGCGCGTGCGCGCCTGCATGAGCTGCGCCGACAGGAAGGCATCGTAGGCGCGCTGCACGGTCACGGCACGTACGCCACGGCCCACCCAGCCTGCCGAGGTGGCCGTGGCCCCGGCTGTCTCGACCAGCACCTGTTGCCGGCTATAGCCTGGCGTGGCCGCATTGGTGATGTTGTGACCGGTGGTCTGCAAACGGTTCTGAGCCGCCAGCAGCCCCGATTGACCCACAGTTGCCAGATTCATGATGCGCTCCGCCTGAGAAATTCGACCGGGATGATTTTTCACACCCCCATACTTATATAAACGGCACGATTCCGAAAAACTTTAGCCAAAATCCGACAATCCGCGAAAATTATCCATGACCGCCACCAGTTTGTCGGCATAAGCGGGATCAGTGGCATACCCGGCCGCCTGAATCCGGCGCGCGGCGTCCGCGGGGTCACGCGCTTCGAGCACGGACCGATAACGCGGGCTGCGGCTGATCAGGCGCGCATAATCCGCAAAAGCCTCTTGGTAGGAATCGTAAGCGCGGAACGTCTGCACCATCTTGCGGGGCATGCCCTCGATGAATTCGGTCGTCATGACCTCGGCCGTCGGCCCTGTCCAGCCCGCACCGGCCTTGATGCCAAACAGGTTATGGCTGGAACGCCCATCGGCATGCCGGATTTCCCGCTGCCCCCACCCGGACTCGAGCGCCGCCTGCGCAAGAATCAGCTCGGCTGGCAAGCCACTGCCTTGCGCCGCGCGTTGCGCCGCATCCCACATTTGGCTGATGAACGCCTGGACAGGCCCGGCCGGCGGCTGGTTTTCAGTGTCGGCACGCGGCGTGGCATCCCCGCCTCCCAGGGCCATCTTTTGCAGCAGTTCATCAATCGAATCCGCCACCCAGTCGCGCCCTGGATGGCCCATCCCGGCCCCTGCGGACAAATCCAGGGGGGAGACGTCATCGCTCGGCAGGCCACGCCCCAGATTCATCTGTGCGACCAGGGCCTCGGCCAATCCGAAGCCCGTCTCCGTCATGGCAAGCGCCAGCTGATCATCCGCCAGGCTTTGCGCCATCTGCCGTGCAGAAGAGTGCGGCAGGCCGGCCATACCCTGTGCCGTCTGCCGCGCCTGACGCAGCAAGGTCTGGATCAGCAGGGACTCGAACTGACGGGCCACGGCCTTGAAGTCCGCGGCATCGGGCTCGCGGCCCGGCTGCACTTGAAGGCGCAGCGCATCCAGGCCGGAAAAATCGAGCGCCGAAGGGGCCATCCCGAAGCGCGGCAAAGGGGTGTGGGTGACCAGGGTCATGTCATGCGCCCTGAAACCCCTGCCCGGCGGCGGCGCCAGGAGGTATCGGACATGAGGGTGGTGTCGGTCATCAGATGATCTCCAGATCGGCGCGCAGGGCCCCGGCACTCTTGAGGTTCTGCAGAATCGAGAGCAGATCCTGGGGCGTCGCACCCAATAAATTCAGCGCACGCACGACCTCGGCCAGATTGGTGCTGGTTGCCACGCGCCGAATCGCGCCGTCGGCCGCCTGCACCTGGATATCGGTCTGTCGGGTCACCACGGTTTCACCGCCGCCGAACGGCGTGTCCGGCTGATCGACGTCATCGTGCTGGCTGATGACGACCGAGAGGTTGCCGTGCGAGACCGCGGCTTCGTCGATCGTGACCGTGCGGTTCATCACCACGGATCCGGTGCGCGCATTGACGACCACCCGGGCCCGGGCGGGCGGCAGGTTCACCTGCAGATTCTCGACCTGCGACAGGAAGGCGAGCTGATCGTCCGTCTGCAGCGGAGCGCGCAGTTCGATGGTGCGTCCATCCAGCGCCCGCGCCGTACGCGAGCCGAATGTTCGGTTCAAGGCCTGGGTCAGGTTTTGCGCGGTTCCGAAATCGCTGCTGTTCAGATCGAGACGCACAATGCCGTCACGCACGTAGGTGGTGGGCACGTCCCGTTCGACGATCGCGCCGCCGGGGATGACACCCGCGTTGAGCTGGTTGACCTGGACACTGGAGCCCCCTTGCGACGCCCCCGCCCCCCCGACCAGCAGGTTTCCTTGTGCAAGCGCATAGACCTGGCCATTCACCCCCTTGAGCGGCGTCATCAACAGCGTCCCCCCGCGCAGGCTCTTGGCATTGCCCAGCGAGGACACCACCACGTCGACCATCTGCCCGGGCTGTGTAAAGGCGGGCAGCCGTGCCGTCACCATTACAGCGGCGACGTTCTTCACCTGCATGTTCGTCCCCTGGGGCACCGTAATCCCCAACTGCGACAGCATGTTGGTGAGGCTTTGCTGGGTGAAGGGGCTTTGACGCACCTGATCGCCCGTGCCGTCGAGCCCGACCACCAGCCCATACCCGAGCAACGGATTCTCCCGTACCCCTTGAAAGGTCCCCAGATCCTTGATGCGCTCGGCCTGGGCGACCGACAGCGCACACAGGCACGACAGGATCAAGCCGGCCCAGCGCAGGCCCCGTGGGCCGACCCAGCGCCCTCGCCCCTGTGTTTTCATCCTGCTCATCTCGGTGGAAATCCTCATCATGTAGACCGCCCTGGTTTCGTGGGCCTGGGCCGTTACGGCCTAAAAAGGCGCAACATTCAGGAAAAACCGCTGCAGCCAGCCCATTTGCTGAACTTCGTCCATCACCCCCCTGCTGCGGTATTCGATCCGGGCATCCGCCACCAACGTGGACGAAATACTGCCCGCTCCGGTGATCGAACGGGGGTCGACCACACCCGAGAAGCGGATGTATTCGCTCCCCCGGTTGATCGCGATCTGCTTTTCACCGGCAATTTGCAGATTCCCGTTCGCCAGCACGCCAACTACCGTCGTGGTCAGGCTGCCATTGAACAGATTATTGGCGCTGCTCGAGCCCTTGCCCTTCGATTCATTGCCGCCGGAGGCATCGAAATTCTGGCGCGGCCCCAGGGCCGGCGGCAGAAAGTCGGGCGCCAGCGTGATCCCCAGCCCTGCGCTGCCAGCACGGTTGGTGCTGGTGTCGACGCTTTTGGTGGCATGGGTCTTCTCCTGGATGATCACGGTCACGATGTCGCCGACGTGGCGCGGCCGGTGATCCTCGAAGAGAGGATAATGGCCATAGGTTGACGGCTGGTAGATCGAACCGTTGGCCACGGCTTCGGGCGCCGGTGCCGGTGGCGGCATCGCGGTGAGCGGCCCCGTCACGATCGGCTCGGGCGGCACCAGGGCGCAGCCTGCCAAGCCCGCCAACGCCCCAAGAGCGAGCCAGCGCCCGCCACACTGGAAGCCGGCCCAGACCGCGCGGCCAATGGCGATGGTCGTCATGCCCCCCCCATGGACAGCGCTCAGAGCTGCGTCAGACGCGCCAGCATCTGATCCGTGGTCTGGACCGCCTTACTGTTCATTTCATAGGCCCGCTGCGTCGTGATCATGTTCACGAGTTCCTCGGCAACGTTCACATTGGAGGTTTCGACAAATTTCTGCAGCAGCAGACCGGCCCCCTCGGTACCTGGTTGCAATACATTGGCAGGACCGGACGCATCGGTTTCCACGTACAGGTTCTCGCCCAGGCTTTGCAGGCCCGCCGGATTGATGAACGCGGCCAGCTGCAGCTGGCCGACTTCCACATTCGTGCCGGGGGCGCCGGGCTGCGTGACCGACACCGTGCCGTCGGGGCCGATGGTGATGCTCATTGCGTTGTCCGGAATGTTGATCTCGGGCTGCAAGGGATACCCGCCCGCCGTGACCAGGCGGCCATTCTGGTCACGCTGCAGGCTGCCGTCCCGCGCATAGGCGAGCGTACCGTCCGGCAGTTCGATTTGCAGAAAACCATTGCCCTGGATGGCCACATCCATCGTGTTGCCGGTTTCCTTGAGATTTCCCTGGGTATGCACGCGTTCGGTGGCGGCAGTCCGCACCCCGGTACCCACCTGCAGCCCCGAAGGCAGCTGGTTGGCCGGCCCCTGGGTCGCGCCGGGCTGGCGCACGGTTTGATACATGAGGTCCTGGAAGACGGCCCGGCCCCGCTTGAACCCGTTCGTGTTGACGTTGGCCAGATTATTGGAAATAACCCCCATGTTGGTGTCCTGGGCCTGCAAGCCGGTCTTGGCGATCCACAGCGAAGGCAGCATCTCGATTCCTCTTTGGTTCTTGCCCCCATGGGCGTCCCATCCTGCGGCCCGAACGGCCGGCCCATCGAAGGACCCGGCCTGGCATCAGCCGGCGGCCGACAGGATGGCGTTGCTGCGCTGATCATTTTCGTCAGCGGTCTGGATGAATTTCATGTGTTGTTCAAACGCCCGAGCGTTGGCGATCAGAGCCACCATCGCTGCGGCCGGCTCTACATTGCTGTTCTCGACGAAACCCGGCAGAATGCGCAAGCGTTCGTCGGCAGGGGCTACTTCGGATCCCGGCAAAGAAAACAGCCCATCGGCCCGACGCCGCAGCTGTTCCGCAGGCGGGTTGACCAGCTTGAGCTGGCCGACCAGTTGCAAGTCGGCCGGGTGATCGCCCGCGCCCAAGGCACTGATCTGCCCGTCTTCAGCGATGGTCGGCGTGCCGCGCTCGGGCAGCTCGATGGGCTGCCCATCGACGGACAGCACGACCGCACCGGTGGCCGTGACCAGTTCGCCGTTGTCATTGACGGTAAATCGACCCGCCCGCGTATAGGCCTCGCCCTCGGGCGTGCGAACCGTAAACCAGCCGTCGCCCGCCATGGCCGCATCCAACGCATTGCCGGTCTCGACGACGGCGCCCTGGCCCAGGTGGGCCTGATGACTGGCCAGCACCGTGGTGACCCGGGTAGGCATTTCGCCGGCGGCCGGCTGGACGGGCACTGCGCGGTAGACGTCCAGCACGGCACGGAACCCGGTTGTGGTCGTGTTTGCCAGGTTGTTGGCCAGCGCCGACTGCTGCTCGAGAATGCGGGCCGCGCCATTGGATGCAACATACAGGATCCTGTCCATGCCGGGTCACCCGTCTCTAGCGCATCGTGATCAAGGTCTGCATCATCTGATCCTGGGTCTTGATGGACTGGGCGTTGGCCTGATACGTGCGTTGCGCCATGATCATGTCGACCAGCGACTTGCTGATGTCCACGTTGGACTCTTCGACCATCTGGCCCATGATGGACGCCAGACCATTGCTGCCGGGAATACCAAAAATGGGCTGGCCGGAATCGCCCGATTCAACCCAGGCGTTGCCGCCGACCGACCGCAGGCCCAGCACGTTGTTGAAATCCGCCAGCACGACAATGCCTATCACGGACTTTTCACCGTTGGTGTAGTGGGCCACCATTTCGCCATTGGTGGCAATGGAAATGCTGGAGAACTCGCCAGACGCGAAGCCATCCACTTGAAAGGACTGGGTGAAGCCACTGCTGTACTGGCTGGATCCTTCGTAATCGATACGGATATCCAGGTCATCCACCGGAGCCCCATTGACCACCAGGTTGGAAAAAGTCATGGTGGCGGCAGAGACCGCCGCAGGGTCCAGGGCCCCGGCGGAATCAAAGCTGAGCAGCAAGCTGGCGGCGTTGTCGGGCGCCTGGCCATCGAGCTGGAAATTGACCTCCCACTGGGCCATGCCACCCGCAGCTTCGCGCTTGGTGTAATACTGCATGAGACGATGCTTGTTGCCCAGAGAGTCGTAGACGGTGACCGGCACCACGTTCGAATAGGTGGCCGGATCGTCGGCGTCGAACACCACGGCGGCCGGCACCTCGGGCACCGAGGCATCCAGGTTGACCCGGTTGTCGAGCGTGGTGGACGCCTGGGGAGCGAGGTTTCCAGCCGGGATCTGCAGCCCGACCAGATTTGTGCCGCCTGGCGCATAGCCCATGAGCTGATAGCCCTGGGCGTTGACCACGTGATTCAGGCTATCGGGGAAAAACTGGCCGTTGCGCGTGAACAGCAACGAGCCCTCTTTGTCCTGCAAGACGAACAATCCCTTGTCGCCATCGATCGCCATGTCGAGCTGGTTGCCCGTGGAGCTTAACGTGCCGGAGCTGAAGTCTTGGCTGATACCGCTGACGTTGACCCCAAGGCCAATCACCGAGTTGGAATACACGTCCGAGAACGTCACGCTGCCCGATTTGTATCCAACGGTCGCAGAGTTGGCAATATTGTTGCCGATGACATCGAGGTTCTTTGCTGCGGCGCTCAGGCCGCTGAGGCTTTGTCCGAAACTCATGGCTGCTTTTCCTTGATTGAATGGGTCTTTTGAACGACCCGATTACATGATCTGACGCACGTCGAAGAGACTGACCGTACCGGCCAGACCCAGATCCAGCTGAAGCCCCTGAATCCCATAGGCCACACTGTCGACATGCCCATGGGTCAGGGCCTGGGACGCCAACAGGGCCCCCTCCTCGTCTTTGGCTTGTATCTCCAGGCGGTAAGAACCATCGGGCACGGTTGCGCCCGCATCGTCGGTGCCGTCCCAGACCAGGGGATGCACCCCGACCGGCAAAGGTCCGAGATCCATGCGCCGTACCGGCGCACCGGACGCATCGAAAATGGTGACCTCGGTGCTCGCTGCAGGCGACAGAAGGTCCATGCCGAACGGCGCCGCCACTTTGCCCTCGCCATCGGGCGACGAACCCAGCAGGATTTTCTCGCCGGGCACCAGTACGTCCTTGCCGATCAGGCCGGCTGCCTGCAGCGATTGCGACATGTCGATCTGTCCCGACAAGGCCAGGAGCGTCTGGTTGAGTTGCTGGATACCGTTGACGGTCGACAGCTGCGCCATCTGGGATGTGATTTCGGCATTGTCCATGGGGTTGAGCGGGTCCTGGTTCTGGAGTTGGGTAATCAGCATGGTCAGGAAGCGGTCCTGGATGTCGTCGGCCAAGCGCTCATTTCGATCCTGGGCGGTCTGGGCCAGCGTCTGCAGGGGACTGGTTGGCGTGGTCGGGGCGGATGCTGTGATGGCCATGTCGGGCATTCCGTTATTGGCCCAGGGACAACGTGCGGGCCATCAGCGTCTTGCTGGTATTGATGACCTCGACGCTGGCCTGGTAGGATCGCGCGGCAGAGATCACATTGACCATTTCCGCGACGGGATCCACGTTGGGCATGGTGACGTAGCCCTCGGCGTCTGCCAGGGGATTGCCCGGCTCATACTGCATGCGAGGGGGCGCATCGCTTTCCAATACGCGCACGACCCGTACCCCGCCGACCCCAACGGTGCCGCCATGAGGCTGAACCTGAAAAACCGGCAGCCGGGCTCGATAGGGCTGGCCATCCGGCTGCATGACGCTGTCGGCATTGGCGATGTTGCTGGCCGCGATGTTCATCCGCTGCGACTGGGCTGTCAGGGCGGATCCGGCAATCTGGAAGATACTGAAGGAAGACATGAGGGTCACCGTTCAAATGGGTGTCAGGTCAGGATTGGATCGCGGACAATAACGACCGGATGCGCTGGTTGAGCACCTGCAACTCGGTCTGGTAACGCAGGGTGTTGTCGGCGAATTCAACCCGCTCGACATCCATCTCTACGGTGTTGCCATCCAGGCTGGGCTGATGGGGGATGCGGAACAACGGATCATCCACCCCGGGCGCACGCGGCGCCTGCGCACCGATATGCCGCGAGGACGTCAAATGCAGGGTCACGCGGCCCGGCGCCGGGATACCGCCGTGGTCCGTCATGCGCGCCAGCGTGGCGGCAAAATCCACGTCACGCGCCTTGTACAGCGGTGTGTCGGCATGGGCGATGTTGGATGCCAGAACCGCCTGGCGCTGCTCGCGAACGGCCAGGGCAGTTCTGTAGAAATCCAGGTCAACCGCAATCCGCTCCATCATGGCGTTTTCCCAAAAGTGCTCATGACGGCATCATAGGGGTGCAAGCCGCTCGCAGAAGGTTTGAAGAAACAGCGCTTTCGGGTTCTATTCGAACTATCCCCAGCGGCTGATCCCTCTTAAGATGCCGGCATGGGGACTTCCGTCACACCATGGGTCGGTCGCTGCGGCGGCCTCGTCATCACCAGCCTGGTCTGCCTGCTCATGCCAACCGCCACAGCTGCTTCCGTACAGGCCATGCAGCCCGTTGAACCTCTCATGGAAGCGGCCCGGGCCCTGATCGAAGCACAGGCAAGCCACTACCCTGGCCAGGTCAGCGTTCATATCGATACGCCACGCCTCAACCCGCAGCCTGCATGCACCGACCTGTCATTCGATCTCATGGGCTCCGGCGCACTGCAAAGCAGAACCACCGTTCGGGCCCGCTGCCGTACGCCGCAACCATGGACGCTTTACTTGCGCGCAGAAGTTCGCCTGCCCGGGACGTATTTCGTCACCAACCGGCGCATCCGGCGGGGCGAGGCCCTGTCGCTGGACGACCTGGACACGCGCGAGGGCGATCTGTTGCGGCATTCTTCCTATGTGAGCGACCCCTCGCTGATCATCGACTGGATCGCCACACGCCCCATGGGGCCGGGTGCGGCCATCGAATCCGGTGCGCTGCGCCACCCAGACTCGATCGAGCGCGGCCAGCCCGTGCAGACCCGTATCAGCGGCCCCGGCTTCACCATCACAGGGACGGGACATGCGGTCGAGTCGGGGAACCCGGGAAGCGTGATACAGGTTCGCACACCGCACGGAAAAATCATCATGGGCACGGTCGTCAACACCCAGTGGGTACATGTCCCTTTGTGACATTTCAAAAAAATACTAAAGAATTCCGCATTTCTTCCGTAATAGAGTATAGAGACACCATTTCCGGAGACCCTCGTGAAAATCCCCGCCCTGCCAAACAACCAGGTCAGCAGCCGCAACGCGCCAGCGCCGGCCGACGGGCCCCTGGGCTCTACGGCCGGTTCCACGGCACCTCGTCGGTCCACTGACCCCGCCGTCGCCCTCAGCCCGGCTTCGCGGCAACTCACAGCTCTGCATGACCCAACCCAGGACGTCGACATGGCCCGCGTGCAACAGATTCGTCAGGCCCTGGACGAAGGCACACTGGTCATTCGCCCCGAACGCATCGCCCAAGGCCTGATTCAAAGCGCACTCGAGCTTCTTCATCCATGAATATCCCATCCGTTCTGCAACACGCCATTTCACGGCAGGCGCAGTTATTGAAAAAATTCATAGAATTCCTCGAATCTGAAACCGATGCGCTCAGCCAGGCACCTGACCCACAGACGCTCAGTCAGCTGGGCTTGCGCAAAAAAGAGTTCGCCAGCCGCCTGGCCGAGCTCGATGAACAGCGTACCGAGGCTCTGCTTGCCGCCGGATCCGACGACATCGACGCCACCTTGAACCTGTTCTGCGAACACGACCCTGCGCTGCAGCAAGCCGTCACCCATTGGCGACAGCTCGTTCGCCAGGCCCGCCGCATCAACGTGCGCAATGGCGAAATTCTGCTGGCCTTGAACCAGCACAACCAAAAAGCGTTGCAAATACTCCAGGCGCAACATGGCACCAGCTTGTACAACGCTCAGGGCCGTCTGGCGCCTGCCGGCCAATCACCCGACACGCCCGGCTGAGCGCACGGCGCCCGCGCCGTCATCCTGAAGGCGCCGCTCCTTCGCCCATCACAGCGGTTACCCGAATCAAGCTGTCTTCGGGGATCTCTGCCGTCGACAATACCGCCAGCTGCGGCAATTGCAGGCGCAGGAACCGGGCCAGCGCCACGCGCAATGCCGGCACGACCAGCAGCACGGGCGCATCGCCCCGGGTTTCCTGGATCTGCAACGTGCGCTGGGCCTCACGCAGCAAATTCTCGGCCAAACCAGGCTCCAGCCCGGCTTCGTTGCCCAACGTTTGCAACAAAACCTGCTCGAGACGGTGATCCAGCCCAATGACCCGCAGTTCCTGCGTTTGCCCGAACCATTGTTGTACGATGCTGCGCCCCAGCGCCTTGCGCAACTGGGCCAGCAAACGCCCCATATCCGGCCCGGAGGCCGCCGCATTTTGCGACGTAGTGGCCTCGGCCTGCTCGGTCATCGTTTCGAGGATGCTGCGCATGTCGCGGATCGATACCTCTTCCTTGAGCAACCCGCGCAGCAAGTGCTGGACTTGGGCCAGGCTGAGGATTTTGGGCACCAGTTCCTCGGTCAGTTTGGGAAAATCGCGCGCCACCCGCTCGATCAAGGCCTGGGTTTCCTGGCGGCCCAGAAGATCGGCGGCGTGCGTGCGCATGAGGTGGTTCAAGTGGGTGGCCACCACCGTTGGCGCATCCACCACGGTATAGCCCGCCAGTTGGGCCTGTTCGGTATGATCCGCAGAGATCCAGACGGCAGGCAGGCCAAAAGCGGGATCATGGGTCGGTGTGCCCGGAAGCGCCTCGGCGCTGTCCCCCGGATCGATGGCCAGCCACTGCCCATCATGGGCCTCGCCCTCGCCGATACGAACCCCCAGCAACAAAATATGATAAGCATTCGGGGCGATTTCCAGGTTGTCACGAATATGGACGACCGGCGGCAGAAAGCCGATTTCCTGGGCGAACTTCTTGCGCAGGCTGCGGATACGCTGTAGAAGCTCGGCGCTTTGCTGCACGTCGACCAATGGGATCAGGCGATAGCCCACCTCCAGGCTCAGCGTGTCCAGACTGTGGACATCATCCCACGTGGCCTCGACCGCAACCGGGTCCGCCAAAGGGTCCGCGAGCCCCGCGCGCGCCTGAGCCTGAGTATCCTGTGCTTTGCGCTGGCGCTTCAACAACGCCCAGCCAGCCGCGGCCAATACCAGGGCGAGCAGCAGAAAAGCCACGTGCGGCATGTTGGGGATCAACCCCATCAGAGCCAGGATGCCCGCAGTCAGAAACATGACGCTGGGATTGGAGAAAAGCTGGCTCATGACCTGCTGGCCAACATCCTCTTCGTTGGCCACCCGTGAAACCACGACACCGGCCGCCGTCGAAATCACCAGGGCGGGAATTTGGGCAACCAGACCGTCTCCAATGGTCAACAACGTATATACGCTGGCAGCCTCGCCGACGGGCAAATGGCGCTGGACCACGCCCACGATCAGACCCCCGACGACATTGATCACCATGATCAGCAACCCAGCGACGGCATCTCCGCGGACGAACTTGCTGGCGCCATCCATGGCCCCGTAGAATTCCGCTTCTTGGGCGATCTCCCGGCGTCGCGAGCGGGCCTCGTCTTCGTTGATCAGGCCGGCGTTCAGATCGGCATCGATGGCCATTTGCTTGCCTGGCATCGCATCCAGCGTGAAACGGGCACCCACTTCGGCGATGCGGCCAGCGCCCTTGGTGATCACGACGAAATTGATGATCACCAGAATGATGAACACCACCACGCCCACGGCAAAATTGCCGCCCACCAGAAACTGCCCGAAGGCTTCGATCACCCGCCCCGCGGCAGAGGGCCCATTATGCCCATTGAGCAATATGATCCGCGTCGAGGCCACGTTCAGGGACAGGCGCAGCAACGTGGCAAACAGCAGGACCGACGGGAAGGCGGCAAAATCCAGGGCCTTGCGGGTAAACATGGCCATGAGCAGGATCATCACCGCCAGCGAAATATTGAACGTGAAGAACAAGTCCAGCACGAAAATCGGCAAGGGCAGGATCATCATGGCCAGCACCATGAGGATCAGAACGGGCCCTGCCAGCATCCGGGCACTGCTCAGGCCCAGGGATTGCACCGAGCGTATCAGTGACATCATGGCGCCTCCCGCAGCGACCCGGCCCGGGGATCCATTGCGGCCGGTACGGGCAGCGCACGGGGCCGCTCGGGCGCATCCCCTTGCCCATGGCGCCAGCGGCGGACCTGATAGACCCAGGCCAGCACCTCGGCGACCGCCTGGTACAGCGCGGCTGGAATCTCGTGGTCCAGGGGCACCGCGTGATACAGTGCCCGCGCCAGAGGGGGCGCCTCGAGCTGCGGTATGGCATGCGCCTGCCCCAGGGCCCGGATGCGCGCGGCCAGCGGCCCGCGCCCCTTGGCGATCACGCGCGGAGCCGCCCCATCGCCTTCGATGTATTGCAGCGCCACGGCATAGCGAACCGGATTGGTGACGATGACGTCGGCCTTGGGTACGGCGCTCATCATCCGGTTGAACGCCATCGAGCGCTGCCGCTGGCGAATCATGCTCTTGACCTGCGGATCGCCTTCGCTTTCCTTGTGCTCCTGGCGTACGTCTTCGCGCGACATGCGCAATTGGCGCGCGTGATGCCACAGCTGCCAAGGCACGTCGATCATCACGACCAGCAACAAGGACGCGGCGATCCACGCACAACAGATCGCCACCAGCGTCATGGCATCGCGGACCGCGAGCGTGGGCGCCTTGCCCGAGAGCGCGAGCATGTCGTCCATGAACAACGCGATCACCTGAATCCCCACCAACGCCAGCAGGCTCGCCTTGGCCAGCGTCTTGGCAAGCTCGACCCAGGTTTGCGTGCCCAGCATGCGTTTCAGGCCTTTGAACGGGTCGAGCCGTTCGGGCTTGGGTGCCATGACCTGCAGCGACCAGACCCCCCCGCCCAGGGCGACCGACGCAAACAACGCGGCCAGGACCAGCACGCCGAAAATTGGCAAGAGCACCTGCAAGGCCTGCCACGCCGAAAGGAGCGCCGGTTGAAGCAACGAGGCCCGACCCTGCAGGATGACGGCATCGAAACCCAGACCGCGACGGATGATGGCGATGAGATTCGCATGAAAATACGGCCCGCTAAACCACAGCCCGACCATTCCGCAGAGCAACGCCAGAAAGGTGCCCAACTCGCGCGAACGCGCCACCTGCCCTTCCTCGCGGGCCTTTTCAAGCCGGCGCGGTGACGCGGGTTCCGTTTTTTCAAGATCGCTGTCGTCCGCCATGGCCTGATGCGTCCGGATTCAGGACTGGAGCCGGTTCAAAACCGAAGAAATCAAAACCCGAGGCTGGCCAGCAGATCATCCACCTGATCCTGGCCTGAAACGACCTCGGCGCCCGTCTTTGATGCAACGACCGGCCCATTGAGCAAGGAGCCCTGGCCCGCGTCGGATTTTTCCTGGGGAACATGGTCGATCAGCACCTGCAGAAGTTCGGACTCAATGGTGCCGATGACCTGCAGCATGCGTGAAATGACCTGCCCCGTGAGGTCCTGGAAATCCTGGGCAAGAATGATGGTCATCAGCCGCTCCTGCGAGGCCTGCGTTTTGGCCGGCAGCGCAGCCAGGTACGCGCGAGTATCGTCGACCAGGCCACGTGCCTGTTCGAGCTCGATGGGCGCGTCGAACCAGGCCTGCCAGGCGGCGCTCAGGGCCAGGGCGCCTTCCTGCATCTCGGTCTGCCAGGGTTGTATTTCCTCGGCTGCATTCAGAACCCGATTGGCCGCCTGTTCGGTCATGCTGGCGACGTAGTCGAGGCGGTCACGGGCATCGGGAATCGCGCTGGCCGCCTCTTTGATCGTCTGGTCGAGCCCCAGCTCGCGCATGCTTTCGCGCAATGTGCGTGTCAGCTGCGCGATACGCTGCAACAGTTCGACCGGCGCCTCACCCAGGCTGGCTGCGCCTGACAGTTTGGTAGTCATTGCGTCTTCCTCATCAAAGCTTCTCGAAGATCTTGTTCAGCTTTTCTTCAAGCGTCGCTGCCGTAAAGGGCTTGACGATGTAACCGTTGGCCCCCGCCTGGGCGGCCGCGATAATGTTTTCCTTGCGCGCCTCTGCGGTCACCATCAGGACGGGCAACTTGGACAGGGCCGCGTCGGCGCGGATCGCCTGGAGCATGGACAGGCCATCCATATTGGGCATGTTCCAGTCCGACAGGACAAAATCGAAGCCCCCATGGCGCAGCTTGTCGAGCCCCATGGCACCGTCTTCAGCTTCCTCGACATTGTCGAAACCCAGATCGCGCAGCAGGTTCTTGATGATCCGCCGCATGGTGGGGAAATCGTCCACCACCAGAAATTTCATGGACTTATCGACTTGCACAGCGTGATGCCTCCCAAGGCGCCTGCCTGTTGAACATTTCAGACCCGATGCCCATAGGCACCCGCTTTTTCAAGAATGACTTCGCTCATGGCCTGCAAAGGCACCGCGGCCTCGGCGGCTTCGATCAGCAGCGCCTCGCGGGGCATGCCGAAGACCACACTGCTGGCCTCGTCCTGGGCCAGCGTCTGGGCGCCCGCCTGCCGCATCGCCAGCAGACCCAGTGCGCCATCCTTGCCCATCCCGGTCAGAATGACACCGATCGCGTTCTTGCCTGCAACCGCGGCCGTGGAACGAAACAGCACGTCGACCGACGGCCGATGGCGATTGACGGGCGGCCCGTGGTCGAGGGCCACGACGTAATCCGCGCCCGAGCGGGCAAGGGTCAGATGCGCGATCCCGCCCGGCGCCAGATAGGCATGCCCGGGCAGGATGCGCTGCCCATGCTCGGCCTCGTGCACCGTGATGGCGCACAATGCGTCCAGCCGCTGTACGAACGAACGCGTGAAGCCCGCGGGCATGTGCTGGGTGATCAAGATGGCCGGGCTGTTGGCCGGCATGGGTTCGAGCACTTGGCGGATGGCCTCGACCCCGCCGGTGGACGCCCCGATGGCCACGATTTTTTCGGTGGAGGCCAGCGGCCCGGACAGGCGCGCGCGGGCGGGCGGACGTTTCTGATTGACGACGCGAACGTGCGCCTGGGCGGCCGCCCGGATCTTGTCGGCAATGGTGTCCGCGTAGCTCAGCAGGCCATCCTTCAGGCCCAGCCTGGGTTTGGTGACGAAATCCACCGCACCCAGCTCGAGGGCCCGCAGCGTGATCTCCGAGTGCCGTTCGGTCAGCGAAGACACCATGACCACCGGCATGGGCCGCAGGCGCATCAGGCGCTCGAGAAAATCGAGGCCGTCCATGTAGGGCATTTCGACATCCAGGGTCAGCACATCGGGATTGTGCTGCTTGATCAGGTCCCGGGCTTCGAGCGGGTGTGCCGCCGCAGCGACCACTTCCATGTCGGGCTGCTGGCTGATGATGCGCGCCATCAGGCTGCGCACGAGCGCGGAGTCATCGACACACAGGACGCGAATCTTGGAACGTTTGACCGTTGTCATAGGTCAGCCCGCCCTGGTGTAGACCGCTTTGCCCCGCAAGCGGACGCAGTCGCGCAAATCGGTATAGCTTTCGGAATGACCGACGAAAATCAGCCCATCGGGTTTGAGCCAATGAACAAAGCGGCGCAGGATCTTTTCCTGAAGAGCCCGATCAAAATAAATCATGGTGTTGCGGCAAAAAATGGCATCGAAACGCTGCCCCACCTGCCAGTGGGCACTGGCCAGATTGAATGACTGGAACGTGACGGTGGCGGCGAGCTCGGGCCGCACCCGTGCAAAGCCCTGCTGCACGCCCAGGCCCCGCTGGAAATGGCTGCGCAATAAATGCGCAGGAACGGACTGCACCCGTTCGAGCGGATAAACAGCGTCACGGGCCTGGGCCAGGGCTTCGGTATCGATATCGGTCGCCCAGACCGAAAACGCATTTGCACAGACGGACTGCAGGGTCATCGCGATGGAATACGGTTCCTCGCCAGTCGAGGCTGCCGCACACCAGATATGGACGGGCCGCGGGCGATCCTGCACGAACTCGGCCAGGATCGGGAAGTGATAGTCTTCGCGAAAGAACGCCGTGTGATTGATCATGAACGCATTGACGAAGTGCTCCCATTCGGGATGCGCGGCGTCTTGCTCCAGACTGTTCAGATACGCCGTGACGTCGTAAGCGCCCGTCAGATCGACCCGCTCGCGCAGGACGCGCTCGGCCATCATGCGCTTGTGCGTGCCCAGCACCATGCCACAGTGACGGCGCAGCAGCCGCTGCGCGCGCTCGACCTGCCCCGCTTCGAGGCGGGTTTGCGCCCAAGCGGCCTGCTGGCTGGGAAACAGATCGGCCGTATCAGCTGACATGCTCGATTTCGTGATCGATCAGGGCCATGTCCCGGCTCGTCATCAGCGCTTCGATGTCAATCAGTATCAGCATGCGATCGTCGGCCGTGCCGATGCCGGTCAGGTATTCTGCGGCAAAGGCCGAACCGAACTGTGGCGCGGCACTGATCTGGGCCGGCTTCAGGGTCTGGACGTCCGACACCGCATCGACCACGATACCGACCACCCGCGAATGGATGTTCAGAATGATGACCACGGTGTGTTCGTCGTAGCGGACCTGCTCGAGATTCAGACGCACGCGCAAGTCGACGACCGGCACAATGACGCCCCGCAGATTGGTGACCCCCTTGATGAATGAAGGGACATTGGCGATCCGCGTCACGGAATGCTCGTCGTAGCCGCGGATTTCCTGCACTTTGAGGATATCGATGCCGTATTCCTGTTGTGCAAGGGCAAACACCAGAAACTCGTGATCCAGGGCCGAGTCATCCTGGGATTTGGTGTGGACTGGGTTCATGTGGACTCCAAGGGGTGCAGAAATGTTAGTCAGGTGGCCAGCTCGGCCACGGCGACGGGCCGGGCCTGGCGCATGAGTGCGAAGATGTCGACAATCAGGGCCACGCTGCCGTCGCCCAGGATCGTGGCCGCCGAAATGCCGGATACCTTGCGGTAATTCGCCTCCAGGCTCTTGACCACGACCTGATGCTGGCCAACCAGCTGATCGACCAATACGGCAAAGCGGGATTCTTCGGCCTGCACGATGACGGCGATGGCACGGGCCGGATCTGTTTCGGCGCCTGGAACCTGAAATACCTGATGCAGCGGCACGATGGACAGGTACTCGCCCCGCACGTGCAGCACCTGTTCGCCGGCGGACAGCTCGCGGATCTGATCTGCGCTGGCCTGCAGGGATTCATTGACGTGGCCCAGGGGCAATATGAACGTTTCAGCCCCGACCTTGACCGACATGCCATCCAGGATGGCCAAAGTCAGCGGCAGAACGATGCGGGTCGTCGTGCCGTGGCCGACCTGCGAAAACAGCTGGATGTGGCCGCCCAGGCTCTGGATGTTGCGCCGTACGACATCCATCCCGACCCCCCTGCCGGAAATGTCGGTCACCTGTTCAGCCGTGGAGAAGCCCGGCGCAAACACCAGCGGCCAGAGTTCTTCGTCTGGCGTCGCATCCGACACCGACAGACCGGCTTCGCGCGCCTTGGCCAGGATGCGCTCGCGATTGAGCCCGGCGCCGTCATCGCAGACTTCGATCACGACGTGCCCGCCACTATGCTGGGCGGTCAGGGTCAGGACCCCTTCCGGCGGTTTGCCATGGGCCTCGCGATCGGCTGGCCGCTCGATGCCGTGGTCCAGGCTGTTGCGTACCAGGTGCGTCAGCGGGTCGATGATCCGTTCGATCAGGCTCTTGTCGAGCTCGGTTGCCTGGCCGTGTGTTTCCAGGCGGATCTTCTTGCCCAGCCGGGCCGCGCTTTCGCGCACGACCCGTGGGAACCGGCTGAAGACATAATCCATGGGCACCATGCGGATCGACATCACCGCCTCCTGGAGATCGCGCGCATTGCGATCGAGCTGCTCGATGCCGCCCAACAGGCGATCGTGAACGATCGCGTCCAGCCCCTGGGAGCTTTGTGCCAGCATGGCCTGCGTAATCACCAGCTCACCCACCAAATTGATGATCTGATCGACCTTTTCGACCCCCACGCGGATGGTGCCCCGCTCTTTTACGGTGCCGCCCCGGGCCGTCTCAGACTCGGTGCGCGGCGCCTGAACGGACGAACGATCGCCTGGTGCGGCGCAGGCCGGATCAGGCACCTGCCCGGCGGCATGTTCCGCTGCGGCGGGCGCCTCGGCATCCGGCCACGGCTGCGGCGCATTTTCTACTGCGGCCGCCTCGATGCCTGGCACCGGTTCGCGCGTGACATGCACTTGATCGGCATCCACGACAAAGCAGCAGACCGCGGCCAGATCGTGCGGGCGCACAGAGGTGTCCAGCCAGACCGACCAGCCGGCGTCGTCATGAACTTGATGCAACACCGTGCCCATCAGGCCCATTTCGTGCGCGATGGCGGCGGTGTCTTCCTGTGCCAGGCGCTCGATGCGCACGCGCACCGGCCAGTCGGCCTCATCGTCTGGCGCAGTGTGCGTCGTACCGGCCAACGCCTGCAGCTGGGCACAAATGCGGGCATAGGCTGCCTCATCGGGCGCGGCCTGCTTTCTATAGGCGGCTACTTGAGCGCTCAACACGTCTTTTGTCTCCAGAAAAAGATCGATCATCCCGGCCTGCAAAGCGATATCCCCGTGCCGGATGGGATCAAGAATGTTTTCCAGGGTGTGGGTGACGGTCGTCAGTTCTTCGAAGCAGCCAAAGGTGGCCGCCCCCCCCTTGATGGAATGCGCGGCCCGGAATATCGCGGCGAGCGCATCCATGTCGGGCGCGGCAGGATCGAGATGCAGCAAGTGCTGCTCCATGGCATCGAGCAGCTCGTCTGCCTCATCGAAGAAAGTATCGAAGAATTCACTCAGGTCTACGGCTTCGCTCATAAGGCCTCCGGTGATTCGCCAGCGGGCTGGAATCGGCCCCTGTTCAAGGCTTGCAGCGCCTCGAGGCTCTGGGCCCCGACGGCATCCTGGCGATCGATGCGCCGCTCGGCCCGTTTGTTGAGTACCAGGATGCTGATACGCCGGTTCACGGCGGCCAGCGGCTCTTCCTTGACCAGGTTCACGGTTTCCCCCAGCCCCAAAATGCGCTTGATCTTGTGTTCCACGAGCCCGCCGATGATCAGCTCGCGCCGTGCGGCATTGGCCCGGTCGGCGGACAGTTCCCAGTTGCTGTAGCTGCGGTCGCCCTGGGCATAGCGCATGGCATCGGTGTGCCCCGAGACGGTAATGGCATTGGGCAGCGCGTTCAGGGGCACCGCGAGCTCACGCAGGATATCGCGCATGTACGACTGCACGATGTCACTGCCCAAGGCAAACATGGGCCGATTGTTCTGGTCCAGGATCTGGATGCGCAGCCCGTCCGGGGTCATGTCGAGCAACAGTTGCGGCCTGAATTGCTGCAGGACGGGGTTGCGTGCGATGAGGCTCTCGAGCGTGCGCTTCAGATCTTCGAGCTGGCGCTGGTCGGCTTCGTCCTCATCGAGGGCCCCGGCGTCCGGTTCGGGTATCGGCGCCATGGCCTGGCCCAGGCTGTCTTGGGAAATGGAGCCGCTGTCGTCGAGCTTGAACTGCTCTGGAATCACGCTGGGATCGCCTCCGGGGATCACCGAGCGGGTGGAGCCCGCGTGATCGTTGGCCTGCATGGCCTCGGACAGGCTCATGCGGAAATACTGCGCGATTTCCTGCAGATCAGTGCGCGGTACCAGCAAAAGCAGCCACATGACCAGAAAAAAGGCCATCATCGCCGTCATGAAATCCGCATAGGCGATCTTCCAGCTGCCGCCATGAGCAGACGGGTCAGGAATGCGCTTGCGCCGAATGACGACACGCCCGGGTTCCATATGCCGCGCCATAACCGATGCTAATCTGCCTGACGGCGAAACTCGCGCACGTGGCCATCGAGTTCGCTGAAGGAGGGGCGGACGGAAGAAAACAAAACCTTGCGCCCGAATTCGATGGCCAGCGGGGGTGGATAACCGTTCAGGCTGGCCAGCAACGTAATCTTGATGCACTCCAGGGTTTTCAGGCGCGCCTTGGCCTGGCGCTCGAGGGCCGATGCCAGCGGCGAAACAAAGCCATATGACAACAATATCCCCAGGAAGGTACCCACCATCGCCTTGGAAATCAGGTCGGCCAGTATGGCGGGCGGTTGGTCTACCGCAGCCAACGCTTTGACGACGCCCAGAACGGCAGCCACGATGCCGAACGCGGGCAAGCCATCGGCCACCGACTTCAGGGCGTTGATGGGGATGTCGTGTTCATTTTTGGCGGCCTCGATTTCTTCGTCCATGAGCTGCTCGATCTCGAAGGCATTCATGTTTCCGCTGATCATGATGCGCAGGTAATCGGTGAGAAATTCCATCAGGCGCGGGTTGCGGGTCACCTGGGGGAACTCTGCGAACAATGGGCTTGCCGGCGGATCCTCGATCTCTGATTCGATGGCCATGGGCCCGTCTCGCCGCATGCGTTGGAGGATCTTGTACAGGACCGACAGCAATTCCATGAACAGCGCCTTGTTGTGGGTGTCACGGCGCAAGGCCCAGGGGATGGCGCGGCCCAGCAAGCGCACGGAATCCAAGTTGCTGCCACCGATATAGGCCCCCACGGCACAGCCCCCTATCAGCAGGAATTCGAAGGGCTGGTACAACGCCCCCAGATGCCCCCCCATGAGCACGTAGCTGCCGATCACGGCCAACCCGACGACCAGGTATCCAAGAAAGATAAACACGACATGGCCTTTTACGAATGCAGTCATGATCGCTGCTTTTTCGGGAAGCAAAGCCTGGATTCGGATGGGTTTTCCCGCCCTAATCCAGCCATCGTGATCCGGAATCCGGACGGTGATGATCGATGGCGGCCCGCCCGCTGCGAGTGCAGTCGGCCAGGTGGCGCCCTTCGAGATCACTGCGCTAGTTTCTTGGGGATGCCCGCACTTTTCCGGCGCGCGGAGGCGGCTTGCAAATGCTGCATACATAATGGGCATCCGGATCATGGGCGTGGGCAACGAACTGGCCACGACAACGGACACAGCGTGAACACTGGAGCTGGCCACTATCGAAGAAACGCAGCAGCATCCAGGCACGGGTGAAACTCAAGAGCGGCGCGTCGCCCGAGCGGGCATCGGGCACCAGGCCCGCCTGCACCTGCTCGAGATACAGTTTGTAGGCTTCGACGGCCGCCTGGATCGGGGCGATCCCCACCCTGTCTTTCAGGTAGCAGTGGATGTTGTAGAACAGGCTGCTGTGCACGTTGGGCAACCAGGTCATGTACCAGTCGAGCGAGTATGGCAACATGCCCTTGGGCGCGGACCGCCCGCAGATGTCACGATACAGGCGCGACAGCCGATCGTAGCTCAGGCGGGTTTCCGCCTGCAGGACCTGCAGGCGCGCACCCAGGCGGATCATCTCGGAGGCGAGAAGGATCTCGGCGGCTTCCTGGGCAACGCTGGGTTTGCTCATTTGACCAATTCGGCAGCAGGTTGGGCCATTAGAATGGCCGCATGGGCCTGCTGCAATATGCCATCGAGCGTACCCTGGCACAAGGACTGCAGCAGATCGGCATCATTGAGCCGAAAGCCACACACCAGGGAACTGGACTGGGCAAGCCGCACGACCTGTGCGGGGGACAAGTTCAGCAACAGCTCGGCCGTGTCCTGATCGACCCCAAGCCGGTAGGCGCCGGCTGCCAGGTTTTCTCCGAGGAGCTTCTGGGCGAGCATCAGATACGACAGGTTGATCTCATAAACATCATGCAGTACTGCAGGGTTGTGGTGATACATGACAACCGTCTCCACGTTGACTTCTGTGGAGCTTTTCCGCTCCGGATGATTGAACAGAGCCGCTCAGGCCGCGCGAATGTCTCCGGATCCCGACATTAGAATTCGGCCCATTCGCCTACGCTATGGGGGGTCTGGCCAGCCGCCGCGGTGCCGTTCTCCCGGCGGGCACGATGCCCGCCTTCGGGTGCCGGCGCGGGTTTTTTCTGCGAAGCGGCAGCCGCGCCGACCTTGATGTCGGACGATAGCCCGACGGCCGGCCTTCTGGGCTGGGATGTGCCATTTCCGGCACTGGCCAGCAGCGCGGGGCCGGCCAGGGCGGCCCCGGATTGACCGGCCAAACGGGCTTTTGCGCCGCTGGCGCCCTGTGACGCCGCCGCCCCGCCACCGTGCTCGTGGGCGTGCTGGGCTGCCGCGCTGTGCGGGGACGGCTCGCGCAGTGTAAACGTACCGACCAGCCGCGCCAGGCCGTCGGCCTGTTCTTGCAGGCTGGTCGCCGCTGCGGCCGACTCTTCCACCAGGCTGGCGTTCTGGCGGGTCACGTCGTCCATTTGTGCCACCGCCGAATTGACCTGCTCGATGGCTGTCGTCTGTTCCTGGCTGGCCGCGCTGATCTCACCCACGATGTCGGTCACGCGCCGGATGCTGTCGACCACCTCCTGCATCGATGCCTCGGCGCGCTGAGCCTGCTCGTTGCCGTGGTGGGCAGCCTGTTCAGAGGCATTGATGAGCGTCTTGATTTCTTTGGCCGACTCGGCGCTGCGCTGCGCCAGCGCCCGGACCTCGGAGGCCACCACGGCGAAACCCCGGCCCTGCTCGCCCGCGCGGGCGGCTTCGACGGCGGCATTGAGGGCCAGAATATTGGTTTGGAAGGCGATGGAGTCGATCACCCCGACGATTTCGGTGACCTGCTGCGATTTGACGTTGATTTCGCCCATGGTCGCCACCAGGCTGCTGATGACGTCGCCGCCTTCTTGCGCCGTTTTGCTGGCGTCGCCCGCCAGCGAGTTGGCCTGCTGCGCGTTGTCGGCATTCTGGCGCACAGTCGAGGTGATTTCTTCCATGGTGGCGGCGGTTTCGGCCAGGGAACTGGATTGCTGCTCGGTGCGAGAGGACAAGTCGAGGTTGCCGGCCGAAATCTGCGACGCCGCGAGGGCCACGGAGTCTGAGTCCTGGCGCACCAAGAGCATGACCTCGCTCAGGCCGCTTTGCATGTCTTCGAGCGCCTTGAGCAATTGGCCGATTTCGTCCTGGCCATGCGCCTGCACCGTCTGGCTGAAGTCGCGCCGGGCGACGCGCTGCGCCACCGTCACGGCGGTTTGCAAGGGTACCGCGATCGCGCGGCTGATGCGCCAGCCGGTGATGCTGCCAAAAAGCAACACCAGGGCCCCCACCAGCCACAGGATCTGCTCGCTGAGCCGGTTCACTGCCGCGGATTGTTCGAGCGCTTCGCGCACCCGATCATTCTGGAACCCGACCAACGCCTGCACGCTTCCGAGAAATTGGGCCTGTACGGCCGCCAATGGGCCATTGATGGCGGTGAATATCTGATCGCTGTGCCCCGAGTGCTTGACCTGCATCACCATGTCACTGACGGCCGTGATGTACTGATTGCGATGCTTTACGAGATCGTCGTAAAGCACGCGGGCCTCGGGCTCGTGGATCAGGCCATCGGCCTGCTGAACGGCGCGCCCCAGCTGCTGCGTGGAGGCGGCCTCGCCATTTCTGAAATAGAGCTCGGACTGGGTGTCGGGCGCCACCGCATAGCCGTACACCATGGGGTCCTTGATCTTGACCAGGCTTTCGATTTCGTTGAGCAGGGTCTGGATTTCCTGGCGCTGCCGGATGTCGTCTTGGTTGCCTACCATGACCTGCATGTTCCACAGTGCGATGCCCACCAGGATGGCCGACAGGAACAGCAGGAAGCCGAATGCCAACCATAACCGGGTGCTGATTTTGATGTTTTTCATGTACGTTGCCTACTCCGACATGTGATTTGTCATCGTGTTTACTTCTTGATACGATGTGCGACGTCACAAACCATACGATTTGAGCCGCTTTCTTATGAAATTCTGAGCTTTAGTATCGACGGTTGATGCGTTAATATAAATAGATAAATCCGACAGAGGGTTGCGTTTTCCCGTCATGGATATCGCACTGCCTACCTACGCGCTCTATGGCCAGAACTACCAAGCGGTCGAGCCCAGCTACGTCCACATGGAAACGCTGGCGGATTTTCGGCACCGGTTAAAAGATTCGATGCAGGCCCACCGCCATCTGGATCTTGCCCACCTGATCTGGGTGCACGAAGGCACTATCCAAGCCTTTCTCGAAGGCCGGTATTTGGATGTACAGCCGCCCGCCGTCATTTTCGTGCCTGCGCCCGCCATCCACGCCTTCCGGGTGAGCCCGGACGCCCGCGGCATGACCCTCACCCTCAGCCAGGAGCTGATACACACCCTATCGACCCACCTGCCCCCACTGAAAACCTGGGTGCTGGGACCCTCTCAGGCCATCCAGGCCGATGCGGCCAGCGGCCTGGATGTCATCATGGCCCGCCTGTTCCACTCACTGTGGCAGGAATACACCAAAATGAGCGACCACTACCAGGCCGCTTTTTTTGGGCATATCTTGCAGATTTTTGTCGAGCTGACCCGCCAGCAGCGACACGAAAAGATTTCCGCACCGCTGTCGGACCAAAAACAATGGACCCTGTTCCAGGACTTCCACGCGCTGGTAGAGCAACACTATGCCACCCACAAGCGCATCAGCGACTACGCCCTGGTGTTGTCAGTCAGTGATCGCACCCTGCAACGGGCCTGCCAGGCAGTCAGCGGGTTGGCACCGCAGCAGATCGTGCAGGAGCGCATCATGCTCGAAGCCAAACGCCTGCTGACACACACCGATCGAAACGTCAGCACCATCGCCTACCAGCTAGGGTTCGACGACCCCAGCTACTTTACGCATTTTTTTACCCGCCACGCCGACATGACGCCCGCCCGGTACCGGCAAACCATGCAAGCCAGCCCCCGGGCCTGACGGCCCGCCGCGCAGGGGCGCACGGGGCGGCCTGCTCAGTGGTCGCTCAGGGCGGTCTGCTGAAAACTGGGCCGCCCCTGCAGCTGCGTATCATACAGCCGCGCCAGGTTCGGGTGACGCGCACGCCAACCGAGATCCGAAAAGCGAAAGTCCAGATACGACAGCGCGCAGCCCACCACCAGGTCGGCCAGCGTCAGGTGCCCCCCGGCAATGCACCACGGCTGGCCGGCCAACCGCTGATCCATGACCTGCAAGGTGTCGCCGATCTTCTTCATTTGGCGATCGATCCAGGCCTGGGAGCGTTCAGCGGCCTGGCGCCCCTTCCAGGTCTGTTCGAGGCGTGCGGTCGTGGCCGCATCCATCAGGCCATCGGCCATGGCCTCCCAGAGCCGCACCTCTAGGTGCGCGCGCCCCATCAGCGGAATCAGCGGATTCGATGTCGACGCCTGATCCAGATACTCGACGATCACGCGCGAGTCGAAAATGGCTTCGTTGCCGTCTGTGAGTAGACAAGGCTCCTTGCCCAGCGGATTGACGGCCGACATGTGCGTATCGGCCGCCCAGACATCTTCGGCCACCCATTCATAGGGAATTTCTTTTTCGATGAAAACGATGCGCACCTTACGCGCGAACGGACTGTGTCCCGAGCCAAGCAAACGCATAACGCCTCCTGTCATGGTTTGTAAAAATCAATGGTTCAACTCAGTATATACCCTGATTTTGCGGTGTTTGGCACGGCTTCAACTAAATTTTTCCGGAATCCTGCCGTAACCCAGTACATAGGAACACGAAACATATCCAAGGCCCGCCACGTCGCCTTCAGATAGATTTCGGGCCCGATGCCGGGCCTTCCTGAATCAAAGTCGGAAACGCCGTTTTTCCCTCAAAGGAGTATCTCATGGCCGTCATCAACACCAACTACCTTGCTCTGGTCTCCCAGAACAACCTGAACAGGTCCCAGAATTCACTGGGCACCGCCATCGAGCGCCTGTCTTCGGGCCTGCGCATCAACAGCGCGAAAGACGATGCCGCCGGGCAGGCCATCGCCAATCGGTTCACCGCGAACATCCAGGGTCTGTCACAGGCGGCACGCAACGCCAATGATGGCATCTCCATCGCACAGACCACCGAAGGTTCGCTCAATGAAATCAACAACAACCTGCTGCGCATCCGCGAACTGGCCGTACAGGCGGCCAATGGGTCGGACTCCCAGTCGGACCTGGATTCGATCCAGGCAGAAATCCAGCAGCGCCTGGACGAAATCGATCGGGTATCGTCGCAAACGCAGTTCAACAGCGTGCGCGTCCTGGCCAACGACACGCAAATGTCCATCCAGGTGGGAGCCAACGATGGTGAAACCATCGAAATCAGCCTAAGCAAGATCACGGCGGGCACCCTGGGCCTTTCGGGTTTCAATGTCAACGACAAGGGCGCAGTCGACAACGCGCACGCCAGCGCCAACGACCTGACGCTCGCCGGTTTCGCCCAAGGGGCGACCATCGACGGCACGACCACCTACACACAAACCGTCAACACCACCACCGACAATGCACGGGCCACGGCCAACAATGTGCTGCAAAGCCTGGGCGATGCCACCCAGGTCACTTATGCCGGCACCAATACAGGCCTGGGCGTACAGGCCGACGGCGGTGTGTACACATACGATGCCGGTTCCAACACGTTCAGCTTCGATGCCAGCGCGGTCAGCGTCGGCAGCCTGCAAGCCTACCTCACGCCCAACGTAGGCGATTCAGTCGAAGCATCCATCGATATCGGTGGCACCAGCGTAGACGTCGTCATCAAGCAAGACGGCTCGATCACCGCACGGGACGGCTCGGCGCTGTACCTCGACGTCACCGGCAACCTGACCCAGAACTCGGTGGGCAATCCACCCGCCGCCAGCCTGTCGGCACTGGAAAACAACGTCGACGGCTCGAACGCTGCGGTCGCGGCCACCATCACCGTAGGCGACACCACGATATCCATCGCGGGCGACGCCGGTGACATCGACGTCACCGGCGCAACCATCTCGGCAGAAAAACTGGCGACGGCCGTGGCAGCCAGCGCAGGGTCATTCGTCGTGAATGGTGGCGGGCCTCTGGCTGGCACCTACAACGTCGACAACGACGGCCTGGTTGCCGACAACGCGCTCGACCCACTGTACGTCGATGGCGACCCAATGGGCGGCGGCGGCTTCACGACCAACAGCGACTACACCGAGACCGTCACCACAACGTACTATTCGCACGCCAGCAACGGCAACGTGACCGACCACCAGGGCAATGTCGTCTATCTGGCCAACGATGGCGGCTTCACCCAGGATGCCCAGACGATTTCAGCCCGTACGGCCAACCCGCTGAAAGCACTCGACCAGGCCCTGTCCACCGTCGACGGCATGCGCAGCGACCTGGGTGCGATTCAAAACCGCTTCGAGTCCACCATCGCCAACCTGAACAATACGGTCACCAACCTGTCGGCGGCCCGCTCGCGCATCGAAGACGCCGACTACGCCATTGAAGTCTCCAACATGACGCGCGCGCAGATCCTGCAGCAAGCCGGCACGGCCGTTCTGGCCCAGGCAAACCAGGTACCGCAAACCATGCTCAGCCTGCTGCGTTAAGCATGACGCCATAGGTTTACCCCAGGGGCCGAGGCACCGGCCCCGCCATCCGCCATCCGGCGCCCCGCCGGATGGCGGATGGTTTTTTATGTACGCGCCCGCTACTGCATGAACCAGCCGTGGCTGACCACCAAAGACTGGCCATTGAGCGCATTGCTGGGAAACGCGGCAAAAGTCAGTGCCACCTGTGCGACATCGTCGGCTGTGGTGAATTCTCCGTCGACGGTATCCTTGAGCATGACATTGCGGATCACTTCTTCTTCGGTAATGCCCAGTTCTTTGGCCTGCTCGGGGATTTGTTTCTCGACCAGCGGCGTACGCACGAAGCCGGGGCAAATCACGTTGGCCCGGATGCCGTAGGCGGCACCCTCTTTGGCAATCACCTTGGCAAGGCCTTCGAGGCCGTGCTTTGCAGCGACATACGGGCTTTTCAGGCGCGAGGCCTCTTTTGAATGCACGGACCCCATGAAAATAATGCTGCCGCCCCTTTTCGAGGCAATCATCTGGCGCACTGCGGCGCGCGACGTCAGGAAGCCACCATCCAGGTGCACCGCCAGGAGCTTCTTCCAGTCTGAAAATTTGAAATCCTGGATGGGCGCCACGATTTGTATACCGGCATTGCTGACCATGATATCGACCGGGCCCAGCGCTTTTTCTACCTGGGCAAACCCGCCATCCACTGCCGCTTCGTCGGTGACATCCATGGCGACCGCCATGGTTTTCACACCCGCCGCCTGGGCAATGGCATCTGCCGTGGCCTGAGCGGCCGCCTGGTTCAGGTCGGCGATCACGATGTCGGCACCGGCCTGAGCAAAGAGTTCGGCAATACGTTTGCCCAGGCCGCTGGCGGCGCCAGTCACCAATGCAATCTTGCCTTCGAGGCTGAGCACGGGGGTGGCCTGGCCGGCCGGGGCTGTTTCTTGTGTCATGATGGTTCCTTGTCTTGCGTCTACACGACTTTATCGTAACAGGATTCAGGCACCCTCGATGGCGCCGGCCTGCCCGAAATGGACTGAAGAACCTGGGAATTGGTGCCGGCTAGAGGAGTCGAACCCCCGACCTTCTCATTACGAATGAGCTGCTCTACCAACTGAGCTAAGCCGGCCTGGCCACGGGCGTCGCCCGTGCCTGATCGATGCTGCCTGGCAGACAGCACCAAAGCCAGGGATTGTACATGAAATTCACCGTCCATCAGGGCGGTGGGGGCGCCTGGTGCGAATTTTCCCTGCCTTCATGGTATAGGGCGACCACGTCTGGGAACATGTCCCAGCACGTGATGAAGAGTGCGGCAAACAACGGCCCGATCACGAAGCCGTTGAGGCCGAATGCCGAAAGACCGCCCAGCGTCGAAACCAACACGACGTAATCCGGCAATTTGGTGTCCTTGCCAACCAGTATGGGGCGCAGGAGATTATCGAGCAAACCGATGACCAGCAGGCCAAAAAGAATCAGCAGCACACCCTGCCAGAGATCGCCGGTCACCAGGAAATAAATGGCCACCGGCGCCCAGATCAACGAAGCGCCCACGGCCGGCAGCAGCGACAACACCCCCATGACCACGCCCCAGAACAAAGGGCCCTGGATACCCAGAAAAGCGAACATGAGCCCACCCAGCAAACCCTGTGCGGCCGCAATCACGATATTGCCCTTGACAGTCGCACGCACCACGGTGGCGAATTTCAGCAGCAAATCATGCCGGTAATTGTCTTCCAGCGGAATCACGTGTTTGATGCGCGCCGCCAGCTCGGGGCCATCACGCAGCAGGAAAAAGAGCAGGTACAGCATGACCCCGAGCCCAATGACGAACTGGAAGGTATTCTGGCCGATGTTGACAGCCTGGCGAGCCAGCCATTGGCTGACCTCGAGGGCACCCGCCGACAGTTTTTCACGGATATCGAGCAGATTGCCAAAACCGTAGGAGTCCAGCCAGCCATGAACCGACACAGGCAGCGCTGAAATAATCTGCGCATAATGCCGGCCGAGATTGAGTTGACCCGAATTGATCCGGCTGTACAGGCTAGCGACCTCGTTGGCCAGCGACCCCGCAATGAACAGCATGGGCAGGATGACGATGCATATGATGCAAAGCAGGGACAGCAATGCCGCCAAGCCCGACCGCTGGCCGGTGACCCGCAACATGAAACGCTGCAGCGGGCTGAACAGGACCGCGAGCACACCGCCCCAGAAAAGAGCGGCATAAAATGGCAGCAGAATACTGAAGAAGGCGATGGATACCGCAATCAGCAACAGCAGAAAGCTGCGGAAATTAACCGTCGGCGACATCTCAGGCGGTACCGCCGACGGTGAGGCCATCGATCCGGAGCGTCGGCATGCCGACGCCGACCGGCACGCTTTGACCTTCTTTGCCACAGGTGCCTACGCCAGAATCCAGCGCCAGGTCGTTGCCGATCATGGCGATTTGGCCCATCGCCTGTGGGCCACTGCCGATCAGGGTGGCCCCCTTGACCGGGCGGGTGATGCGGCCATTTTCGATCAGATACGCCTCGGACGCCGAAAAAACGAACTTGCCGCTGGTGATGTCGACCTGCCCACCGCCGAAATTGACCGCATACAGGCCTTTCTTGACGGAGGCAATGATGGCCTGAGGGTCGTCGCGACCCGCCAACATATACGTGTTGGTCATGCGCGGCATGGGGATATGGGCGTAAGACTCGCGGCGAGCATTGCCCGTCGTAGCCTGCCCCATGAGGCGGGCATTCAGGCTGTCTTGCATGTAGCCTTTGAGGATGCCGTCTTCGATCAGCACATTGCGCTGGCTGGGATGGCCTTCGTCATCGACATTCAGTGAACCTCTGCGATCGGGCAGGGTACCGTCGTCTACGACGGTGACACCGCGGGATGCCACCCGCTCGCCAATCCGTCCTGAAAACAGGCTGGAGCCCTTGCGGTTGAAGTCGCCCTCGAGCCCGTGACCGACCGCCTCGTGCAACAGGATGCCGGGCCAGCCCGATCCCAGCACCACGGGCATTTGCCCTGCGGGGGCAGGCTGCGCCTCGAGGTTGACGCGCGCTTCATGTACGGCCCGCTGCACATAGCCCTGCAGGATCTCATCCGAAAAATAGGCCAGGCCCACGCGCCCGCCGCCCCCGGCATGGCCCATTTCACGCCGCCCCGCACGCTCCATGATGACCGTCAGCGACAACCGTACCAACGGCCGCACGTCGGCCACCTGGCGGCCGTCGCTACCTACGATGAGCACGACGTCGTGCTCGGCAGCCAACCCCGCCATGACCTGGATGATTTCTGCATCAGCCGCCCGGGCCATGCGCTCGAGGCGCTCGAGCAAGGCGACCTTTTCGGGGGCGGACAGAGAGTCGACCGGATTGATGGCCGAGTACAGCGAGTCCGCCCGGGCCCCGGGCGGTGTGACGTGGCAGCGCCCTGCCCCCCGCCGGGCAATATTGCGTACCGCGCGCGCTGAAGACAGCAACGCGTCGGCAGACAACGCATCCGAATAGGCAAAAGCGGTTTTCTCGCCCTGTATGGCCCGCACCCCCACGCCCTGGTCGATGGAAAAGCTGCCGGTCTTGACGATGCCTTCCTCTAGGCTCCAGCCTTCTGAACAGCTGTACTGGAAGTAGAGATCGGCATAATCGACCTTGTGCGCATGGATTTCGGCCAGCGCCTGTGCAAAATGGCTTTCATCGAGCCCCCATGGATCCATCAGCAGGTTGCGCGCGGCATGCAAGGCTTCAAGGCCGGGTTCCGTCAGTTTCATTGAGAATGTCCAGTAGCAATTAAGGAGAAGGGCCGGCGCCTGCGCCGCGCCGGGCGCCTGGTGGGCTTATGCGAGTCGTTCGACCACCCGGTCGTGCAACGCAGGCAGCGAGCGCCGGACTGCACGGATGCGTTCGGCGGAGAGCTCGCCGGAGACCACGCCCGGCCCTTCGGGCAGGCAATCGACGATCTCGCCCCAAGGATCCACCAGCATGGTGTGCCCCCAGGTGCGCCGGCCGTTTTCGTGCCGCCCCCCCTGCGCGCTGGCCAGCACATAGCACTGATTTTCGATGGCCCGCGCCCGAAGGAGGATCTCCCAGTGCGCCGAACCCGTGGTATGGGTAAAGGCCGCTGGCAATATGATGACCTGCATGTCGCCCTGGGCACGGAAGAACTCGGGAAACCGCACATCGTAGCAAATACCCAGCCCAACCCGTCCGAACGGCAGGCTGAAAGCCGGGTTGCGGCCATCGCCTGGCCGAATGGTAAGCGATTCATCGTACGATTCATGCGCCCCCTGAAAACCGAACAAGTGCAGTTTATCGTAGCGGGCATGCGGTTGTCCGCTGGGGTCGAACACCAGGCAGGTATTGTAGATTCGTTCTGGATCCGGGCTGCGCACGGGAATGGTGCCGCCCACCAGCCAGATGCCATGCTGACGGGCCTGACCGGCCAGGAAATCCTGGTTTGGACCCAGGCCTGCCGTTTCTGCGATCGCCAGCTTGTCGGCCGGATCCTGGCCCAGCAGACAAAAATATTCTGGCAGTACGATCAGCTTCGCGCCGGCGGCCGCAGCCTGCCCGATCAGGGACGCAGCCTGGCGGAGATTATCGGCCACCCGAACGCCGGATACCATTTGTATGGCGGCCACCGGTACGGGGTCTGCATATTCCATTATCCAAGCATCCGAAATACATGACGTTGAAATTATATAAGAAGAACATGCATGCAGAGGATTACATGCAACGCAAAATCTGTTTAAAATGTCGACGTGAATCGTCGAGATCAAACTTCTTTAAAATTTTCCCTAAACCAATTGAATCCCTACACACCGGAGTCAGTAATGCCCCGAGCCAGCTATAGTGCAGAAAAAAACCGAATTCAGAAAGAAATCGACAAGCTCGAAAAAAAGATGCAACAGCTCAAAGCAAAAGAACGCAAGCCCATGATTGCGTCCATCGTGAAATCAATGCGCGATTATGATATTTCCCTGGAAGACATCGCGGTTATTTATAACCGCAAGTCGGCTACGCGGGCGGCCAGCAAAACGGCGGGCGGCGCCGCGGCCCGTCCGGCCAGCAAGCGTGTGATTCCGCCCAAGTACCGCGACCCGAACACGGGGGCCACCTGGACGGGTCGCGGCAAGGCGCCGCGCTGGATCTCCGACGCCGAAGCAACGGGCGTATCGCGCGACACCTTCCTGATCGAACAACCCGCAGTGCCAGCCACCATCTGATCACGCAGTTGCCGCTCGTGCTTGCAACAGGCCCCGCACCAGCGGGGCTTGTTGCTTTAGCCCGCTGGCAAACGATCCGTACCCTTCGAACGGCTGGACTACAATCCAGGACAGAATATTTCTCTTGTGTCCCTCATGCGCACCGATCACGCCCATACCCTGCACCGCACCGATTATGCTCCATACCCATTTGGCTTGTCGCACGTGCGGTTGGAATTCGACCTGGCAGCAGAAACGACCCGCGTCACCTCAGAGCTGCGTTTCTACCCAATCGACCGGCAAGGCGGGCCTGACCGGGTGGTGCTCCAGGGTCAGGATCTCGAACTGATCGAACTGCAGGTCGACGGCCGTCCTCTGGACAGCGCCGACTACCAATTGGATGCCGACACCCTGCAATTTGCCGCTCCCGATCGCGGCAAAGATTTTGTCGTGCGTATCGTCAGCCAGTGCCATCCGGCAAAGAACACCAGCCTGATGGGCCTGTATCAGTCCGACGACAAGCTCTTCACCCAATGCGAGGCGGAAGGCTTCCGCCGCATCACCTGGTTCCCGGATCGGCCCGACGTCATGAGCCGCTATGAAGTCGTATTGCGGGCCGACCCCAGGCAATATCCGATATTGCTGTCCAATGGCAATCGGGTCGAGCAAACCCTGCTCGACGACGGCCGCCGCCAGGTGACGTGGCGCGATCCCCATCCCAAACCCTGTTATTTATTCGCGCTGGTCGCCGGCGATTTCGACTGCCTCGAGCGTTCCGACACGACCCGCAGCGGCCGTCCGGTATTGCTGCAAGTCTACAGCGACCGGGGCTTTCTAGAACAAACCCGCTGGGCCATGGATTGCCTGGCGCGCGCGCTGCACTGGGATGAAACCCGCTTCGGGCTCGAGCTGGATCTCGACCGTTTCATGGTAGTGGCCGCCCGGGACTTCAACATGGGCGCCATGGAAAACAAGGGGTTGAATATCTTCAACGCCGCCTACGTGCTGGCGGATCCCCTGACGGCGACGGACGCCGCGTACCGCGGCATCGAATCCGTCATCGGCCACGAATACTTTCACAACTGGACCGGCAACCGGGTAACTTGCCGCGACTGGTTCCAGCTGTCTCTGAAAGAAGGCCTGACCGTGTTCCGCGAACAGGAATTCGCCGCTGACATGCTGGCCCGCGGGCTGCCCGATGCCGAAGCGGCCAGCGCCCGGGCGGTAAAGCGGATCGACGACGTCCATACCCTGCGGCTCGCCCAGTTTCCGGAAGACGCGGGCCCCATGGCGCACCCGATTCGCCCGGATTCCTACCAGCAGATCGCAAACTTCTATACGGCCACCATCTACGAAAAAGGGGCGGAAGTGATTCGCATGCAGCATACGCTGCTGGATGAAGCGGGCTTTCGTGCCGGGATGGACGAGTACTTCCGCCGCCACGACGGCCAGGCGGTCACCTGCGATGACTTCGTGCGCGCCATGGAATCCGTTTATGCGAGGCAACACCCGGGGCGGGACCTCACCGTCTTTCACCGCTGGTACGAGCAAGCCGGCACACCCCGCGTCCGGGTTTCGCTGCAATACAGCCCGCAGGCCCGCCAGGCCGAACTGACGCTCGAGCAGCACTGCGCGCCTGTGGGGCTCGAGACCCGGCGTACGCCAGTGGCCGAGAAGCCGCCCCTGCACATACCGGTCGCGATCGGGCTGCTGGGCGGCACGGGTGCCGCCTTGCCGATTCACTGGGGCGGCCAGGTATACGACACACTGATTCTCGAACTGCGAGAAGCCAAACAGCACTGGGTCTTCACCGACCTGGATGAACGCCCGCTGCTGTCGTTGTTGCGCGGATTCTCTGCGCCGGTCATTCTCGAAACCACCCGCAGCCAAGAGGATCTGGCGTTGCTGGCGCAGCACGACAACGACGCTTTCGCGCGCTGGGACGCCTGCCAGGAATTAACGCATCATGCCCTGCAGGCGCGGCTGGCCGGCAGCCACGACCCGCAGGACGAAGCCCGATTGCTGGCCGTCTGGCGCACCGGCCTGAACGATCCAGCCATCTCAGCCGACTACAAGGCCAGGCTTCTGGCCATGCCCGCTGTGCGCGAAGTGCTGATGCGCACGGCGCCCATGGATCCGCACGCCACACGGCAGGCCTGGAACCAGACGCAGTGGCTGCTGGGTACCCAACTGTCAGACACGTGGCGCCGGATCCATGATGATCTGGCCGAAGACGATGGCCGCCCGTACTCGCCCGACCCTGTGGCGGCGGGCAAGCGCGCCCTGCGCAATCTGGCCCTGGCCTACCTGCTTGCTGCCGGAGCGGATGGGGCCGTGGAACGGGCCCAGGCCCAATACCAAGGGGCGCGCAACATGACCGAAAGCTTCGGGGCGCTGTCCGCGTTGGTCCATCATGCCCCCGAGCACGCACACGATGGACTGGCCGACTTCTTCAACCGCTGGCAACATGACCCGCTGGTACTCGACCGCTGGTTCAGCGTACAAGCCACGGCGCCCAGCACGCGCGTGAGCGACTTGCGCACGCTGATGGCGCTGCCCGAATTTTCCCTGCGCAACCCCAATCGCGCGCGCGCCGTGGTCTTTCGTTTCTGCCTCGAAAACCTGTCGGGCCTGCACACACAGGCCGGCTACGATTTCTGGGCGGAACAGGTCCTGGCTCTCGATGCCCTGAATCCCGAAATCGCGGCGCGGCTCGCACGGGCCTTCGATCTCTGGTCACACTTCGAGCCCGAGGCCCAGCACGGCATGCAGGCAGCGCTGCAACAGGTCCTGGCAAGTCCCGGCCTGTCGCCCAACGTCCACGAAATCATCTCCAAGGCCCTGAATGCCTGAATCCACCAGTCACTGAGGAACCCGCTTTGAAATACAAAACTCTGACGCAATACCTGGTCGAACAGCAACGCCTGCATCAGGCGGTATCCGCCGAAGTGCGCCTGCTCATCGAGACCGTGTCACGCGCCTGCAAGGCCATCAGCCACGCGGTCAGCAAAGGCGCACTGGGGGGCGTGCTGGGCAGCCTGGACAGCGAAAACGTGCAGGGCGAAATCCAGAAGAAACTCGACGTGCTGTCCAACGAGATCCTGCTCGAAGCCAACGAATGGGGCGGCAACCTGGCCGCCATGGCCTCGGAAGAGATGCAATCCATCCACCGGATTCCACACCATTACCCCAAGGGGCAGAACCTGCTGCTGTTCGACCCGCTCGATGGTTCGTCGAACATTGACGTCAACGTCTCCATCGGTACTATTTTCTCGGTGCTGCAGGCGTCATCCGAGGCGACCGGGCGCGAAATCGAAGAAAGCGACTTTCTCCAGCCGGGCCTTCGCCAGGTGGCTGCGGGATACGCCGTCTATGGCCCACAAAGCATGCTGGTGCTCACCGTCGGCAACGGGGTCATGGGCTTCACCCTGGATCGCGAAATGGGGTCATGGCTGCTCACCCACGAACACATGCGGATACCCGAGGACACCTCCGAGTTCGCCATCAACATGTCCAACATGCGCCACTGGGATCCTCCGGTACGCCGCTACATCGATGAATGCCTGCAGGGCGAAACGGGGCCTTTGGGCAAAAACTACAACATGCGCTGGGTCGCCTCGATGGTGGCCGACGTGCACCGTATCCTGACGCGCGGCGGCATCTTCATGTATCCCCGGGATGCCCGGGCGTCGGGCCGCAAGGGCAAGCTGCGGCTGATGTACGAAGCCAACCCCATGAGCTATCTGATCGAGCAGGCTGGCGGGCGCGCCATCGACGGCGCACATCGTATCCTGGAGATCCAGCCCGACTCGCTGCACCAGCGCGTTGGCGTGATCCTGGGATCACGCAACGAAGTCGAGCGGGTACAGGCCTACCATCTCAGTCAAGCGTGAAGATGGTGGCACCGGTCGTCTGCCGGGCCAACAACGCCTCATGAGCCAGGGCCGCATCCTTCAGGGGAAAGCGTTGGCCAATGACGACGTCGAGCTTGCCGGCCGTCACCAGATCGAAGACCTCGGCGGCGGCGGCCTGCATGGCCTGTACGGTAGGCACGTGCGTGCCCAGCGTGGGCCGAGTGACATACAGCGAGCCCTTGGTGGCCAATATGCCCAGATTGACCCCATCGACCGGGCCAGAGGCATTGCCGAAACTGACCAGCAGCCCGCGTGGTTGCAGGCAGTCGAGCGAGGTCTCCCAGGTGGCCTTGCCGACGCCGTCGTAGACGACCGGCACTTTGTGGCCTTCGGTGAGTTCGAGCACCCTTTCAACGACATTTTCATGGCTGTAGTTGATGACCTCCCAGGCGCCATGCTGGCGCGCCAGCGCAGCCTTGGCTGGTGTGGAGGCCGTACCGATCAGGCGCACCCCCAGGGCACGCGCCCATTGGCAGGCGATCAGCCCGACACCGCCCGCAGCGGCATGAAACAGGATGGTTTCATGCCCCTTGAGCCGGTAGGTCTGGCGAAACAGGTACTGGACGGTCAGGCCCTTGAGCATCAAGGCGGCGGCCTGTTCGAAGCTGACGGCATCCGGGATGGCGACCACCTGGCTGGCCGGCACGTTGCGCAGATCGGCGTACGCGCCCAGGGGGCTCTGGCCGTAGGCGGCCCGATCACCGACCTTCAGGTGCGTGACCCCGGCCCCCACCGCCTCGATGATACCGGCGGCCTCGTAGCCCAGGCCATGGGGCAATGGGTTCGGATAGAGCCCCGTGCGACAATACACATCGACGAAATTCAGGCCGATGGCCTTGTGCCGGATGCGGACCTCGTCGGGCCCGACCGGGGGGACTTCGATGCGTTCGAGCCGCATGACTTCGGGGCCACCATGCTGGTGTACGCGTATGGCGAGTGCTTGTTCCACTGTGGTTTCTCCGGCCCCGGGCGGGGCGATCTTTCATTTCACAGATGCAGACTAGCATGAAATCGCGCGAAGCTCGTGTTGCCATCCACGTGGCCGCCGTGCTTTTCGGGCTCACTGGGATTTTCGGCGAGCTGATCCAGGGCAGCGCCTGGCTGATCACGGCGGGCCGGGCTGCATTCGCCAGCCTGGGCCTGCTGTTGTTCATGCGCCATACCGGCCATCGGCTGACGTGGCCCCAGGGCACGGTTGCCCGCTTCATCGGGCTGGCAGGCCTTTTGCTGGCCGTCCACTGGGTCAGTTTCTTCATGGCGGTCAAGGTGGGCGGCATTGCGATTGCCACTTTGGGTTTCGCGAGCTTCCCTGCCTTCATCACCCTGCTGGAAGGTCTGCTCTTTCGCGAGCGGACCCGGGCAAGCGAGTGGGCGATCGTCGGGCTGGTCAGCCTGGGGTTGATCGGGGTCGCCCCGTCGTTCGATTTTCAGGACGAGGCCACGATCGGTTTGCTTTGGGCAATCGGCTCGGGGTTGTCGTTCGCGCTGTTCACGCTGGCCAACCGAAAAGCCGTCGACCACCTGCCGGCCCATGCCCTGGCGTGCCTGGAAAACGCGCTGGTGGCCGTGCTGACACTGCCCTGGTGCCTGACGGAATTCGCCACCCTGCGCGCGCTGGACTGGTTCTGGATTTTCATGCTGGGCGTCGTGTGCACTGCATTTTCCCATGCCCTGCTGGTGGCCAGCCTGAGCCGGCTCAAGGCGCGCAGTGCGGCCATCGTGATCGCGCTGGAGCCCGTTTACGCGATTGCATTTGCCGCCCTGTTTTTTGCACAATATCCGCCCGCCAGAGCCATTTTAGGCGGGGCGCTCATCATCACGGCCATTCTCGCGTCGGGCGCCGCCCGCGGCCGGAAACCCGCCACCACGGCAGACCGATTGGACATTAACGGGTAAAATCAGGCATTTATCAGGTTTCAAACATATAGATCATCATGGCCGGACATAGTAAGTGGGCAAACATCCAGCACCGCAAGGGGCGCCAAGACGCCAAGCGCGGCAAGCTCTGGACCAAAATCATCCGTGAAATCACCGTGGCCGCGCGCGATGCGGGCCCCGACCCTGCCGCCAACCCGGCCCTTCGGCTGGCCTGGGACAAGGCCACGGCAGCCAACATGCCCAAAGACAACATCCTGCGGGCCATTCAGCGGGGCGCCGGCGGCGGCGACGACAGCCACTACGAAGAAATCCGCTACGAAGGCTACGGGGTCGGAGGCGCCGCCGTCCTGATCGAATGCCTGACGGACAACCGGCAACGCACGGTGTCCGAAGTGCGGCACACCCTGTCGAAACACGGCGGCAACCTCGGGCAGGATGGTAGCGTGGCGTTCATGTTCAAGCATTGCGGCCAGTTCATCTTCGCGCCCGGTTCGTCCGAAGACGCCATCATGGAGGTGGCGCTCGAGCACGGTGCCGACGACGTCCAGACCGACGAAGAAGGCGTCATCGAAGTCACCTGCGAACCCGGTCAATACACGAGCCTGAAAAAAGCGTTCGTCGAGGCCGGCCTCGAACCCGAGCTCGACGGCGTCATCATGAAGGCGCTCAGCGAAGTCCAGCTCGAGGGCGAAGAGGCGGAACGCATGCAGAAAATCATCGATCTCCTCGAAGGCCTGGATGATGTCCAGGAAGTCTACACGACAGCCGTCATGGACGAAGCCGAATGAAGCTGCTGGTCATTGGGTCCGGAGGGCGCGAGCACGCCCTGGCTTGGTGTCTGGCCAAATCCCCGCGGGTACAGAAAGTCTACGTGGCACCTGGCAACGGGGGCACGAGCCGCCGTGCCGAATACGAAAACCTGCCCCTCACCGATCCGGCGGGCCTGGTTGCGTTCGCCCGCGAACAAAATATCGCCTTTACGGTGGTGGGGCCAGAAGCCCCGCTGGCCAGCGGGCTGGTCGATGCGTTCCGCCAGGCGGGTCTGCGCATTTGCGGCCCCACCCAGGCCGCCGCCAGGCTGGAAAGCTCCAAAGACTACGCCAAAGCGTTCATGCTGCGTCACGGGCTGCCCACCGCAGGCTACCAGAGCTTCACAGACCGCATCCAGGCACGCGAATACGTACGCCATCACGGCGCCCCCATCGTCATCAAGGCCGACGGCCTGGCGGCCGGCAAAGGGGTGGTGGTGGCGGAAACCACCGACCAGGCCCTGGCGGCCATCGACCACATGCTGGGCCCTGATGGCGCCTTTGGCCACGCCGGAGCCCGCGTCGTCATAGAAGACTACCTCGAAGGCGAAGAAGCGAGCTTCATCGTCCTGTGCGATGGCCAGCACATTCTGCCGCTGGCAACCAGCCAGGACCACAAACGGCTGCTCGACGGCGACGGCGGGCCCAACACAGGGGGGATGGGCGCCTACTCGCCAGCACCCATCGTGTCACCAGGCCTGCATAATCGCATCATGCGGGAAATCATGATGCCCGCCGTACGCGGCATGGCCCAGGATGGTGTCCCCTACACCGGCTTCCTGTATGCCGGGCTGATGATCGGGCCCGGGCCCGATGCCGCGCGCAGCCTCAAGGTGCTCGAATTCAACTGCCGCCTGGGCGACCCGGAGGCTCAACCGATCCTGATGCGCGTCAAGAACGATTTCACACAGGTCATCGAACACGCGATCGACGGCACGCTCGACCAGGCCGAGATCGAATGGGACCGGCGCACGGCGCTTGGCGTCGTATTGGCATCCGCAGGCTATCCAGAGGCCCCCTGCACGGGCCGCCCGATCACCGCTCTGGCGCCCGACACGGGCGAATGCATGACATTTCACGCGGGTACCGCCCTGCAGGATGGCCAGCTGGTCACCACCGGCGGGCGGGTGCTGTGCGTGACGGTGTTGGCCGATTCAGTCCGGCGGGCCCGGCAACTGGCCTACGAAGCCGTCGGCCAGACACACTTCGAAGGCTGCCAGTACCGCCATGACATCGGCTGGCGTGCCCTGCCCGATACCCCCTTGCACCGAGATGCATCATGATGGTTCCCATCCAACGCGCCCACGATTTCTTTGCCGGCCTCCAGGACAGCATCGTACACGCCCTCGAGGCCCTGGAAGGCGCGGCATTCGGCCGCGACCCCTGGCAGCGCCCCGAAGGGGGTGGGGGCCTGGCCCGCTACTGTGAAGGCGGGGCGGTCTTCGAACGGGCGGGCGTGCTGTTCAGTCATGTGCAAGGGGCTGCGCTGCCGCCCTCGGCCAGCGCCCTGCGCCCCGAGCTGGCGGGTCGGTCCTGGGAGGCCATGGGCGTATCCATGGTGTTGCATCCGCGCAATCCTCACGTACCCACCACGCACATGAACGTGCGCTTGTTCGTTGCCCACGGCCATCAGGGCGAAGAAGACGTATTCTGGTTCGGCGGTGGCCTGGATCTCACGCCGTACTATCCGGTCGAGGCCGACGTCCGGCATTTCCATCAAGTGTGCCACGACGCCGTCGCCCCCTTCGGCGCAGACAAATACCCGCGCTACAAGGCATGGTGCGATGAATACTTTTTTCTGCGTCATCGCAACGAAACCCGCGGGGTCGGCGGCCTGTTTTTCGACGACCTGAACACCCCCGGATTCGACACTTGTTTCGCGCTCACCCGCGCCGTGGGCGAATGCTTCGTGCCGGCCTACGTGCCTATCGTACAGGCGCGCAAACAAACCGCGTATGGCGAACGTGAACGGGCGTTCCAGGCCTACCGGCGTGGTCGCTACGTAGAATTCAATCTGGTCTATGACCGCGGCACCCTGTTTGGCCTGCAATCAGGCGGGCGTACCGAATCCATCCTCCTTTCCATGCCGCCGGTTGCCCAATGGCGCTACGACTGGCAACCCGAACCCGGTTCGGCCGAAGACCAGCTGTCTGCCTATCTCAAGCCGCGCGCATGGCTGGACGCCTGAAAATCGGGCTGCTGGGCGGCAGCTTCGACCCTGTGCACAATGCGCACATCCGGCTGGCCCTGGCCGCGCGCGAGCATCTCGGGCTCGATCGGGTCGAGCTGATCCCGGCCTCAGCCCCCTGGCAACGCAGCCCGCTGCACACAGACGCCCGGCACAGGCTGCGCATGCTCGAGCTCGCGCTCGCAAGCGAGCCCACCCTGACCATCAACCCAAGCGAGCTGGAACGCGCCGGGCAAACCTACACCATCGATACCGTCCAGGCGCTGGATCCCGCCCATGACTACATATGGATCCTGGGTGCCGACCAGCTGGCCAATTTCTGTACGTGGCATGCGTGGCGCGAGATCCTGAACCACGTTCAGCTGGCCGTCGCAGCCCGCCCGGGTTACGCACCCGACCCGCCTGCCGATCTGCAGCAGGCCTTGCTGGACACACCCGACAAACCGCTGCTGCACATCCCATTCGAGCCCGACCCCACCTCAGCCACCTGGATACGCCAGGCGCTGGCCCGCGGGCACCCTGTACAGGATCTACTGCACCCACACGTACTATCCTATATCCACACGCATCATCTCTACCAGAACGGGGCGAGCGCCCGAGCACACACCTTATGAACCTGCAAAAACAGCAACGACTGGTCATTGACGCCCTGGAAGACGCCAAAGCCAGGGACATCAAAGTCTTCAACACAACCGGCCTGACGGGCCTGTTCGACCGGGTGGTCATTGCCAGCGGCACCTCGAGCCGCCAAACCAGGGCGATTGCCCAGCACGTGGCCGAACAGGCAAAAAAAAGGGGGTTGGAGATCATCGCCTTCGAGGGCGAGGACACAGGCGAGTGGGTGCTGATCGATCTGGGCGACATCGTGGTGCACTGCATGCAGCCGGATATTCGCCTGTATTACAACCTGGAAGAAATCTGGGGCGGTAAACCGGTGCGGGTGAAGCTGCTGGCGTCATGAAGCTGCTGGTCTACGCCGTCGGCCAGCGCATGCCGACCTGGGTGCAGGATGCCTGGGACGACTACGCCAGGCGCATGCCACGCGAGTGTCCCCTGACGCTGCACGAAATCCGCCCCGAGTCCCGCGCCCTGGGCAAGACAGCCGAGCAGCTGATGCGCGCCGAAGCCGCGCGTATCGAAGCAGCCTTGCCGGACCAGGCCCAACGCATCATACTGGACGAACACGGCAAAACGCTGAACACCATGCAGTTGGCGCAGCAGCTGCAGCGCTGGCGAGACGCCAGCACCGACGTGGCGTTCGTGATCGGTGGCCCGGATGGCCTGGATCCCGACCTGAAACGCTCGGCCCACCAGAGCCTGCGGCTTTCATCCCTGACCCTGCCCCACCCCATGGTGCGCATCCTGCTGGCCGAGCAGCTCTATCGCGCCTGGAGCATACTGGCCGGACATCCATACCACCGCAGCTGATGCTGCGCGCCTGACCACGCTGTGCCGATTTACACCGTTTCGGAGATTCTCATGACACCGCGCCGCCGCACCAAGATCGTTGCCACTCTGGGGCCTTCGACCTCCAGTCCAGAACGGATCGAGGCCATGATCTTGGCGGGCCTGGACGTCGCGCGCCTGAACTTCTCGCATGGCCAGCCAGAGGACCATCGCCAGCGGGTGCTGCGCGTACGGGCCATTGCACAGCGGCTGGATCGCCACGTGGCAATCATGGGCGATCTGCAAGGGCCCAAGATCCGGATTGCCCGCTTTGCGGCCGGGCGCGTCACGCTGCAGGCCGGCCAGCCCTTCACCTTGTCGACCCTCCATCCACTGGATGCCGGCACGGAGCGCGTCGTGGGCATCGAATATCCGCCCCTGGTGCACGCTTGCGCACCCGGCGACGAGCTGCTGCTGGACGACGGCCGGGTCATCCTGCACGTGGACGCTGTCGACGCGGACCAGGTCCACACGACCATCAAGGTCGGGGGCGAGTTGTCCGACAATAAAGGGATCAACCGTCGTGGCGGCGGGATTTCCGCACCCAGCCTGACAGCCAAGGACCACAGGGATATCGAATTGGCCGCCGAACTCGAGCTCGATTACGTGGCGGTGTCTTTTCCCCGCTCCGGCGCGGATATCAGCAGCGCACGCGAGCTCGTGCGGGCCGCAGGCAGCCAGGCCTGGATCATTGCCAAGATCGAGCGCGCCGAGGCCGTGGCCGACGACGCCGCGCTGGATGACCTGATCCGCGCCAGCGACGGCGTGATGGTGGCCCGCGGCGACCTTGGCGTAGAGATCGGCGATGCACGCCTGGTCGGCATACAGAAACGGATCATCCGCCACGCCCGCACGCTGAACAAATTGGTCATCACGGCCACCCAGATGATGGAATCCATGACGGCCAGCCCCGTGCCCACCCGTGCCGAAGTATCGGACGTTGCCAACGCCGTGCTCGACTACACCGATGCCGTCATGCTGTCGGCCGAATCGGCATCCGGCGACTATCCGGTGGAGGCGGTAGAGGCCATGGCGCGGATCTGCCTGGGCGCCGAGCAGGAACCCACCAGCACCCAATCGCATCACCGCATGGGCGAGACTTTTTCACGCTGTGATGAAACCATCGCACTGGCCAGCATGTATGCCGCCAACCACTTTCCCGGCATCAAGGCCATCATCTCGCTCACGGAAAGCGGCCACACGCCTTTGATCATGTCGCGCATCCGCTCGGGGGTGCCGATTTACTGCTATACCCGGCACGTCAGTACCCAGCGCCGTGCCGCCCTGTTTCGCGGCGTGTATACCGTCCCCTTCGATGCAACGCACCTGCCTCCAGCCGACGTCAGTGAAGCGGCCATCGACCTCCTGCGCCGACAGGGGCTCTTGCAAAAGGACGACTGGGTCATACTGACCAAGGGCGACTTCTACAGCGACAGCGGCGGCACCAACGGCATGAAGATTCTGCGCGTACACTGAACCCCACCCGTCTCACCAATGAATGATTTCGTCCTGCTCGCATCCGCCAGCCCCAGACGCCACGAGATACTGACGCAACTGGGCATCGAACACGCGGTGCTCCACGTACCGCCACCAGCGGGCGAAGACGAGCCGCGCCTGGTTGGCGAGCCCGCAGCCGACTACGTGCGCCGCACAGCACGCAACAAAGCGCAGCATGCACGCGCCTGGCTGCAGGCCGGCGGTCGGCCGCCCGGCGCGGTGCCACCGGATTGGCCGACCCACTGGCCGCAGTGCCCGATACTGACCGCGGACACCACCGTTTCCATCGATGACGAAGTGCTGGGCAAGCCCTTGGACGCGGCCGATGCGGCGCGCATGCTGCGCCGGCTGTCCGGCGGCCGGCACCAGGTGCTGACCGCGGTCGCCCTGCAGGCGCATGGCCAGCTGCATCAGGCCATCAGCGTCAGCCATGTCTGGTTGCAGCGCCTGACGGCCTCGGACATCGATCGCTACATCGCGAGCGGCGAGCCCTTCGGCAAGGCGGGCGCATACGCCATCCAGGGGCGCGCAGCCGCCTTCATCACCCGGCTGGAAGGCAGCTATACCGGGGTCATGGGGCTGCCCGCGCACGAAACCACACAATTGCTGCGTGCTGCCCACGCGACCTGACACCCGGCATCACGCAAAAGCCCGCTCGATGATCACGGCCTGGTCCTGCGCGTGGCTCGAATGGAAACTGCCAGCCGGCGAGGCACTTTCGGGCCGGCCACAGAATCTGAACCGGGGGTGGGCGCAGCCGGCCAGACGGGCCAGGTCCTCGAGCCGGCGATCATAGTATGGCCAGGCGCCCATGTTTTCGGGCTCTTCCTGCACCCAGACGAGGTCGGCGGATGGATGGTTCTGCAGCAATGCACGCAATTCATCCGTTGGCAAAGGGTACAGCTGCTCGAGACGGACGATCGTGACATCCGGATGGTGATGGGCCTGGCGGTGGTCTTCCAGCTCGTAGGCAATTTTTCCGGAACACACGAGGAGCCGGCGTGCCGGTGACGACGCAGGGCTGACGTGCAGTGCGGAGAACCGCGTGCCCGGACAGAACGCAGCCAACGGTGATACGGCGGCGGGTAGCCGCAGCAGGGTCTTGGGCGCCACCACGATCAAGGGCCGCTCCTGACCGTCGAGCACGTGCTGGCGCAGCGCATGGAAATAATTGGCCGGCGTCGTGGGATTGATGAGCCACAGATTGCCATGGGCGCACAATTGAAGATAACGCTCGATCCGGGCCGAGGAATGCTCCGGCCCCTGCCCCTCGAGCCCATGCGGCAACAATACCACGAGCCCTGATGACTGCCGCCACTTGCACGCGCCGCTGGTGATGAACTGGTCGATCATGATCTGGGCGCCATTGGCAAAATCACCGAACTGCGCCTCCCACAGCGTCAACGTGTTTTTGGCGGCCAGGCTATGCCCGTACTCGAACCCCAGTACCGCATATTCGGACAGTGGGCTGTTGATGACCTCGAACGCCCCCTGCCCCGCCCCCAGATGATTCAGACTGCAGTACCTCCGATTGTCATGGACGTCGGTCAGAACGAAATGTCGATGCGAAAACGCGCCACGCGCCACGTCCTGACCGCTGAGGCGCACGTTCAGGCCTTCGGCCAGGAGGCTGGCAAAGGCAAGCGCTTCAGCCACGGCCCAGGCGACCCCTTGCTCCGTATGGCTGCGAGCACGGATCTGCTTTGCCAGCCGGTCGCCAAGCGTCAACCCATCCGGTACGTGGGCCAGCGCCTCGAGCAGACCCAGCAGCCGCTCCTGCGGCACGCCGGTCTGCGGACTTGGCACGGGTTCGATGGCTGCGGCAAGGCCCGGTTCCCCGGCCTGATCCACCGCACGCTGCTTGCGCTGCCCCGCGGCCTCGAATGCGAGATCCAACTGCTTCCAGTGCTGCTTCGCAAAATCCCTGGCCGCTTGCGGATCGAGCGCGCCCGAGGCCAGCAGGCGCTTTTCCAGCTGGTTCCCAAGTGGCTCACGCTGGTCGATCGCCTGATACAGCACCGGCTGCGTGAACCGGGGTTCGTCAAACTCATTGTGGCCATGACGCCGGTATACGACCAGATCGATCACGGCGTCGCATGCCTGGGCCTGGCGATACTCGACCGCCAGGCCGGCGGCCCGGATGGCCGATTCAGGGCATTCGCCATTGACATGCAGGATCAGGCCGTCGACCGCTTTCCAGGAATCGGTGCAATGGTAGGAACTGCGCCCCTCGTCAGGTTCGGTGGTGAAGCCCAGCTGATTGTTGACCACCACGTGGATGGTGCCCGCCGTCGAGAACCCGGCCACCGCACCCAGTTGGAGACATTCGCTGACGATCCCCTGCCCGATCACCGCGGCATCGGTATGCAGAATGACGCCCAACACGTTGCCGGACTGCCCGTCGGGGCGACCCGCCTGGCGCGCGCGGGTCACGCCCAGCGCCACTGGATCCACCGCTTCGAGGTGCGACGGATTGGGCAGCAGGCGGACCCGGACCGACCTCCCCCCTTTGGTGACGGTGCCCTCATAGCCAAGATGGTAAGGGATGTCTGCCGGAATATCCGGGGCCTCTGGAAACGGATGAAGGCCCATGAATTCGGCAAGCAGGTCAACCAGGGGTTTGCCCAGCACATTGGCCATGAGATTGAGACGCCCTCGATGCATGCTGCCCAGCACGACTTCCTCGACCCCCATGCGAGCCGCCTGCGTCAGGATCTGGTCGAGCACGACCGACAGGATTTCAGCCCCCTCGAGACCAAATTTCTTTTTACCAGGGAAACGGGTCATCAAAAAACGCTCGAACTCGCTGGCCGCCACCACGCTGCGCCAGGCATCGATGAGCACGTCGTCGGAACACGCGGCCCAGGGCTGCGAGAGCCGTTCATCCACCCATTGCACGCGGTCCAGGCGAGTCATGTGCGCCGTCTCGACAGCCAACGTGCCGGTGTATTGGCGGCGCAACGTATCCGGATCGGTTTCAAGCCCCCACTGTCCGGCAAAGAACGCCTCGAGCACATCGACCGGCGGCGGATCGCCATCAGCCAGTGGGTTCAGGTCTGCCAGCAAATGACCGTAGCGGCGCAACAGAGTGGCGCGCAGGGCGGCCGCTGCGCCGCCCTGCGCCGTACCTACGGCCGCTGGATCATCGGTTTGGATCAGGTCATCGATGAAGCGGAACACACTTTGCCAAGACGAATCCACTGACGCAGGCTGCTCGCGAAATTGCGCATACAGGGATTCCATATAATGGACTGAAGCATTCCCAAGGGCTGAAGGCAGGAACTTTTGTCTGAGCATGGTCGAACCGGAGAGTTATGTCGAAGCTTATATACTGCATCATGATTTCATCCACCTTACTTTACCCGGGACCCAGGCACACTGGCAGCACACCATGAAGACAGAAAACGGATCAGGCCCCTCGGCGCAACTTGCCAGGGTCCGACAATCCCTGGAAAACGTCAAGGTACTGTTCGACGCGGCCGTCATGGCCATCGCACGGCAGTGCAGCGAACACGCCCGGCTGAAGAATACACTGCTCGACGCCTACCAGGCCAGCAGCTACGAGCTGGCCTGGGCATGCGCCGAGTGGCAGGCCGCGTACCATCTGTGTCACGGCCCCGATTCCGGGCAGGCGCTGGACCAGGGCCTGAACCTGACCTACGCGATGGATGCCGCGCAATCCATCCTGACCCGCCTCGAACGCGTCTATGCCGACGTCGGCATGGATCCCGAGCCCATCGCAATCCTTGCCTATAGCCAGGCCTTTCAGTCGCTTCGGCGCGAATTGTGCGCAGCCCACCAAAAAGCAAAGCTCGGTGCCATGGCCATCGATCACCCCGAGAAAATCGGGCGCGTCGAGCTGCACCCCGATGTGGCCATGATCCAGGATGCCTTCCAGCGGTTTGCACAAGATGTCGTGCGGCCCCAGGCCACACAGATCCATCGCAAAGACCTTACGGTGCCAGACGACATTCTCTCGGGCATGTGCTCGATGGGCGCCTTCGGCCTGAGCATTCCCGAAAACCATGGGGGCAGTGCCGATGGCTCCCCCAACGACCTGCCCGCCATGCTGGCGGTCACCGAAACCCTGTCCGATGCATCGCTGGGCGCGGCCGGCAGCCTCCTGACACGCCCGGAGATTCTCGCGCGGGCGCTGCTCGAGGGCGGGACCCAGGCGCAGAAAGACCACTGGCTGCCGCGGATGGCCAGCGGCGAGGTGCTGTGCGCCATCGCCATCACCGAGCCCGACCATGGTTCGGATGTGGCGCGACTCACCCTCAAGGCGCACAGGACCCCCCAGGGCTGGCTGTTGAACGGCGCCAAGACCTGGTGCACATTCGCCGGGAAAGCACACTTGATCATGGTGGTTGCACGAACCGAATCCCAGCCGGGTTACCAGGGCCTGAGCCTGTTCCTGGTCGACAAGCCGTCCTTCGATGGCCACGAATTCATGCACCGCCAGCCCTCTGGGGGCCACCTGTCTGGCCGCGCGATTCCCACCATAGGTTATCGGGGCATGCATTCCTTCGATCTGCATTTTGAAGACTATCTCGTGCCCGACAGCCAGCTCATCGGCGCAGAAAAAGGACGAGGGCGCGGGTTTTACTACACCATGGCCGGCATGACCGGGGGCCGTATGCAGACAGCCGCCAGGGCGGCCGGGGTGATGCACGCCGCCCTGACCGAGGCCATTGCCTATGTCAAAGATCGCACGCTTTTTGGCACACCATTGGCCAGCCATCAACTCACACAAGTCAAAATCTGCGATATGGCGGCTTTGTACGCGGCGGCCCGCAAGCTCGCCTACGCCGTCAGCCATCAGTTGTCCACGGGCGGCAACCCCATGCAGGCCAGCCTGGTCAAATTGCTGGCCTGCCGGGCCGCAGAGCACGTCACGCGCGATGCGCAGCAACTGCACGGAGGGCTGGGCTATGCCGAAGAAACCGCTGTCAGCCGGCACTTCGTGGATGCACGCGTATTGTCCATCTTCGAGGGCGCCGAAGAAACCCTGGCCTTGAAAGTCATTTCCAGAAGTCTGTATGAATCGGCCCTCAGTGCCGCAGACGCCACCCATCAACCTACTACCGCCTGAAGGACACCATGTTTCCACACTTGCTCAACGATCTTCACGTCATCGAACTATCCGCTTTTGTGGCCGCTCCATTGGGGGGTATGACGCTGGCCCAGATGGGGGCCGATGTCATCCGGATCGACCCGCTGGGCGGCGGGCTGGATAGCGCGCGCTGGCCACTGGCGGACAATGGCGGCAGTCTCTTCTGGAATGGCCTGAACAAAGCCAAGAAGTCGGTAGCCATCAATCTGCACACCGAGGCGGGGAAAGCGCTCGCGCGAGCATTGATTCTGGCAAGGAATGAAACGATCCTGCTCACCAATTTCCCGTCTCGGGGCTTACTGGACTACAACGCGCTCAGTAAAAACATGCCGAGTCTCATCCAACTGACGATCACCGGCAATCATCACGGAAAATCCGCCGTCGATTACACGGTCAATCCGGCCGTGGGATTGCCCCTGATCACCGGGCCGGAAGACAGCCAGGATGTCTGCAACCACGTGCTGCCCGCCTGGGATCTGATCACCGGGCACATGGCCGTGATCGGCATCCTGGGGGCCGAACGGCAACGACAGCGCACGGGCCTCGGGCAGCATGTCAAGCTGGCGCTCGAAGATGCGGCATTGGCCATGATGGGTCACCTGGGCTTCGTTGCCGAAGCGCAGCTTGGCCACGAACGCCAACGATACGGCAATTATCTGTTCGGTGCGTTCGGCAAGGACTTCATGACCGCCGACGGCCGCCGGATCATGGTGATCGGCCTGACACTCAAGCAGTGGCGCAGCCTTTGCGCTGCGACCGAATTGGACAGCGACATTCAGGCGCTTGGAGAACGACTGGGTCTGGACCTGAATGACGAAGGCAACCGCTTCAAGGCGCGCGAAGACATCGCCGCCCTGCTGGGCCCATGGTGCGCGCGCCGCTCATTGGCCGATATCCAGCAGGTATTCGATGCCCATGGCGTATGTTGGGGCCCATATCAGTCCATGATGGAATGCGTGCAGCAGACAGGGCCGGCCAGCCTGGCTGAAAATCCTATTTTCTCGGCGATCCACCAGCCAGGCATTGGAGATTACCTGATGCCGGGCCTGCCTCTGGATTTTTCTGCCGCCCGGCGCGAAGCGACCGCGCCTGCACCGGTTCTTGGAGAACATACCGAAGAAGTCCTCACCAAGGTGCTCGGCTTGAGCACTGCGCAAATCGGCGTCCTGATCGACGAAAAAACCATCGCGAAACCCTGACTTCCTGATCGACGCGACGGCCGGCCGGATATGCAAAAAGCCCCTGCAGTTTGTTTCTGCAGGGGCTTTTTCGGATAAGGTGCCTGACGATGACCTACTTTCACGGATGTCCATCCACTATCATCGGCGCGAAGGCGTTT
>NZ_JBAYTI010000016.1:0-52218 GCF_041675725.1 Castellaniella sp. | reverse complement strand
CAGCACGCTGAACCACGCGCAAAGCCCCATGGGCAGCCGCCAACTGCGGCGCTGGATTCAGGCGCCGCTGCGCGATAACCCCCAGGCTCAAGCCCGTCAGGATGCGATCACACAACTGCGTAACGGCACCGCGCGCGGCGGCCTGGACCGCCTGCGCGATGCGCTGCACGGCCTGCCCGATCTCGAACGGCTATCGACCCGGCTGTCCATGCAGACCATTCGCCCGCGCGAGCTGGCCAGCCTGCGCGACGCCCTCGCGGTACTGCCCGGCTTGGCGGCCCAGTGCCTAGAGGACTTCACCGATCCGGCCCTGTTGCCGGATAGGCCAGCGGCCAATGACGGGCTGCTGGCACGCTGCCTGGCCGATGTTCCGGTGGATCCGGCCCTGCATGCGGCACTGCTGCATGGCCTGGCCGAAGAACCGGCCGTCATGGTGCGCGAGGGCGGCGTGGTCGCGCCGGGCTATGATGTCGAGCTGGATGAACTGCGCCAGCTGGCCAACGACAGCGGGGCCTTCCTGCTGCAGGTCGAGGCACGCGAACGCGAGCGCACGGGGATCGCGAACCTCAAGGTCGAATACAACCGCGTACATGGCTTTTTCATCGAGGTCAGCCGCGGCCAGGCGGACAAGGTGCCAGACGACTATCGGCGGCGCCAGACCCTGAAGAATGTCGAGCGCTACATCACGCCGGAGCTCAAGGCCTGGGAAGACAAGGTGCTATCTGCACGCGAGCGCAGCCTGGCGCGCGAAAAATCATTGTACGAGCAATTGGTCGCTCAAGCGGCCGGCCACGCCGCCACGCTTGCGCGCAGCGCGGCCGCCCTGGCCTGCCTGGACGCGCTCGCCGCGCTGGCGTGGCACGCCCAGCGCCATGGCTGGACGGCTCCAGCGCTGGCGCAAGACAGCGGGCTGGACATTCGGGCCGGGCGACACCCCGTGGTCGAACGCAGCATCGAAACCTACACGCCCAATGACTGCCGACTGGACGTCGAGCAGCGATTGTTGCTGATCACCGGCCCCAACATGGGCGGCAAGTCCACGTACATGCGGCAGGTGGCCTTGATTGCGCTGCTGGCACGGATGGGCAGCCACGTGCCGGCGGACGAGGCCCGCATCGGGCCCATCGATCGGATTTTCACGCGCATCGGCGCGGCCGACGACCTGGCGGGTGGGCGATCGACCTTCATGATGGAAATGATGGAAGCCAGCGTCATTCTGGGTGCTGCGACACCGCACAGCCTGGTGCTCATGGATGAGATCGGGCGCGGCACCTCGACCTACGACGGGCTGGCCCTGGCCTGGGCCATTGCCCGGCGGCTGCTGAGCCACAACCGGGCCCTGACACTGTTCGCCACCCATTATTTCGAACTGACCCGCCTGCCCGACGAAGACCCGGCCGCCTTCAACGTGCACCTGGCCGCGGCAGACTCAAGCCAAGGGGTGGTGTTCCTGCACCAGGTGCGCCCCGGCCCTGCCAGCCAGAGCTACGGCCTGCACGTGGCCCAACGCGCCGGCATCCCTGCTTCGGTGATCCGCCAGGCCCGCACGCTGCTGACCGAGCTCGAAGCGCGCAACCAGATGCCCACACAGCTGAATTTGTTCGATGCAGCCGCCGACGCGCAGGCGCCAGCGACAGACGGGGCCCTGCGCGATGACTTGCACGATGATTTACACGACGCCTTGCACACGGCCCTGCAGGCCCTGGACCCGGACAGCCTGAGCCCACGAGAGGCCCTGGCTGCCCTGTACCGGCTGCGCGAAGAATTTCTTAGCGCGTAGTCTTCAGATTGTCGGCCAGCACGGTCAGGATGCGCTGGGCGGTGTCATCGGTGAGCATCTGCCCCGTTTCGTCCAGCACGGTGATGACACTACCCCCGCCTTGCTCGACCACATGGATGCGCAGGCGCAGGGGCTCTGCCGTGTTGCGCGAGCCAAACAGGCGCCCGAACATGGTTGGCTGTTCGATTTCTTGGCCGGTATCCGTGTCCAGATAGCGGATGTAGTAATCGCCCGCCGAGCGGTTGCGGTCTTCGACCGTGAAGCGCGCCGAGTCGATGGCCACGCCCACGCGCCGCCAGGCCCGGTCGAAGGGTTCGTCGAGCGTGAGGGCGGTGCGGTCGGCGCTGATTTGGGTGGCGCCGCCCTGTACCGTGCTTTGGCTTGCAGCGCGTACCTGTTCGGCTGCCTGCGCCTGTTCGGCCCCCAGATAGACCATGAGGCGCGCCAGCATGGCGGCGTTCAGGCCTGGATCTTCTTTGCCGAACACCCACTTGAACGCCGTGCCATCGGCCGTGGGGGTTTCTTCCATGTGCTGGTGGCTGATGTAGATCTCGGTGCGCGAGCCGTCTCGTTCGAGCCGCGTGGTGAAGCGATCGCGCTCGCCGCTGTCGAAGACCTGGTCGAGCACCTTGCCCAGCGCGCTGCGCAGCCAGCCTTCGGGAATTTTGGCGCGGTTTTCGGCCCAGTCAGTTTCGATCAGGCCGGCCTCTGGGTTCTGTGTGTGGATGGTGAACCCTTGCTCGTTCCAGAATTCGACGATTTGCGGAAAGAGGATGTGCGGCGATTCGGCCACCGAAAGCCAGCGCAGGGTGCCATCGCGCAGGACCTGCATGCTGGCGCTGCGCGGCAGGACGCGGTCGGCCGGATCCAGGCGCTGACGCTGGCTTGCCGCGTAATCGCTTAGGCGGGCGACCCCTTCGGGGGCCACGTACCGCGTGTTCTTGTTGGCCTGGGTGAGATCGGGCGGGATGGAGAGCGGATCGCCGGACACGGTGCTTTTGTACTCGACGGATTCGGTCGTGCCGACGAGCTCCTCGAGCGAGGAACATGCGGATAGCGACAGGACACTGATCAGGATCAGTGTCGAGCGGGCAAGGGGCATGGGTATATTCATGAAAGGCAACCGGCTTCGGACAGGGCTTCACGCACAATGGGGCGCAGGGAGTCGGACAACGGGGTCAGTGGCAGGCGATAGCCTAACCGAATCAGACCCATTTCGGCCAGCGCCCATTTGACCGGGATCGGATTGGCCTCGAGGAACAATACGTGATTGAGCGTGCACAGCTTGGCATTGAGGCGCTGGGTCTCGGGCACGTTGCCGTTCAGGGCGGCCATGCAGAGTTCGTGCATGAGCCCCGGGGCCACGTTGGCCGTGACCGAGATATTGCCCTGCCCGCCCAGCAGGATCAGCGCTGCGGCCGTGGCGTCATCGCCACTGAGCACATGAAAGCCTTCGGGCGCGGCGGCAATCAGCCGGCCGACACGCGCAATGTTGCCGCTGGCTTCTTTGACGCCGATGATGCCCGGCACCTGGGCCAGGCGCAGGATGGTTTCGTTGGCGAGGTCGGCCACCGTACGCCCAGGCACGTTGTAAAGGATGCTGGGTAGTTCGCACGATTCTGCGATGGCCCTGAAATGCTGGTAGAGGCCTTCCTGGGTGGGCCGGTTGTAATAGGGCACCACAGTCAGGCCCGCGGCAGCCCCCGCTGCGTAGGCATGCCGCTGCAGTTCGATGGCTTCGGCCGTAGAGTTGCCACCGGTACCGGCGATGATGGGCACCCGCCCATCGGCGTGGCGTACGGCCAGTTCGATGAGTTCTGCCTGCTCTTGCACGGTGACGGTGGGCGATTCGCCCGAGGTCCCCACCACGCAGACGGCATCGGTGCCTTGTTGCACATGCCAGTCGATCAGCCCGCGAAAAGCCTCTAGATCGAGCTGGCCATCAGGGTGCATGGGGGTGACAAGGGCCACCATGCTGCCGCGAAAGACAGGAAAGTTGGAATCCGAGCCGGCCATGATGCGCTGTGCCTCCTGGGTACCGGGGTGCCCCGATGAGATAAAACCACAAGTTTACCGGATTCGTGCCGGTGTTTTACATGAACCCGCCGACGAACCATTCTCCGAGGCGCAACAGCGGCATCATCAAGGGCCACAGCCAGCCCAGCAACATCAGGACGATCAGGATGGGCAGCCCGTAGGGTTCTATTTTCCCATACTGCCAGGCCAGGCGGTGCGGCAACAGGCTGTAGACGATGCGCCCACCGTCCAGCGGCGGCAGGGGCAGCAGGTTGAGCGCCATCAGGATCAGGTTGATCTGCACCCCCGCCTGGGCCATGAGCGCCCAGAAATCATGGCCGCTGCGAATCAGGCCGGTCGCAATGCCGGCCCGCAGGAACAGCACCCACAGCACCGCCATGAACAGATTGGACGCCGGCCCGGCCAGCGCCACCCACAGCATGTCCTGCTTGGGGCGGCGCAGGCGGCCGAAATTCACGGGGACGGGCTTGGCCCAGCCAAACAGCAGCCCGCCCCCCATCATCCGGGTCACGAACAGCAGCACCAGCGGCACCACGATGGTACCCATTGGATCGATATGTTTCAGTGGATTGAGGGTGATGCGCCCGGCCTGGGCCGCCGTAGGGTCGCCAAAATGCCGTGCCACATACCCGTGCGCCGCTTCGTGCAGGGTGATCGCAAACAGGACGGGCAAGGCGTAGACCGCCAGTGTCTGGATGAGCTGCTCCATGCCTTGTCAGAGACCCAGGGCGGCGGGGTCGCCCCGCCCACGGCGCATGACTTCGGGGGCGGGACCGGTGAGGTCGATGACCGTGGTGGACTCGAACGGACACGCGCCGCCATCGATGATGGCGTCCAGGTCATGGGCATAGCGGTCGATGATGTCTTGGGCGTCGTTCAGCGGCAGCGCTTCGCCTACCGGGATCAGCGTGGTCGAGAGCAGCGGGGAGCCAGCGGCGTCGATCAGGGCGCGCGCGACGCGGTGGTCGGGCACGCGAATGCCGATCGTCTTGCGCGACGGATGGGACACGCGCCGCGGCACTTCGCGGGTGGCTTCCAGAATAAACGTATAGGGGCCAGGGGTGGCCGACTTGAGCAAGCGGTACTGGGCGTTCTCGACGCGCGCAAAATGGCTGATTTCGGCCAGATCCCGGCACAGCAGGGTCAGGTGGTGGCGTTCGTCGAGCCCGCGCAGGCGCCGCAGGCGCTGAGCGGCGTCCTTGTCATCCAGGCGCGCCACTACCGCGTAGCTGGAGTCGGTGGGCACCGCGACCAGGCCCCCTTCGGCGAGCAGCTCGCCCGCCTGCTGCAGCAGCCGTGATTGCGGGTTGTCCGGATGTACAACGAATATTTGAGTCATAGGGTCGTATCCTTGAAGATGCAGTGCACCATCCAGGGCCTGCAAAACGTGAAAACGTGCTCTTGCGACACGTTAACATGGGGTAAACCGGCACCACAATGAGCCCCCCGCCAGACTCATCTGATATTCGACGAGGCTTATGGCTGCAAAAGAAGTGGGGGCGTGGTAGAATCGCCGTTCTCTCGGTGGTGACCGTAGCTCAGTTGGTAGAGTCCCGGATTGTGATTCCGGTTGTCGTGGGTTCGAGCCCCATCGGTCACCCCACCTCCTTTCGGGCATGGCCCCCATGCCGGGACGACCCGGCCTGCGATCCACCCATGGGTGACGGCACCCCGCCAGCGCGCCACGGGCCGTGTACACCTGAACACCATGCAAATCCATCAGCGTTCGGCAGGCGAACGCCTGTTCCATGCATTGGCCTTCGAAATCCTCGCCATTGGGCTGTCAGCCCCCCTGGCGGCGTGGATCACGGGGCACAGCGTACTCAGCATGGGGGTGCTCACGGCCGTCATCGCCACCATCGCCGTGCTCTGGAACATCCTGTACAACTGGCTGTTCGACCGCGCCCAGGCGCGCTGGCGCTTCGACCGCAGCACCGGGGTGCGTGTCGTGCACACCTGCGGCTTCGAGGGCGGCCTGATCGTGATCGCCATCCCTTTCGTGGCATGGTGGCTGGGGATTTCAGTCTGGCAGGCCCTGTTGCTCGACATCGGCCTCGTGCTCTTCTATTTGCCCTATGGCTTTCTTTTCAACCTGGGCTATGACAAAATCCGTGAAAAGATCGTGCCATGACCCAAGCAGCATCCTTCCTCACCTCCGAACGCCCCGATTGGTCCCTGGCGCCCACCGGTTTTGATTGGTGCGCCCAAGATGCCGACGGGCGCTGGTTCTGGTACCGTACCGAACCCGTTCCCGGCATCGGCGGCGGGGTCTGGCGCTCCAATTCGCGCAACCAGCAACTGGCTGGTCAGGGCCGCCCCAACCCCGATTGGCTCGAGACGCTCATGCAGCGTCCTGCGCAGTACTGAACCATGGTCGATTTGCTCTGGGCATTCCTGCAACAGTATTGGCCTCACCTGATCGCGCTGCTGTCGGTCGTCTTCGGCGTGGTGGGTGCGGTGCACGCAGCCATGCACAAGGACGACGTACGGGCCGCGATCGCCTGGGTTGGCGTCATCCTGCTCTCGCCCCTGTTCGGCGCGCTGCTGTATGCGGCGGCCGGCATCAACCGCATCCGCCACGACCAGATCTCCGGGCAGCGCAGCCGGCTGATCAAGGATTACGTGCACCACGCCCGCCCGTTGTTCGGCGACGTGGGGCCGGTGTCCGCGCCGCAATTCGCCGCCCTGCGCATCCTGTGCGACAAGGTCAGCCGTTTCCCGCTGCACGACGGCAATCACATCACCCTGCTGGATAGCGGCGACGAAGCCTATCCCGCGATGCTGGCGGCCATCGATGGAGCCCATCACTGCATCGCACTGCAAAGCTACATATTCGACCATGACCGCATCGGCCTGCAGTTTGCCCAGGCCCTGCGCCGGGCCCACGAACGGGGCGTGCAGGTCCGCGTGCTGATCGACGCCATTGGCTCGAAATACTCGCACCCGCCCATCATCGACCTGCTGCGCCACGATGGCATCCCGGCCGAACTCTTCATCACCAGTCTGCTGGGCCTGCGTACCGCCTACGCCAACATGCGCAGCCACCGCAAGGTGCTGTTCATCGATGGCCACATGGGTTTCATGGGCGGCATGAACATACGCGAAAGCTTCATGAAATCCCTGGTGGGGCCGCATGCCTCGCAAGATACGCACTTTCGCATCGAAGGCCCGCTCGCCGCGCAACTGTTCGCCGCCTTCGCAAACGACTGGGAGTTCTCCACGCGCGAGCGGCTGCGCATAGAAGACTGGTGCCGCATCGTGCCCCTGGCCCCCGAACCACAGGTGCCGGCCCGTTGCGTGCGTTCCAGCCCCGATCGCTTCATTGCCGCCACGCACAACGTGCTGCTGGGCGCGCTGTCTGTGGCGCAACACCACGTACGCATCCAATCCCCGTACTTCCTGCCCGATCAAACCCTGATGGGCGCGCTGAATACCGCGGCACGGCGAGGGGTCACGGTGGACATCGTCATTCCGGGCCACAACAATCTGCGGCTGATCAACTGGGCCATGATGGCACAGCTCGATCAGGTCATAGAAGGCGGCTGCCGGGTATGGCGCTGCCTGGCCCCGTTCAACCATTCGAAGCTGCTTACGGTCGATGACGCCTGGTCGTATGTCGGCTCATCCAACCTGGACCCACGCAGCCTGCGCTTGAATTTCGAACTGGACATGGAAATCTACGACCGGGCCATGGCTCAGCAGCTGGCGGCACGCATCGATGCGCAGATTGCGCAATCGGAAAGGGTCACGATCGAAGCCCTGCAAGCCCAGCCGTACTGGGCAAGGCTGCGCAACCGGGTGATCTGGCTGGCCAGCCCTTATCTTTGAGCCTTTGGGGCGCCCCGCACAGCCCGTATGGCCCGCCCTGCAGGACTCGAACCTGCGACCTGCCGCTTAGAAGGCGGCTGCTCTATCCAGCTGAGCCAAGGGCGGAATCACGGTACGCCGCAACGTGCCGGATCCCCGCATTTTAACCTGATCCGCCCCATTTCCTTTGAAGCAGCGGCATGAACCATCGATGCGTCCCGGCCGGGGCGCCCCGCCCTCGAATCCTGATCAAAACCTTAGGCTTCATGATAGAATCTGCCTCTTGCATCGGGGCGTAGCGCAGCCTGGTAGCGCATCTGCTTTGGGAGCAGAGGGTCGTAGGTTCGAATCCTATCGCCCCGACCATCCATTCAGGTCACCGTCACAGGGACCCTTCACTCCGGAATCCACCATTCATGTCTTGTTCAACTTGCGACGATCTGGGCAAACTTGTCCTGCGCCTGAGTCTGGGCATCTTTCTGTTGTTGCATGGCGTGGCCAAGCTGGGCGCAGACCTTGGCTGGCTGGTCAACGTCCTGACTGGCAAAGGCCTGCCTGGTTTCTTTGCCTACGGCGTCTATCTGGGCGAAGTCGTCGCCCCGATTCTGATTATTCTCGGCCTGTTTACCCGTGTGGGCGCGGCGATTGCAATCGTCAACATGCTCTTCGTCATCGGGCTGATACACCTGGCAGAACTATTCACTCTGGGCAAATCGGGGGGTTACGCACTCGAGTTGCAGGGTATGTTCCTGTTCGGCAGCGTCGCCATCCTTCTGCTGGGCGCAGGGGCCTTCAGCCTGGGCGGGCGCGAGGGGCGCTACAACTGAACGCCGGGCAGGGTCAGCACCACGCAGGCACCGCCCAGCCGCGCACTGCGCTCCAGGTGCACCCCGCCGCCATACAGCTCGGCCAGGTCGCGCACGATCCCCAGGCCGAGCCCTGAGCCCGGCGCTTTTTCGTCGGCCCTCGAGCCCCGCTCGAAGACCCGCTCGAACTGGCCTGGCGCCAGCCCCGGGCCGTCGTCTTCCATCCGGATTTCCAGCCCCCGGGCGCCCAGGCGGGCGGCCACCCGCACCGTACGACGCGCCCACTTTCCGGCATTGTCGAGAAGATTGCCTAGCATCTCCTGAAAATCCTGCGCCTCGCCCTGAAACGCCAGATCCGCAGACACACCACTGAGGTCGTACTGCAGGGCACGCTCGGCATGAACCCTTTCCATGACCCGCACCAGCCCCTGCAGCAACGGCAGCACCGGGCTGCGCAGGCCTGGCTGACGCACGGCGGCCGCGGCCCGGGCGCGCACCAGATGATAATCCACCTGGCGCCGGGCGGCCTCGATCTGCTCGGCCACCAGGCGCGGCAGTTCGGCATCCTGGGCCGCTGCCGCATTGGCCATGACGCTCAGCGGCGTCTTGAGCGCGTGCGCCAGGTTGCCGGCCTGCATGCGGGCACGCTCCAGGCCCTGCGCATTCTGCGCAAGCACCTGGTTGAGATCGTTCACCAAAGGCTGGATTTCAGCTGGGAAAGCGCCGCCGATCCGCTCTGCCTGCCCGCTGCGCAGCGCTGCCAAACGGGATCGCAGCGAGGTCAATGGCCGCAGGCCGAACCAGACCTGCATCCATACGGCGGCCATCAGCCCAAGCAGCAAAATGCCCAGCGCCAGGGCCAACTCGCGATTGAACCGGGCCACCGGCTCGGCCCACAAGGCCTGATCGGCTGCTGCCGACAGCACCAGCCGGTCGCGGGGGCCTTCGGCCGGGTACACCGTACGCACCCGCATCTGCAAAAGCGCATCGTGGCTGGACAGCCGGGTGGTGGTCTGCAGGTCGCCACCCGTCCGCTGGCTGGGTCGATCATCGGCCAGGCGCACATCCCACAATGAGCGCGAACGCAGCAACTGGGCAGACAGGCCATCCTCGGCCGGGGCGGAGATCTGCCAATACAGGCCTGAAAATGGCATGCTGAAGCGCGGATCGGCCGGCTGAGTGGCCAACGAGAGCCGACCTTCCGGATCCACCTGGATGGCTGCGGTCAGGTGATCCAGATAAATACCCAGTTCGCTTTGCAGCTGGGCGCGTATGTGCTGGCGAAACAGCGTCTGTATGCCCCAGCCTGCGGCCGCCACGCTCAGCAACACCCAGATCAGGGTCCCCAGGAGCAGGCGCCAGCGCAAGGACGGGTGGGTGGCATTCACGGGGCCGACGTCTCCCCCGGACAGGCCAGCCGGTACCCCAGACCCCGCAGGGTCTGGATCAGATGGGCCGGAATCTTGCGGCGCAGACGGGCAATGAACACCTCGATGGTGTTCGAGTCGCGGTCGAAATCCTGCGCATAAATATGTTCAGTGAGCTCGGTGCGCGAAACGGCTTCGCCGCGATGCATCATCAGGTACGCCAGGACCCGGTATTCGTGGCTGGTCAGCTCCAGCGGGGCATCATCCAGCCAGATGCGCGCCTGACGCGGATCCAGGCGCAACGGCCCGCAGCAGATATCTGCCGAGGCATGCCCGGCGGCACGACGCAGCAGGGCGCGCACACGGGCCAGCAGCTCTTCGGAGTGAAACGGTTTCGTCAGGTAGTCGTCGGCGCCGGCATCGATGCCCACCACTTTGTCGTGCCAATTGTCGCGTGCCGTCAGGATCAGCACCGGCATGGATCGATTCGCCTGGCGCCAGGCGCGCAGCACGCTCAGGCCGTCGCGCCCAGGCAGGCCGAGATCGAGCACCGCGAGATCGTAGGGTTCATGGAGACCCTGGTATTCGGCCTCGATCCCGTCATGAACCACGTCGACCACGTAGCTGGCCTTCTGGAGCACGTCCTTGAGCTGTGCAGACAGCAGGGGTTCGTCTTCGACCAGCAACAGCCTCATGAGCGCTTTTTCCTGTTGGTTCGAGCGTCCTTGCGAGACACCTTGATCACCTCGCCTGTACGCGCGTCTACGTCGAGCTTGACCAGTCGGCCCTCGGGCTGCAGGATCTTGAATTCGTAGATCCAGCGAATCTCGCAATCGCGGCCTTTTCTGCGCGCGTGCTTGCAATCGTCGTCCTCTTCGAACTCGACCTTCAGTACCTGGCCGGGATACGTCTTCTGCACGCTGGCCAGAACCTCTTGCAGGGGCAGGACCTCGCCCAAGGCCTGCAGTTGCTCGGCCCGCTCGCGGTCGTCGTCGTCGGCCTGGCTGCTGGCGGCATACAAGCCCAGGGGCGCGGCCAGCGTGGCCATCAAAAGATTTCTGCGGTTCATGTCGGTTTCCTCTTTAGGTTCAAGATACCCACACGATACGCATCTGACCCTGAACAGCAGATGAACGGGCGGCCACCCGAAGGCGGCTAGCCGAACCGCCCGGTAATGTAGTCTTCGGTCTCTTTGCGCCGCGGCTTGACGAAGATCTGATCGGTGGGGCCGTATTCCATGAGCTCGCCCAGGTACATATACGCGGTGTAGTCCGAACAGCGCGCGGCCTGTTGCATGTTGTGCGTGACGATGACCACGGTGTAGTCCCATTTGAGTTCGGCAATCAGTTCTTCGACCTTCGCTGTGGAAATGGGGTCCAGCGCCGAGCAGGGCTCATCGAGCAGAATGACCTCGGGTTTGATGGCCACCCCGCGCGCAATGCACAGGCGCTGCTGCTGCCCGCCCGACAGGCCGTTGCCGTTCTGGCCCAGTTTGTCTTTGACTTCGTTCCACAGCGCGGCCTTGGTCAGGGCCCATTCGACGCGCTCATCCATCTCGCCCTTGCTCAAGCGCTCGAACAGGCGCACGCCAAACGCGATGTTGTCGTAAATGCTCATGGGAAACGGCGTTGGCTTTTGGAACACCATGCCGACCTTGGCGCGGATCAGGGAGATGTCGCGCTTCGAGTTGAGCAAGTCTTCGCCATCGAGCTCGATGGTGCCCTCGGCGCGCTGGCCTGGATAGAGCTCGAACATGCGATTGAAGGTACGCAGCAGCGTCGATTTCCCGCAGCCCGAGGGGCCGATGAAAGCCGTGACCTTGTGCTCGAAGATATCCATGTTGATATCGTGCAGCGCATGGAAGTTGCCATAGTAGAAGTTCAGGTTGCGCACCGCCAGTTTGGTGCGCTCATCGGGCATATGCAGGGTGGATGTCATGGGATGGCTTGCCGGCATCATTTGCGAAACAGGCTGCGGGCGGCAATGTTGATCGCCAGTACCAGCAGGGTGATCAGGGCGGCTCCGGCCCAGGCGAGATGGTTCCAGTCTTCGAACGGGCTGGCGGCATACTGGAAGATCACCACCGGCAGGTTGGCCATGGGCGCGTTCATGTTCAAAGACAGGAACTGGTTGTTGAGCGCGGTAAACAGCAATGGGGCCGTCTCCCCCGCAATACGCGCCACCGCCAGCAGGATGCCGGTGATGATGCCCGAGCGCGCGGCCCGGTAGGAAATGAACAGCACGATGCGCCACTGTGGGCAACCCAGCGCCGCAGCCGCCTCGCGCAGGCTGTTGGGTACCAGGCCCAGCATATTGTCGGTGGCGCGCACCACCACCGGGATGACCAGAATAGCCAGTGCAAAGGCCCCCGCCCAGCCGGAATAGTGCCCGACCTGCGCAACGTATACGGCATAGATGAACAGGCCGATGACGATCGAGGGGGCCGAGAGCAGCACGTCATTCAGGAACCGGGTCATCGGTGCGAGCCAGCCGCGCTGGCCATATTCGGCCAGGTACGTACCGGCCAGCACACCGATCGGGGTACCGATCAGTGTCGCCACGCCTGAAATCAGGACGCTGCCGACGATGGCATTCAGCAGGCCGCCCGCCTCGCCGGGGGGTGGCGTGCTCTCGAGCAGCAGAGCGGGCGACAGCGCCGCCCCCCCCTTGACCAGCAAGGTGATGATGATCCACGCCAGCCAGAACAGACCCGAGCCCAGTGCAAGACCCGAGAGGCCCAGCATCAGGCGGTTGGTGAAGCGTCGGCGCCGATAGAGCGGATTATTGGACAGAATGGGGGCGGGTGTTGCAGCCATGTCAGCGAGTCCCCTCTTTGCGGGCCATGCGCAGCAGCATGAATTTCGACAGCGCCAGCACCACGGTGGTGATCAGAAAAAGTATCAGCCCCAGTTCGAGCAGCGCCGATTTCTGCAAACCGCCGGCTTCGTTGAATTCGTTGGCCAGCGCCGAAGCGATCGAGTTGGACGGCGAGAAAATGGAGGACGGCAGCTTGAAAGCGTTGCCGATCACGAAGGTGACCGCCATGGTTTCGCCCAGGGCCCGGCCCAGGCCCAGCATGATGCCGCCAATGACACCTTGGCGGGTATAGGGCAGCATCACCTTCCAGACCACTTCCCAGGTGGTGCTGCCCAGGCCGTACGCAGATTCCTTGAGCATGGCGGGCACCTGTTCGAAGACGTCGCGCATCACCGCCGCAATAAAGGGCACGATCATGATGGACAGAATCAGGCCCGCCGTGAACAGCCCGATGCCCATGGGCGGACCGGCAAACAGATGCTCGAGTACCGGCACGCCGGCAAACAGGCCGATGACGTGCGGCTGCACGTGGGCCTGAAACAGCGGCACGAACACGAACAGGCCCCACATGCCGTAGATGATGGACGGGATGGCCGCCAGCATCTCGATGGCAATGCCCAGGGGCCGCCGCATCCACATCGGGGCGAGCTCGGTCAGGAACCAGGCGATGCCGAAGGAGACCGGCACGGCAATCAGCAAGGCCAGAAACGAGCTGATCAAGGTACCGGCCACCGTGACCAGCGCGCCGAAGTTCTGCCGCACGGGATCCCAGTCTTCGCCCCAGAGAAACGCGGGGCCAAAAGTCATGATGGCGTCCCGGCTGCCATATACCAGGGAGCCCAGTATGCCCAGCAACAGGACAAAAACCAGGAAGGCGAACAGGCGCGTGAGCTGCCTGAACCCGGCGTCAGCCCATGGCCGGCTGCGAAACCGGCTCATGGCGCGCTCCAGAGTGCGCGAATGCGCTGGACGAGCGGATCGGGCAGCGGCACGTAGTCGAGCGTGCGGGCCAGCGCAGCACCCTGGCTGAAGGCCCAGTCAAAGAACGCATAGACTTGCTGGTTGCGCTCTGGCCGGATAGGACGCTTGCGCACCAGGATGAAGCTGGCCGCGGTGATGGGCCAGGCATCCGGGCCCGCCTGATTATCCAGCATCAGCCCCATGCTCGGGTCATCGTCGTCGCTGGCCGCCAGCGCCGCTGCCACGAAAGTGTCCTGGGTGGGCTGCACGAAGCGGCCGGCGCGGTTTTCCAGCTGAGCCCACGACAGATCATTCTGATGCGCATAGGCGAATTCGACATAGCCGATGGCATTGCGGATCTGGCGCACGTAGGCCGCCACCCCCTCGTTGCCCTTGCCGCCGTGCCCTGTGGGCCATTTGATCGCCTTGCCCTGGCCGACCTCGGCCGCCCAGCGCGCCGAGACCTGCGACAGATAATGCGTCCATACGAAGGTGGTGCCCGAGCCATCGGCCCGATGGACGACGACAATGCCGTGCGCGGGCAGCTTGAGCCCCGGATTCAGGGCCGCGATGGCGGGATCGTCCCAACGGGTGATCCGGCCCAGAAAAATGTCGGCCAGAACCGGCCCCGTCAGGCGCAGTTCGCCGGCCGCCACGCCCGGCAGGTTGACGATGGGCACGATGGCGCCGATGATGGCCGGGAACTGCAGCAAATCATACCGCTGCAGCTGATCGAGCGGCATGGGATCATCCGACGCGCCAAAATCCACCGTGCCAGCGATGATCTGCTGCTGCCCGCCACCCGAGCCGATCGATTGGTAATTGACCCGATGCCCGGTTTCCTTGTGATACTGGGCGGCCCACTTGGCATAGATGGGGTACGGAAACGACGCCCCCGCGCCAGTCAGGTCGGCGGCGTATGCTGCCGGGCACGCCAACAGGACCAGGCTGATCCAGATGATGGACAAGCTGCGCAGGCGCATGCCCCCTCCGTGCAAGATGTACCCTCGGGCACTGATTCAGGCCAAAACCCAGATGATAGGCTATCAATATGACAATTTGATGACAATTTCCACTTTGACCCCATGGACGCCCCAGGCCACTCGCAAGCGCCGTGGGATTCAGGCCAGGCGCGCCATCAGGTGCTGATGCAGGTTAAAGGGCGCGCGACGGTTGCGCACCCGCAGATAGCGGCCATCGGCCTGTACCGCCCAGGCCAGCTGGTTGTCGCGCCAGGCAAACGTAAAGGCCTCGTCGATCACGCGCCGGCGCAAAGCCTTGTCGAGCACCGGAAAGGCGAGCTCGACCCGGCGCAGGAAATTGCGGTCCATCCAGTCGGCCGAAGACAGATACAGGGCTTCGGCGCCGTCCTGGTAAAAATAAAACACCCGCGAGTGCTCGAGGAAGCGCCCTATGATCGAACGCACCCGGATGCGTTCGGAGAGCCCTGGCACCCCCGCCTGCAGGGCGCAGGCGCCGCGCACGATGAGATCCACGCGCACCCCGGCCTGGCTGGCCTGATATAAGGCCTGGATCACGGTGGGCTCGAGCAGCGAGTTCATTTTGGCCCGGATCCGGGCACGCCGGCCCGCGCGGGCAAACTCGGTTTCGCGCTGGATGAGTTGCAGCACCGTCTCGTGCAGCGTGAAGGGCGACTGCAGCAGCAGCTTGAGCTCGCGCCGCGCGCCCAGCCCCGTGAGCAGCGAAAAGATCTGATCCATGTCTTCACAGATCTGCTGATTGGCGGTGAGCAGGCCAAAATCGGTGTATACACGGGCCGTGCGCGAGTGATAATTGCCGGTGCTCAGGTGCCCGTAACGACGCAGGCGCCCTTCTTCGCGGCGCAGCACGAGCGCCATTTTCGCGTGCGTCTTGTGGCCGACCACGCCATAACTGACGTGAGCGCCCACTTCTTCGAGGCGGGCTGCCCAATTGATGTTGGTCTGCTCGTCGAAACGCGCCATGAGTTCGACCACCACGGTGACTTCTTTGCCCGCCCGGGCCGCCGACAGCAGCAGGCCCATGAGCTCGGAGTCTTCACCCGTGCGGTAGATGGTCTGCTTGATGGCCACCACCTGGCTGTCGAGCGCCGCGCTGCGCAGGAACATGAGCACCGGCTGGAACGACTGATAGGGATGGTGCAGAAGATGGTCGCGAGCCGCAATGGCGGCGAACATCATTTCGGGGCGCTGCACTTCGGCATCGAAAGGCTCGGGAATGCGCGGCCTGAACACCGGGTATTCCAGATCGGGGCGATTGATCCGGTCGCACAGCTGCATCAGGCGCGCCAGATTCACCGGGCCATTGATGCGATAGGTGTCCGCCGGCCCCAGGTTGAACTCGCGCTGCAGGAAAAGCTCGAGATCGGGCGGCATGGCGTGGGCGATCTCGAGCCGTACCGACGCGCCGAAATTGCGCTGCGAGAGCTCGCCCTGCAGGGCCTGTCTCAGGTTGGTGATCTCTTCTTCGTCTACATACAGATCGCTGTTGCGGGTCACCCGCCATTGGTAGCAGCCGAGCACATCCATGCCCGGGAAAAGCTCGCCCACGAATGCATTGATGACCGTGGTCAACAGCATGTAGCCATCGGGGATGCCGGCAATCTCGGCCGGCACCTTGATCATGCGCGGCAAGGCACGCGGTGCCTGAACGATGGCGATATGGCCTTCGCGCCCGAACGCGTCTTCGCCGGTCAGCGAGATGATGAAATTGAGGCTCTTGTTATAGACCCGGGGAAAAGGGTGGGCCGGGTCCAGCCCGATCGGGGTCAGCAGCGGCATCACGTCGCGCTGGAACAGACCATGGGCCCATTCGCGCTGCAGATCCGTCCAGCCCGTGGAATAGACCAGCCCCACCCCCTGCTCGAGCAGCCGGGGCATGACTTCGCCCGCGAGCAGGCGGTTCTGCCGGTCGACCAGCACGTGCGCCGCCCGTTGCACCCGGTCGAAGGCCTCGTCGGGCGTCAGGCCATCGACACCACGCAGGTCCGGGGTCTGGCGTTGCTGCTCCTTGAGGCTGGCCATGCGGATCTCGAAGAACTCGTCCAGGTTCGAACCGACGATGCACAGATAGCGCAGGCGCTCCAGGGCCGGCACATCGCTGCGCTCGGCCATGGACAGCACGCGTTCATTGAATTTCAGGACAGAAAGCTCGCGATTGAGCAAGGGTGGCAATTCTGCGGCGCCCACGAAACGGCTCCATGATCAAGGAATCCCGACTGAACCACTATAATCGCACAGTGTGACAATTTCGGGTATGGACATGAGCGAGCGGCTGGCCTCGATCGACCTCGGATCCAACACGTTCCGCCTTTCCATCGGCCGGGTCGTTCGCCAGGGTGGCTGTGCCCAGGTCTACACCGAAGACCACCTGCGTGAGCTGGTGGCCATGGCCGAGGGCCTGGATGAACACCAGCGGCTGCGGCCGGCCGCCATCGAACAGGCGCTGGCCACCCTGCGGCGCTTTGGCGAGCGCCTGCGTGGCTTCCCACCCGCCAATGTGCGCTGCGTGGCCACCAACACCTTTCGCGTGGCGCGCAACGCGGCAGACATCCTGCCCGCGGCCGAGCGCGCACTGGGCTTTCCGATCGAGATCATCTCGGGCCTCGAAGAAGCGCGCCTCATCTACCTGGGGGTCATGCAGGACCTCCCGCCCACCGACCACCACCGGCTGGTCATCGACATTGGCGGCGGCTCCACCGAGTTCATCATCGGCCGCGGCAAAACGCCCCTGCAGCTGGCTTCGCTCGAGCTCGGCTGCACCACCCTGACTCGGCGCTTCTTCCCCCAGGGCCGAATCACCGAAGCCAGGATGCAGCAGGCCATACTGGCCGCACGGGTGGCGATCGTGGGGATTGCGAGCCGATATCGCCAGGCCGGCTGGCAAGAGGCCTATGGCTCCTCGGGCACCGCCAAGGGTCTGATGGCCATCCTGCGCGGCAACGGCCTGAGCCAGACGGGCATCACCGCGTCGGGCATGCAGCAGCTGCGGGCCGGTCTGGTGCGCAGGGGCCAGGTTCGCCTGGAAGACTGGGTCGGCCTGAAACCCGAGCGCGTCCCGGTACTGCCCGGTGGCCTGGCCATCATGATCGCGGCCTTCCACGAGCTGGGCATCGACACGATGCAGACGGGTGAAGGCGCCTTGCGCACGGGCGTGCTGCAGGACCTGCTGGGGCGCGACCAACACCGGGATCAGCGCGACGAAACCGTGCGCCAGTTCATCCGGCGCTATGCCCTGGATGACGGACAGGCGGAAAATGTCTGCCGCCTGGCGCTGGCGCTGTTCGACCAGCAGCCGGCGGCCGAAGATGCGATCGAGCGGCTCGAATTGCGCCGCGCCCTGGGCTGGACGGCGCGCCTGCACGAGGTGGGCCTGGCCATCTCGCGCCACGATTATCACAAACACGCCGCCTATATTCTTGAACACGCCGATATGCCGGGGTTTTCACACGATGACCAGAAACTGCTGGCGTTTCTCGCGCTGGGCCACCAGGGGCGCCTGGCCAAGGTGCGTGCCTGCAAGCCCGACGCGGCGCGCTGGCTGGCCCTGCTGTGCCTGCGCTTGGCCGTCCTGTTTTTCAGACGGCGCGACGCAGCCGATGTCCCGGCCATGACGCTGCAATCGGCCTACCCGCACGTATTCCTGACGCTCGACGCCCGATGGCTGGCCGATCGGCCGCTCACCCGCTTTCAGTTGGCTGCCGAGACCCGGATCTGGCATAAGGTCGGGATCACCCTCGAAATTCTCGAAGCCAATGCTCAGAGCATGCCGAAATGACGCTTGTAGCGTATGTCCAGCCATTCGAGATCGAGCAGGATGGGGAAGTCGGCCGTATGAAAATCCGGATCCCAGGCCGGTTCCCCACAGATGGTGGCCCCCAGATGCAGGTATCCCTTGATCAGTGGCGGCACGCGGGCCGGTTCCTGGCGGTTCAGGCGCTCCAGGGGCCAGGGCAGCAGCGGCTGCAGGCGGGGTACATCGGGGTGCCGCTCCAGCAGAACCCGGGCGCGACGCCAGACCTCGGAGGCCGTGATGCCGCCATCTCGCAGGCTGACGCTAGCGCAACCCAGCATGTAGCGGTAGCCGCCCTGCATCATGATCTGCGCCAGCCCCGACCACAACAGCATGATGGCAGTGCCATGCCGGTAGCCGGCATCGATGCACGAGCGGCCGACCTCGACCAGCAGGGGTCGCAGCGCGTGCATGGGAGCCAGGTCGAATTCCGACTCTGAATAATAGCCACCGGCCTCGACGGCCGCCTGCGGTGTCAGCAGGCGATAAGTGCCCACCACTTGGCCCGTGCGGCTGTCACACACCATGAAATGCAAGCACCATGGATCGAAGCGGTCTACATCGCGGTCGCCCTGGGCATGAGGAAAATGCGCGCCCAGTTCTTCGGTGAAGATGCGCAACCGCAGCCGCTGCAGCTCGGCCAGCTCGGCCTCGGTACGCGCAAGGCTCAGGGTCAGGCCGCCGACCTCGAGCCCTTTCCAGTCGATCTGCTTCATGGTCGCGTCACGTCAGGCGAACCGCCAGCAGCTGACGAACACCTTCATCAGCCTGGACCGGATCCGCTGCCTCGACCATCAGGCGCAGCTTGGGCTCAGTGCCCGAGGCCCGCACCAGTACCCGGCCACGGCCGGACAAGGCACGCTCCACCGCGTGGATCGCGGCCTGCAGGCCCTCGTGGGCCTGCCAGTCAAGGCCCGGCGCGAGCGGTACATTGACCATCTTCTGTGCATACAGAGCCAGGCCGGCCGTCAGGTCGGCCAGACGCCGGGCGCCCGTGTGGCGCAGGGCCGCCAATACCTGCAGTGCGGCCACGATGCCATCACCTGTCGAGTGGCGATCGAGACACAGCAGGTGGCCAGAGCTTTCGCCGCCATATAGCCAGCCGCGCTGGTGCAGGCGCTCGAGTACGTAGCGGTCACCCACTTGGGCGCGCTCGAAGGCAATGCCCAGCTCGAACATGCGCTGCTCGAAGCCGACGTTGGTCATCAGCGTGCCCACGACCCCGGCCACTGCCCGTTCACGGGCCCGGTCCCGCACAATGGCGTAGAGCAGCTCGTCGCCATTGAACAGACGCCCGTCGGCATCCACCATCTGCAGCCGGTCGGCGTCGCCATCGAGCGCAATGCCCAGGTCGGCCTGATGCTCAATGACCGCGCGCTGCAAGGCCTCGGGGTGGGTGGCCCCCACCCCTTCGTTGATGTTGAAGCCATCGGGCTGGCAGCCAATGGCGATCACCTCGGCACCCAACTCGCGAAACACGTGCGGGGCGATGTGGTAGGCCGCCCCGTGGGCGGCATCGACCACGAGCTTCAGCCCCTGGAGATCGAGTGCGTTGGGGAACGTGCTTTTGCAGAATTCGATATAGCGCCCCGCCGCATCGTTGATGCGGCGGGCCCGCCCCAGGCCCGCTGAATCCGCGCACCCCGGCGGCTCTTCGAGGCGCGCCTCGATCGCCGCTTCGGTGGCATCGGGCAGTTTGGTACCGGCACCCGAGAAGAACTTGATGCCATTGTCGTAGTGGGGGTTGTGAGAGGCACTGATCACAATGCCGGCGGCCAACCGCCAGGCACGCGTCAGATAGGCCACGGCCGGCGTGGGAATGGGCCCGGCCAGCAGGACATCCACGCCTGCCGCCGACAGGCCCGCCTCGAGGGCCGCTTCGAGCATGTAGCCCGAGATGCGCGTATCTTTGCCGATCACCACCGTCGGGCGGCCGCTGGCGGCATCGGCTGCTTCACCGGCGAGTACCCGCCCGGCGGCATAACCCAGCCGCAAGGCAAACCCGGCGTTGATGCAATCGCCCCCCACGATGCCACGCACCCCGTCCGTGCCAAAGTACTTGCGTCCGCTCATGTCGTGGCTCCCAGGATTGCCGCCCGGACTTTCAGGGCATCCACGGTGTCGGCGACATCATGCACCCGCACGATGCCGGCACCGCGCTCGACTGCCAGCAGGGCTGCTGCGACGCTACCCCCCAGGCGCGCTGTGACTGGCCGCCCGGTTACAGCACCGATCATGGACTTGCGCGACAGGCCCACCAGGACCGGAAACCCGGGTTCTGCAATCTGCCGCAAGCCATGCAGCAAGGTGTAATTATGCGCGACCGTCTTGCCAAAGCCAAAGCCCGGATCGAGCACGATGCGATCGCCCGCCACCCCCGCCTCGCGCAGGCGTTGGGCGCCACGGGCGAGAAAATCACGCACTTCGGCCACAACGTCCTTGTAATGTGGGGCATCCTGCATGCTGCGCGGCTGGCCCTGCATGTGCATCACACAGACGGCACAAGCGCTTGGTGCAACCGCTTCGGGCGCCCCCGGCGCCATGAACCCATTGATGTCGTTGATCATGTCGGCGCCCGCCTGCAGCACCACCCGCATGACCTCAGGCTTGCAAGTATCCACCGACAGCGGCAGGCCGCAGGATTGCAGGGCCTCGAGCACCGGCAGGACGCGGCGCAATTCTTCGGCGGCCGAAACGCCATGGGACCCCGGGCGGGTGGATTCCCCGCCGATATCGAGCAGGTCGGCGCCCTCTTCGCACAGGCGCCAGGCCTGTGCGATCGCCCGGTCGGCCTGGAAATAGGCATTGCCGTCGGAAAATGAATCGGGCGTGACGTTGACGACCCCCATGACCAACGGGCGCTGCAGGGATATCCTGTAACGCCCGCAAAGCAGCGTGCCCGAAGTGCTGCCGCCAGACACGGTCAGACAGGCGTGGTGGCCGGATCTTGATCGTTCTTGGCCGTCGCCTGCCCCGTGGAGGGGGGCGTGTGCGGCGGCGTATCGCCGCCGCCGGACGCGTGCGGCGGGCGCGGTGGACGACCTTCCATGATGTCGTTGATCTGTTCGGCGTCGATGGTCTCCCACTCGAGCAGGGCCTTGGCCATGGCATGCATCTTGTCTTGATTGCTTTCGATGAGCTCGCGTGCAATGCGGTATTGCTCATCGATGATGCTGCGGATTTCGGCATCGACCTTCTGCATGGTGGCCTCTGAGACGTGCGTGGTTTTGGTGACGCTGCGCCCCAGGAAGACCTCGCCCTCGTTTTCGGCATACACCACGGGCCCCAAGGTGTCGGTCATGCCGTAGCGGGTGACGATGTCGCGCGCGATCTGCGTCGCCCGCTCGAAATCGTTCGATGCGCCCGTCGTCATTTGGTGCATGAAGACTTCTTCGGCAATGCGCCCGCCGAACAGCACCGCGATCGTGTTCAGCAGGCGTTCTTTATCCATGCTGTAGCGGTCGGTTTCGGGCAGCTGCATGGTGACCCCCAGCGCCCGCCCACGCGGGATGATGGTGACCTTGTGCACCGGATCGGTCTTGGGCAGCAGACGCGCCACCAGGGCATGCCCGGACTCGTGGTAGGCCGTATTGCGGCGCTCTTCCTCGGGCATGATCATGGAACGCCGTTCGGCCCCCATGATGATCTTGTCCTTGGCCTTTTCGAGATCCGCCATGTCGACCGTGCGCCCATTGCGGCGTGCCGCAAAAAGGGCGGCCTCGTTGATGAGGTTGGCCAGGTCGGCCCCGGAAAAGCCCGGCGTACCGCGGGCCAGCACGTTGGGATCGACGTCGGGTGCGATGGGCACCTTGCGCATGTGGACTTTCAGGATCTGTTCGCGCCCGCGGATATCGGGCAGCGAGACCACCACCTGGCGGTCGAAGCGCCCAGGCCGCAACAGGGCCGGGTCGAGCACGTCAGGGCGGTTGGTGGCGGCGATCACCAGCACCCCCTGGCCGGTTTCGAAGCCATCCATTTCGACCAGCAGCTGGTTGAGCGTCTGTTCGCGCTCGTCGTTGCCGCCACCGAGGCCGGCACCCCGCTGGCGCCCGACCGCATCGATTTCGTCGATGAAGATGATGCACGGCGACTGCTTCTTGGCATTTTCGAACATGTCGCGCACGCGGGCCGCGCCCACGCCGACGAACATCTCGACGAAATCGGAACCGGAAATACTGAAGAACGGCACCTTGGCTTCGCCGGCGATGGCCTTGGCCAGCAGGGTCTTGCCGGTACCGGGCGGCCCCACCATGAGCACCCCGCGGGGAATACGCCCGCCCAGGCGCTGGAATTTGGTGGGATCGCGCAGGAAATCGACCAGTTCCTGGACGTCTTCCTTGGCCTCGTCGCAGCCGGCGACGTCTGCAAAAGTGACGTTGTTGTTGTTTTCATCGAGCATGCGGGCGCGCGACTTGCCGAAACTGAACGCGCCGCCCTTGCCGCCCCCCTGCATCTGGCGCATGAAAAAGATCCACACGCCGATGAGCAGCAGCATGGGGAACCATGAAATGAACAGGCTGGTGAGGAAGGATGGTTCTTCGCGGGCCTTGCCGGAGACCTGGACGCCGTTCTTGACCAGTTCGGGCACCATCCAGAGGTCGCCCGGCGAGGTCAGGCTGTAGGAGCGCCCGGCATCGGGCGTGACATACAGCGTATCGCCCTGGATGTCGACCTTGTTGATGCGCCCGGCACGGGCATCATCCATGAATTGGGTGTAGCTGACCGCGTCCCCGCTGCTGGCGGGCCGGCCGTCGAACTGCTTGAACACCGTGAAGAGCACAAGCGCAATCACCAGCCAGACTGCGACCTTGGAAAACGAGTTGTTCAATGCGAAATCTCCGTGGTTTTGCGCTGTCTTCGCTGCCAAAGTACCCGGCAGGAAAGTATCAGGCGTATCTGATTGCCATTTTACCCGATCTGTGCATTGACCAATCTGCCCCCAGGCCGGGTTATCGGCCGTGCCGCTGCGCGGCCGGCTTCAGACCGATGCCGATCAGGTAGGTTTCAGCCGACTCGCTGCGCGAGGCGGCCGGCTTGCGCTCGAGCACCCGTACGAAATGCCGCTTGAAAGCCTGCACGAGCTGCGAAAAGCCGCTGCCGTGAAACGCCTTGACGATCAAGGCGCCGCGCGGTTGCAGATGCCCGCAGGCGAATTCGAGCGCCAGTTCGCACACGTGCTCCATGCGCGCCGCATCGGCCGAAGCCACACCAGACAAGTTGGGGGCCATATCGGAAATGACAAGATCGACCGGCTGCCCCGCCAGCCGGTCGCGCAACTGCTGCAGCACAGCGTCCTCGCGGAAGTCGCCCTGAATGAACTCGACCCCTGCCACGGGTTCCATGGGCAGCAGGTCCAGGGCCAGGATGCGCCCCTGGACCTGGCCTTGCGGCCCTGCCAGACGTTCGCGCACCACCTGCGACCAGCTGCCGGGCGCAGCACCCAAATCGACCACCACCGCGCCTGGCCGCAACAGCGATTCGCCCTCGAGCAGCTGGATCAGCTTGAAGGCTGCCCGGGCCCGATAGCCCTTTTGTTGCGCCATTTTGACGTAGGGATCCTGAATGTGGCGCTGCATCCAGGCCTTGGAGAATTTTTTCTTGGCCATGCCATTACAATTGCCAGATGACGAAACTGGAAATCACCCCGGCCCAGCGGCGCGCATTGCGCGCCCAGGCCCACGCCCTGAACCCGGTGGTCCTGGTCGGCGACCGCGGCTTGGCGCCCTCGGTGCTGGGTGAAATCGAACGCAGCCTGCAGGCCCACGAACTCATCAAGGTACGTATCTCGGGGGCCGAGCGGGATGTCCGCGAAACCATGCTGGCCCATTTGTGCGACACGCTTGGGTGCGCCGCGGTAGACCACCTGGGCAAGATTCTGATCCTGTACAGGCCCCGCGCAACCCCTGCCGCCGCCCAGGCGCCCGATGATCGCACGCCGGTCGCGGCAAGCCGGCGCGCTACCCAAAGACCGGGCAGGGTACAGCAGGCCCGCACGGTGGCGGCCGATGCACCTGGCCGCCCCGCACCGCGCCCACGGCAGCCCGCGCACGGCACGCGCCGGCCCATTGGCGGCACCGCCACAGCCCCCCGCCCCAGACGCCGGGTCGGCAGCGCGCTGTCGCTGCGGGCGGGGCGGCGCAGTAGCCGCACTACTCGTAGCTGACCGCGCGGATTTCGTATTCGCGTACCCCGGCCGGCGCGCGCACCTCGACCACGTCGCCGGCGCTTTTGCCAATCAGGGCCCGGGCCACCGGGCTGGATACGGAAATGCGGTTGGCGCGGATGTCGGCCTCCATGTCGCCCACGATCTGGTACACCAGACGCTGGCCGGATTCCAGGTCTTCGATTTCGACCGTTGCGCCAAACACCACCCGACCATCGGCATCGAGTTCGGCCGGATGAATGATCTGGGCGTTGGACAGGGCGCCCTCGAGTTCCTTGATGCGCCCTTCGATGAAGCCCTGACGCTCGCGGGCTGCATCGTATTCGGCATTTTCGGACAGGTCGCCCTGGGCCCGTGCTTCGGCAATGGCATTGATGACGTCCGGGCGTTCGACCGTCTTGAGACGTTGCAGTTCGGCTTGCAGGCGCTCAGCCCCGCGAGCGGTCAGGGGGATCGCAGACATGGTGTGGACTCGAGAAGGAAAACGCCCCATGCGCGGGGCGCCCCGATTTTATGGATACATGCGAAAAACCCCGGCAGAACCGGGGTGCTGCTTCATATTGTGGGCATTTCGAACGAAAAAATCAAGCCCTGCCGCGCAATAGCGCGTGCAGCAGAATCGCCCCAAAAGTGGCCGTGCCGATACCATCCAGGCGAAAGCCGCCCAGTTCGAGCGCAAAGTTGCCGGCCCCGAGAATCAGCGTCACCGCAGCGACGATGAGGTTGCGATTATCGCTGAAATCGACCTGGTTGACGACCCAGATGCGCGCACCGGCGATGGTGATCAAACCAAACACCACGACCGACATGCCGCCCAGCACCGGACCGGGAATGGCCTGTATGACGGCCCCGAACTTGGGCGAGAACCCCAGCAACAGCGCCACCAGGGCCGCCACCACGAACACCAGCGTCGAATAGATCTTGGTGACGGTCATGACGCCGATGTTCTCGGCATATGTCGTGACCCCGGTCCCGCCCACCGATCCCGAGATCATGGTGGCCACCCCATCGCCCAGGAAGGCCCGCCCCAGGTAGCGATCGAGGTTCTGCCCGGTCATGGCGCTGACCGCCTTGATATGACCCAGGTTTTCGGCGACCAGGATGATCGCCACCGGGGCAATCACGCCGATGGCGTGGGCCTGGAAGACCGGCGTGGTCACCTGCGGCAAACCCAGCCACGGCGCAGCGGCAATTGCGGCGAAATCGATCGGCGCCCCCAGGCCCAGGCCATTGGCCAGCAAGGCGTACAGTACACAGGCCGCCAGCAGGCCGACCAGAATCAGCAGACGCTGCACCAGCCCCCGGGTATAGACCGCCACACCCCCCACGCACAAGATGGTCAGCAAGGCCATCAGGGCCTCGAAGAGGCTGCCGCCCATGGCCCCCTTGGCCGCGATCGGTGCCAGATTCAGGCCGATGACGGCCACTACGGCCCCGGTCACCACCGGCGGCATCCAGCGATCGATCCACTCTGCAGCCCCTCCCTGGCGGGCATTCACCCACATGACCAGCAGCCCGATCAGGGCATAGAGAAAGCCACAAACCACGATGGCGCCCAGGGCGACGCCCATATTCAGATTCGGACCGCTGCCGGCATAGCCGCTGACCGCCACCACCCCGCCAATGAAGGCAAAGCTGGAGCCCAGGTAACTGGGCACGCGCCCGCCCACGAACAGGAAGAACACCAGCGTGCCCACCCCGGACATGAGGATGGCCATGTTGGGATCGAAGCCCATGATGAGCGGTGCCAGAATCGTCGAGCCGAACATGGCCACGACGTGCTGAGCGCCCATGGCCACCGTCTGCGGCAAGGGCATGGTTTCATCGGGTTGCACCACGGCCCCTTCGGCCGTCCCCGAGACCAGGCGCCAGCGCGGGAAATAGGTCTGAGACATGATTTGAGCTCTCGATCTGTATGACGCGGTTCAAAAAAACCCCGCCGAGAATGGCGGGGCAATGGTTTCGTTGGAGCTTCAGCTTGCGTGCGCGGCGTGCATGGACTGCAGTGAATACACCGTCAGGCCATCGCCATGACGCAAGTACTGCAGACCCTCGACCGCGGCGCAGGCCCCCGCGATGGTGGTGAAGAACGTGACCCGGTTGGCCAGCGCCTGGATGCGTATGGCACGCGAGTCCGCGATCGCATTGCGCCGCTCTTCGACGGTGTTGATCACCATGGCGATCTCGTCGTTCTTGAGCATGTCGACGATATTGGGCCGGCCTTCGGTCACCTTGTTGACACGTTTGACCACCAGGCCGGCCGCCTCGATGACGTCGGCCGTACCGCGGGTGGCCACCAGCTGAAAGCCCATGCCAGCCAGCCCACGGGCCACCTCGACGGCGCGTGGTTTGTCTTGGTCGCGCACGCTGATGAACACCTGCCCCGCCTCGGGCAGCCAGGCTCCGGCAGCGATCTGCGATTTGACGAAAGCTTCGCCAAACGACTCGCCCACCCCCATGACCTCACCCGTGGATTTCATTTCGGGCCCGAGGATCGTATCGACGCCCGGAAACTTGATGAAGGGGAAGACGGCTTCCTTGACGCAGTAATAGCGCGGCTCGGGGACCGTCTGGACCGCTTGCGACGCCAGGCTGCGACCGGCCATGACGCGCGCAGCGATCTTGGCAAGCGGACTGCCGGTGGCCTTGGAGACGAAAGGCACGGTGCGCGATGCCCGCGGGTTGACCTCGAGCACGTAGACTTCGCCTTCCTGAATGGCGAACTGCACGTTCATCAGGCCCTTGACGTTCAGTGCGCGGGCCATGAGCGTGGTCTGGCGCCGGATCTCCTGTACGGTTTCGGGCGACAGTGAATACGGCGGCAGGCTGCAGGCCGAATCCCCCGAATGCACGCCGGCTTGCTCGATGTGCTCCATGACCCCGCCGATGATGACTTGTTCGCCATCGGCCAGGCAATCGACATCGACCTCGGTGGCATTATTGAGAAAGTGATCGAGCAACACCGGAGAGTCATTACTGACCTTGACAGCCTCGCGCATGTAGCGCTCGAGGTCCTGGGGTTCGTGCACGATTTCCATGGCGCGCCCGCCCAGCACGTAGCTGGGGCGCACCACCAGCGGATAGCCGATTTCCGATGCCAGCGCCAGGGCCTCGTGTTCGGTGCGCGCCGTGCGGTTGGCCGGCTGACGCAGGCCCAGCTTGTTGAGCAGCTTCTGGAAGCGTTCGCGATCTTCGGCCACGTCGATCGAATCCGGGCTGGTGCCGATGATGGGCACCCCGCTGGCCTCGAGCGCGCGGGCCAGCTTGAGGGGCGTCTGCCCGCCATACTGCACGATTACGCCCAGGGGGTTTTCCTTGTGCACGATTTCGAGCACGTCTTCGAGCGTCAGCGGCTCGAAATACAGGCGATCGGACGTGTCGTAATCGGTGGAGACGGTTTCGGGATTGCAGTTGACCATGATGGTTTCAAAACCATCCTCACGCAAAGCGATGGCCGCATGCACGCAGCAGTAGTCGAACTCGATGCCCTGGCCGATGCGGTTGGGGCCGCCCCCCAGCACGATGATCTTCTGACGGTCGCTGGGGCTGGATTCGTCTTCGTCCTCGTAGGTGGAGTACAGGTATGCCGTGGTCGTGGGGAACTCGGCCGCACAGGTGTCGACCCGCTTGTAGACCGGGCGCACGTTCATCAGGTGGCGCTGCTTGCGGACCTCGGCCTCGGTGGTGTCGAGCAGCCAGGCCAGGCGGCGGTCGGAGAAGCCGCGGCGCTTGAGCTCGCGCATGGTGGCCTCGTCGAGATCGGACAGCGTGCGCTGTTCCAGCGCCAGTTCGATATCGACGATTTCCTGGATCTGCGCAAGAAACCAGGGGTCGATGCGCGTGAGCTGGTGGACTTCGTCCAGGCTGAAGCCTTGCGCGAAGGCATCACCCACGTACCAGATGCGTTCAGGCCCGGGCTCGCCCAGTTCGATCTGCAGGCGTTCGCGGTCGGTGGTCATCTGATTCAGGCCGTCGACCCCGACCTCGAGCCCGCGCAAGGCCTTTTGGAAGGATTCCTGGAAGGTGCGGCCGATGGCCATGACTTCGCCCACCGACTTCATCTGGGTGGTCAGACGCGAATCGGCCTGAGGAAATTTCTCGAAGGCGAACCGCGGCACTTTGACGACGACGTAGTCCACCGCCGGCTCGAAAGAGGCAGGCGTGGCCCCGCCGGTGATTTCGTTGTCGAGCTCGTCGAGCGTATAACCCACGGCCAGGCGCGCCGCCACCTTGGCGATCGGAAACCCCGTGGCCTTGGAGGCCAGCGCCGAAGACCGCGAAACCCGCGGGTTCATTTCGATTACGATCAGCCGGCCGTTGTCTGGATTGACGGCGAACTGGACGTTGGAGCCGCCCGTGTCCACGCCGATCTCGCGCAGGATGGCGATGGAGGCATCGCGCATCACCTGGTATTCCTTGTCGGTCAGCGTCTGGGCAGGTGCCACGGTGATCGAATCCCCCGTGTGGACGCCCATGGGGTCGAGGTTCTCGATCGAGCAGACGATGATGCAGTTGTCGACGCAGTCGCGAATGACCTCCATCTCGAATTCTTTCCAGCCCAGCAGGGATTCCTCGATCAGCAGCTCGTGCGTGGGCGAGGCCTCGAGGCCCCTGCGGCAGATGATTTCGAATTCTTCGGCGTTGTAGGCGATGCCGCCCCCCGTTCCGCCCAGGGTGAAGCTGGGGCGCACCACCATGGGAAAGCCAGAATTGCCGAGCTCTGCCGCAATCCGTTTCTGAACCGCCCAAGCGTCGTCCATGCTGTGCGCGATGCCTGATTTGGCCGACTCGAGCCCGATGGACGTCATGGCATCCTTGAACTTGAGCCGGTCTTCGGCCTTTTCGATGGCCTTGGCATTGGCCCCGATGAGCTCGACCCCGTAGCGCTCGAGCACCCCGTGGCGCGCCAGATCGAGCGCGCAGTTCAGGGCGGTCTGCCCGCCCATGGTGGGCAGCACGGCATCGGGTTTCTCGATGGCGATGATTTTTTCGAGCGCCTGCCAGGTGATGGGTTCGATATAGGTGACGTCGGCCGTATCCGGGTCCGTCATGATGGTGGCCGGGTTGCTGTTCACCAGGATGGTGTGGAAGCCGTCGGCCTTCAGGGCCTTGCAGGCCTGGGCGCCGGAGTAGTCGAACTCGCAGGCCTGGCCGATGATGATGGGGCCCGCCCCGATAATGAGAATGCTGTGGATGTCTGAACGTTTGGGCATGTGGGATGGCCGGAGTGCTTAGTGTGACGATTGGGCTTTGTATTGCGCCATGAGCTCGATGAATTTGTCGAACAGCACGTTGATGTCGTGCGGCCCCGGGCTGGCTTCGGGGTGCCCCTGAAAGCAGAACACCGGTTTGTCGATGAGTTCGAAACCCTGCAGGCTGCCATCGAACAGAGACACGTGCGTCACACGCGCATTGGCGGGCAGGCTGTCGCCATCGACCGTGAAGCCGTGGTTCTGGCTGGTGATGAACACCCGCCCCGTCGCCAGCTCTTGTACGGGATGATTGGCACCGTGGTGGCCGGATTTCATTTTCACCGTACGCCCGCCGAGGGTCAGCCCCAGCACCTGTTGCCCCAGACAGATGCCGAACAGGGGAATACCGCGTTCGATGATGGCCCTGCTGGCCTGCGCGGCATAATCGCAAGCGGCGGGATCGCCGGGCCCGTTGGACAGGAACACGCCATCGGGCTGCCGGGCGAGGATTTCGTCTACCGGCGTGGTAGCTGGCACCAGCGTGATGCGACAGCCCCTGTCGGCCAGCAGGCGCAGAATGTTGGCCTTGATGCCGTAGTCGTAGGCGATGACTTCAAACCGGGGATCGCTGGGCGCCTGATAGCCACTGCCCAGCTGCCAGGTACCCTGCTCCCAGGTGGCAGCCGCCGGCGTGCTGACTTTCAGCGCGAGGTCCTGGCCTTCCATGCCGCCGAACTGGCGCGCGAGCGCAACCGCCTGGTCGACGTCATCGCCCACGAACAGGCAGGCCCCCTGGGCCCCACGATCACGCAGGATGCGCGTGAGTTTGCGGGTGTCGATACCTGAAATGGCGACGATGCCTTCGGCCTGCAGGTAGTCGGGCAGGCTGCGGGTGGCCCGGAAGCTGGACACCCGGGCTGGGCAGTCGCGCACCACCAGACCGGCGGCGTGGATGCGATCGGACTCGACGTCTTCGTCGTTTACGCCGGTGTTGCCGATATGCGGATAGGTGAAGGTGACGATCTGCCCGCTGTAGCTGGGATCGGTGAGGATCTCCTGGTAGCCCGTCATGGCGGTGTTGAAAACGATCTCGGCGACGGAATAACCTTGGGCGCCTATGGATATGCCCCGGAATATGGTACCGTCAGCCAAGGCAAGAATTGCTGGTGAGCGGCCGGCAGGCCCCTCGGGAAAGATCGACGGCAGCAAGATATGACCCCGGATGCGAAACGGATGTTAAACCTTCGCATTATACAGTGCGCATGATCCCGCCATCAGCCGCCTGCACGGGGTCCAGGCGTGCCGCTTGGACAGCTTTTACATCAAGGTTTATTGCAACATGCCCCATCAACTGGACGCGCTGCGCGCACTGACCACGGTCGTGGCCGATACGGGTGACTTCGACGCCATGCGGGCCTGGCAGCCCACCGACGCCACCACCAACCCCACACTGATTCTGAAAGCCGTCCAGCAAGAACGGTACCGGCCCCTGCTCGACCAGATCCTGCGGGATCACCCCGCAGCGAGCCTGTCCGAACAGGTCGACCACCTGTTGGTGGCATTCGGGCGCGAGATCCTGGCCATCGTACCCGGGCGGGTCTCCACCGAAGTCGATGCCCGGCTCTCGTTCGACAGCCAGGCCAGCATCGAGCGGGCACGCCAAATCATCGCGCTGTACGAAGCAGCCGGCATCGCGCGCGAGCGGGTGCTAATCAAGCTGGCTTCCACCTGGGAAGGCATCCAGGCGGCCCGGGTGCTGGAAGCCGAGGGCATCCATTGCAACCTGACCCTGCTGTTTTCGCTGCCCCAGGCCATCGCCTGTGCCCAAGCGGGTGTCACGCTGATCTCTCCGTTCGTGGGCCGCATCTACGACTGGTACAAAAAAGCAGCCGGAGCCGCCTGGGACGAAGCCGCTCACGCCGGCGTCCATGACCCGGGCGTGCAGTCCGTCACCCGCATCTACAATTACTTCAAGGCCTACAACCTGGATACGCAGATCATGGGGGCCAGCTTTCGCAACATCGGCCAGATCCGCGCGCTGGCCGGCTGCGATCTGCTGACCATCAGCCCCGCGCTCATGGCCGAGCTGGCCGCCAGCGCCGATCCCCTGCCGGCCGGCCTGAGCGTCGACCAGGCCAAAGTGCAGGCACCAGAGTGGCAGGCCAGCAACGAAGTGGCTTTTCGCACCCAACTCAACCAAGATGCCATGGCCACCGAAAAACTGGCCGAGGGCATCCGCCTGTTCACAGCCGACGCCCTGCAGCTGGATACCCTGCTGGGCGCAGGGCGGGTGGCCGCGCGCTGAACCGGTTCAGGTTCCGCGCCGTTCCATCAGGGCCCAGGCGAGGGTGCCCGCATCCACGTATTCGAGCTCGCTGCCGCTGGGCACGCCGCGGGCCAGACGGCTGACCTTCAGGCCCTGGGCGCGCAGCATGTCGGCCAGGTAATAGGCCGTGGTCTCGCCCTCGGCCGTAAAGCTGGTGGCCAGGATGACTTCGCGCACCGCACCGTCGGTGGCGCGCGTGCGCAGCTCGGCAAAACGGACCTGCTCGGGGCCCACCCCCTCTAGCGGCGCAAGCCGCCCCATCAGAACATAATAAAGCCCGTTGTAGCCGTGGCTGGACTCGATCACCTGCTGATCGGCCGGGTTTTCGACCACGCACAACAAGGATGCGTCGCGTTCGGGATCCTGGCAGACCGGGCACACCGGTTCCTGAGAAAATGAATGGCATTGCCGGCAGTGCTGCAGGCCTTCGACGGCCTGCTGCAAGGCCGCGCCCAACTGCAGCGCAGCCTGCGGATCATGCTGCAGCAGGTGGTAGGCCATGCGCCTGGCCGTGCGCACGCCCACCCCGGGCAAGGCCCGCAGGGCCTCGACCAATGCCCTCAGGGGTTCGGGCTCGGGCAGCGGCGCGGGCATCAGAAGGGCAGCTTCATGCCCGCAGGCAAGGACATGCCGGCCGTGACGGATGCCATTTTTTCTTGGGCGGTGGCCTCGGCCTTGCGCTGGGCGTCATTGAACGCGGCGGCCACGAGGTCTTCGATCATGTCGCGGTCGTCGTCAAACAGCGTGGGGTCGATGGTGACCCGCTTGACGTCATATTTGCAGTTCATGCTCACCTTGACCAGCCCCCCACCCGCCGCACCTTCCACCAGGATGTCGGCCAGGGCGTCCTGGGCCTTCTTCATGTTTTCCTGCATTTGCTGCGCCTGGCGCATCAAGCCGGCAATCTGGTTCTTCATCATCTCAGGGGTCTCGTGTCATTGGACAAAAAGTGGAGAAAAGCTTCAGGCTGGGCGCACCGAACCAGGAACGATCCGGGCCCCAAACTGGCTGCCCAGGGCCTGTATCAAGGGGTCGCGTTCAGCCGCGTGTTCGGCTTGTTCCTGGCGTCGCGCCTGTTCGGCCTCGCTCACCGCATGCGCCGTATCCGCACCGGTTTCGCCATATTCGATATCGAGGCGCAGGACCCGCGCATAGTGTTCGGACAACACCGTGCAAAGCCGCTCTTGCCCCCCTCCACCCGATAATGTGTGGATCGCGACCCGCAACCGGATCTGCGTGTCGTCTGCGGCCACCCATTCGCTGTTCAGAGCAAGGGCACGGGCCGCACCGGTGACGGGCAGACGCGCCGCCAGTTCGGGCCAGGCCTGGGGGGTCATGGCAGCCGGATCTGGTATCTGCGCAATCACCGCCGACCCACCCGACCGCCCCCTGGCGCGCTCGGCAACCTGAACGGGCAGCTCGAGTGCGTCATCCGGCACGAAATCTGCAAAGTTTTCGTCTGGGATCAGATCGCCGTCCGGATCCCAGGGTGGGCCGTCATCCTCTGCCGACGGGGTGCCCTCTGCCAGGGCCTCGGGCGGATCGGCAGTATCTGGCGAGCGGCCCATGTCGGGCGCCCGGCGATCTGCTGCAGGCGGTGGACTGCCGGCATCAGGCGACGAACCATCCGCATCAGGCGATGAATTATCCACGTCAAGCGATAGATCATCGCCTGCGGTATCCGCCACCGGATCATCACGCTCTGGCGCCAGGGCCAGCATGCGCAGACAGGCCATCACGAAACCAGCGTATTCGTCTGGTGCCAGGGCGAGCTCGGCCCGGCTGTGCACAGCCACCGTGTAGAACAGCTGCAGGGTATCGGGGGCGAGCAGCCTGGCCAGCGCCACGAGATCATCGGCCTGGGGGTCATCTGCGGGCGCCTGGCCCAGCTGCCGGGTCATGGCCACACGTGACAGCAGCGTGGCCAGATCGCCCAACGCCACCCGAAATGACAGGCCGCGTGCCAGGAGATCGTCCGCCACGGCCAACACCCCGCCGGCATCGCGTGCAGCCAATGCCTGCACCAACGCCACCAGCTGATGCTGATCGAGTGTGCCGAGCATCTCGCCGACCACGGCAGCCGTGAGCGGGCCAGCGGCATATGAAATGGCCTGATCGGCCAGAGACAAGGCATCGCGCATGGAACCTGCCGCCGCCTGCGCCAGCAAGCGCAGGGCCTGCGGCTCGGCGTCGATGGCTTCGTCTTCGAGCACGTGCGTGAGGTGCTCGACCATGGCCGGTACCGTCATTTGCTTGAGATTGAACTGCAGGCAGCGGGACAGCACCGTAACAGGAATTTTTTGCGGGTCCGTGGTGGCCAGAATGAACTTGACGTGCTCGGGCGGCTCTTCCAGCGTCTTGAGCATGGCGTTGAAGGCGTGGCCGGTCAACATGTGGACTTCGTCGATCATGTAGACCTTGTAACGCCCCGACGAAGGTGCGTATATGGCCTGCTCGAGCAGCTGGGTCATTTCGTCCACCCCGCGATTGGAGGCGGCGTCGAGCTCGATGTAGTCGACGTAGCGGCCGGCATCGATTTCGGTGCAGGCCTGGCAATGACCACACGGCGCAGCGGTGACCCCTTGCTCGCAATTGAGGGATTTGGCCAGAATACGCGACAGCGTGGTCTTGCCCACACCCCGGGTGCCAGTGAACAGCCAGGCGTGATGCAGCCGGCCGGAAGACAGCGCATGCGTGAGCGCGCGGACCACGTGCTCTTGGCCGACCAGGGTCTCGAAAGTGCGGGGGCGCCATTTGCGCGCCAGAACGAGATAGCTCACAGGCGCCTTGCCAGAAAGGAAATGAAGAGGCGAGCCTGACTTCGGCACTGATTCTGCACGGCTGTGGCTGCTTCGTTCCCGACCTGACCAGGTTGACCGCCGAACCATGCGAAGGGGCCCGCCGCCCTGATTTTAACAGGGATACGCCGGCGGGTTTGGCGGGAGTGCCGGGCTTCGCCGTCTCGCGTGGCCGCGACACAGCGCCGTTTGGCCGGGACCACCTGGAAAACCCGGGCCGATCCAGGCCGATTCACCATTCAGTGGAAATCGCGACTCTTGTTGGTCTCGTCAGCCAGCCGCCCAAGCAGCGGAGTCAAGTCGACCAGGTGTGCCGCGACCACGTTGCCGACCCCTTCCGCCTGCTGCCAGCGGCCATATACCGCCAACAGCTTCGATTGCAGCAATACCGTGCGCTGACGCTCGCGCACCTTCTGCCAGACCACCACCTGCACCACCCCGGTTTCGTCTTCCAGCGAAACGAACACCACGCCCTTGGCCGTGCGGGGCCGCTGGCGCAGCGTGACAATACCGCAACAGCGCACCAGGCTGCCATCACGTGCATGTTGCAACTCTTGTGCGCTTTGCAGGCGCCGCTTGCGCAACACGGGCCGCAGCAGCTCGAGCGGGTGGCGCCGCAGCGTCAGGCCCACGCTGGCATAATCGAACAGGATCTCTTCGCCCTCGGGCGCGGGCGGCAGCTCGAGGATGTCTTCGCGGATCGGCGCATCCTGCAAAAGCCGGGGTGCGGCGTTGGATACCGAGGCTTCCCAGACCTGCTGGCGCCGGTGACCCGACAAGCCGGCCAGTGCATCGGCACCCGCCAACCGGCGCATATCCTGCATGCCCAATGCCGCCCGCCGGGCCAGGTCATCGGTGTCATCGAACAGCCCCTGGGCGCGCGCTGCCACGATGCGCGCGGCAGTGGCTTGCGACATCCCGGAAACCATGCGCAACCCCAGCCGCACGGCCGGCAGATCCACGGCCCCCTCGAGGGTGCAATCCCAGTCGCTGGCGAGCACATCGACCGGGTGCACCTGGACCCCGTGACGACGCGCATCCTGCACGAGCTGATCTGGGCTGTAGAAACCCAGCGGCTGGCTGTTGAGCATGGCCGCCAGGAATTCGGCCGGATGATGCCGCTTGATCCAGCACGAAGCATAGACCAGCAACGCAAAGCTGGCGGCATGGCTTTCCGGGAACCCGTATTCTGAAAACCCCCGGATCTGTTCGAAGATCGACTCGGCGAAAGCGCGCTCATAGCCCCGCGCGGTCATGCCATCGACCAGCCGGGCATAGTGCGCCTCGAGATTGCCCTTGTGCCGCCAGGCGGCCATGGAGCGGCGCAGCTGGTCGGCTTCGCCGGGGGTAAAGCCGGCCGCCAGCACCGCGATCTGCATGACTTGCTCCTGGAAGATGGGGACCCCCAGGGTGCGGCCCAGCGCCTCGCGCAGGGCTTCGCCTGGATAGCGCACGGGTTCCCTGCCCTGGCGCCTGCTGAGATAGGGGTGCAGCATATTGCCCTGGATCGGCCCGGGGCGGATGATCGCCACTTCGATGACCAGGTCGTAGTAGCACCGTGGCCGCAGGCGCGGCAGCATGCTCATTTGGGCACGGCTTTCGATCTGGAACACCCCGATCGTGTCGGCCCGACAGATCATGTCATAGGTCTCGGGATCCTCGGGTGGAATATCCTGCAGCTCGAACACGCTGCCCGTGCGCGCGCCGATGAAGGCCAGAGCCTTGCGAATCGCCGTGAGCATGCCCAGTGCCAGCACGTCGACCTTGAGCAGGCCCATGGCATCGAGATCGTCCTTGTCCCATTCGATCACCGTGCGGCCTTCCATGGCCGCGTTCTCGATGGGCACCATGCGCGACAGCGGCCCGCGCGACAGCACGAACCCCCCCACGTGTTGGCTCAGGTGCCGGGGAAAGCCGACCAGCTGCCCGGCAAACCGCAGCAGCTGGCGCACCCCGAGGCTGTCGGGTGTCAGGCCCGCCGCACGCAGCCGCTCGGGCGCGATTTCGCGGCCATCCCACCAGCGCTGCCCCTTGGCCAGGGCATCGAGCACGCTGGCCTCGAAACCCAAGGCCTTGCCCACATCGCGAATCGCGCTCTTGGGCCGATAGCGAACCACCACGGCCGTCAGTGCAGCCCGGGCACGCCCATATTTACGATACAGGTACTGGATGACCTCTTCGCGACGCTCGTGCTCGAAATCCACATCGATATCAGGGGGTTCGTTGCGCTCGCGGCTGATGAAACGCTCGAACAACACTGCCATGCGGGCCGGATCCACCTCGGTGACGCCAATGCAATAGCAGACCACAGAATTCGCCGCACTGCCCCGCCCCTGGCAGAGAATCCGACGCGAGCGGGCAAAAGCCACGATATCGGCCACGGTGAGGAAATATGGTTCGTAGCCGAGTTCGGCGATCAGCGCCAGTTCGTGCTCGATCTGTTCCTGCACCTTGGCGGGAATGCCACCCGGCCAGCGCCATCCGGCCCCCTCGTAGGTGAGACGGCGCAAATGGCTGGCCGGGGTTTCCCCCTTCGGCACGACTTCTTCGGGATACTGGTAACGCAGCTCGTCCAGGCTGAAATGACAGCGGGCCGCCACCTGCATAGTTTCGGCCAACAGTTCGACCGGATAGATCTGCGCCAAGCGCAGGCGCGAGCGCAAGTGGCGCTCTGCGTTGGGCTGCAGGCTGCGGCCGCAGTGCGTAAGCGGCTTGCCCAGGCGAATGGCGGTGAGAATGTCCTGCAGCATCTTGCGCGAGCGCACGTGCATGTGGACATCACCGCAGGCCACCAGCGGGATGGCCGTCAGCTTGCCGACCTCGCGCAACTGGTGCAGCCATCGCTCGTCATCGAGGCTGCGCAAGAGTTCGACCGCCAGCCAGCAGCGCCCCATGAAGCGCTCCAGCGTCCAGCGCGCCACCCCCAGCAGTTGCTCCGGGTCGGCAGGACGATGGGGTGAAACGAGCACGACGCAGTCCGCCAGGACGCGCGGATCGAGATCGTCTGCCTGCAGCTGGTAGCGGCCTTTGGCGGATGACGCACGCCGCAAGCCAGTGATGAATTCACACAAATTGCCATAGCCATGGCCATTGGCAGCAATTACAACCAGGGTGAAAGACGCCAGCGGCGCAGCGGCGCGGACCTCGAACTGGCTGCCCACCAGCAGCCTCAGGCCATGCGCCCTGGCTGCGACGTGGGCGCGCACGATGCCCGCCATCGAGCATTCATCGGTCAGGGCGAGCGCGCCGTAGCCCAGCTGCCGGGCGCGTTCGACCAGCTCTTCGGGATGGCTGGCGCCCCGCAGGAAAGAGAAATTGCTGAGGCACCTGAGCTCGGCATAGCCTGGCAAGGTTGGCGACGCATTGGTCATGGCGCCCTCACGCAAATGCCCCGTGCAGATACCAGGCCGTGGCATCACCAGCCAGGCGGACCTGGTAGATCCAAAGCACCCCGGCATGCTGGCTGAGCGCCACCCAGTAATCCCGCTCGACATGGTGGTTGGTGGCGTCGTCCCCAGCTCGATGCCACCAGCCGCCTTCGACGCGGTGGGGGCCTGCCAGCAGCATCAACGGCCCCTGGTAGATCGGCCGGTTGTCACGCACCGCAAGCTGCAGGGGTTCAGGCAGGATGAAACCTGGCTGCGGCACCGGGGGCGGTGCGATGCGCGGCCCCCGCACAGGCTGCGGCGCCGGCTGCCAATGCTGCATCCATTCGACGCGATGGTCTTCACACAACACTGGCTGCCAGACACGCCCGGGACCCAGGCGGGCGGCAATGCGTTCGAGCACCCGCGGCAGCAGCTCGCCCGCCGGGCCGTCTTGGGGCAGCAGCGAAGCACTATGCGCCTGCAGCGGCACGACTTCGGGCGCTTCGAGGGCCAGTTCGCCCACCGGGGCCTGCAACCTGACATGAGCCAGGTGCTCGGCCAGCAACCGGCACAGATGCTCGACATCGCGCATCGGCTGCGCGGTGCGAACCGTGAGCCAGCCTGTGCCGCCTGCGTCGCCCCCTGGGCGCAAATGCGCGCCATCATGCGCCCAGCGCACGGTGAAGGCCGTAGTGCCCGCCTGCCGCGCCGCCAGCCAGCCACACAACTGGACCAACAGGCGGCGGGCGCCGAACAGCAGTGCCGGGGCGGCATCCACGCGCGCCATCAGCTCGAGCCGGGCATGAAAGGTTTCGGGGAGATCGACCCAGCGATGCGCCTCGGGTTGCACGCCATAGGCCTGATCGAGGGCATCGAGCAAACCCTTGCCAAAGCGCCGGCCGATGCCCCCGCGCGGCAGACGGCGGACATCGCCCAAGGTGCGGCACCCGAGCTGTGCCAGCGTCAGCCGATGGGGGGCCACGGCCGACAACACCCCCATGGGCAGGGCATCGAGCACCTGGGGCAGTGGCTGGCGCACCCCGTTGAGTACCCCGGCCCGCACGCAAGCCAGCGCAGCCAGGCTGTTGGGCGCCCAGGCGATGGCGGCCATGCCTATTTCCCGGCCTTCGCCATCGATGCGCTCGTGCAGCGCCCGGCGCCCGCCGAACAGACGCGTGCTGGCCTCGACCTCGAGGACGACGGCGTCATCGGCGATGGCGACCCGGGGCGTGAACTGCAAGGCCCAGACCGCCAGCCCATGAAGAGCCTCATTGGAGGGTGGGGTTCCGTCGGGGGCGCAGGGCAATGACAGGGCGGCCCACAGCATGAGCAGGCACCTCGCGGGAAAACAGTTGGCCAGGCAGTTGGCCAGGATGCAGCTGCCGGGGGCTGAGAACCGAGGCCAGCGCACCGGGAACGGACGGCAGCGCAATCGGCCGGGCGTGTGGGGGGCCACGGCGCTTGAGGATATGCAGATCGAGCGCCCAATCCGGCCGCAAGCCGGCCCACACCCGCAGCGGGGCAGCCGAGGGTTCAACCCGTACGGCTTCGGGGCGGCACAGAAATACCAGCCCCTGGCAGGACTGCGCGCAGACTTGCAGGCGCCGGATGTGTTCGGGCCGAGCCTGGGGCAACCAGGCGATGATGGCGCCGCAGGCGTTGGCCCTGACCAGCTGCTCGGTGGCCCAGAGGCGCTCGGCCGGCGTCTGGGCCTGGATCCAGACGAAACGGCGCTCATCCAGCCCCCCCTGCTGCAGGCCCGGCAGGTATGGCTGACGCGGCGGCCCGACGACGATGACCTGCCCACCCCGTTCAGAGACCTGGCGCAATGCGGGACCCAGCAGCCGCCATTCGAGGATGGCGGGCTGTGGGGCCAGGATTTCGACCAGCGACTGGCTCGGCCAGCCGCCGCCCGGCAGCTCGCGATCCAGCAGTGCCCAACCCGTGGGCACCACGGCGACGGATGGATTGCTGATTTCAGTGCCGCGCCACACCCCCTGGATCGCCAGCACGGACTGCGCCCCCCTGCCGGCCGAGGAGGGAGCCCCTGCGGCCGGTTGGGCACGGAAGGAAAAAGCAGATTGGCTCATGATGACTACTGTGTTTATGAACAGTAATTTTGCCACAGAATCATGATGCAGGCCCGCTTCACCGGGTGAGGGCGACTCTGGGCACCGGACGCTGGTGACGGAGCAGGTCCTGGCCTTCGGACACGGGTACAATCGGCTTCATGCACGCATTGCGAAACCTGAAAGGAAGCCACAAGGGCGTCTGGCAAATTCTGCTTTGTCTGACGCTCTTCGCGCTGCTGTTTCGTACGGCGTTTCCTGCAGGCTATATGCCCAAGCTGTCGGGCCCAGGCAGCGGCACACTGACCATAGCGCTATGCACGGAAACCGGGGATGTCGGCCTGGCGTCGGTCACGCTGCTCGACGGTGTGCCGGACCACGATGGCGCCGCGCAGTCCTGCCCCTTCTGCGCCGTGGTGTCCCAGGCCGTCATGCCGGGTGCGGCCGCGCCAGCCATGGCCACTGCCGTTGCACGCGTCCCCACCCTCACGTTGCGCGACGGCATGACACCGCTGCCTGCGCGCATTGCGGGCCCGCCCCTCGGGCCACGCGCCCCCCCTGTCCTGCTCGGGTCATGACACCCGCACGGCTCATCAACCGTGCCTCTTACACCTCATCATCCCCGAAAGGCCGCCCTTGGCAGGCACTTTCACTGTGCGACACCCCGTCGCACGACCCGTTCTCGGACAGGAACTCACATGAAAATCAAGCTCACTCATATCGCAACCACCCTGGGGCTCGCCCTGGCACTCATGCAACCTGGCGCAATCGCCTGGGCGCACGGCAACGACCACAGCCACGGCAGCGATCACGGCCACGCCCACGGCGCCGCGGCGCAGGGCCCCGACTACGCGACACTGGCCAGCCGGCCCATCGCCGGACAGGTCACGGCCGACGGCTGCTGGATCCGGCAAATGCCCAAGCCTACGCCCTCAGGGGGTTTCCTGGTCATCCACAATCAAGGCAGCGAGCCTGTGCGCGTCCAGTCGGCCGCCTCACCCGACTATGAAGAGATCATGCTGCACCAAACCACCCACGAAGGGGGCGTGAGCAAAATGGCCATGATCGACGAGCTTGCCATACCCGCAGGGCAGCAAGTCGAACTCAAGCCCGGCAGCTACCACCTCATGCTCGAAGGTCCCCGGGAAGGCCTTGCCTTGGGTGACGAGGCCCAGGTGCTGCTTGCCCTGAGCAACGGCACGACCGTCTTGGCACGCTGCGCAGTGATGTCCCCCAAGACTGCCCGCAAACCCTAAGCTCGGGCCCGGGCCAGACTACGCCGAGGCGTCTGGCTCGGGCGCGCCGGCAGGCGGGCGCGGCCTGCGCAGCACTTCTTCGGCGCCTTGCTTGATCTTGCGGAACTGGTCGGACATGCCTTCCAGCTTGGCCTCCCATTCTGGATTGGGTTCCTGCCCCTCGATCGCCTGGAAATACACCTGCATCATGCAGGTGAGCGCCAGCGGTTCGAACAGGCCCACCTTGATGCTCCAGGCCAGCAACACGGCAAAGGCGACGGCCGCACCCGAGAGAAAGCCGGGCATGAGATAGGCAATCAAGGCCGCCGGAGCCAGCATGACGACGAACACCAGAATACTCAGGCCGTACATGATGGCGGCCAGCCAGGCGGCATTCTTGAGCATGGGCTTGTAGTTCTGGCCGTAGAGCACGAGCGACTTCCTGGCCGAATCCCAGGGCTCTTCAGCGCCGGTACGGATCATGCGCGCGAGGATGAGTTCATCCACGAAACCCAGTGCCATACGCAGGAACGCCTGGATCAGCGACGCCAGGCGTTCGCCTGCGGGAAACATGTTCAGCAGGCCGCGCACCAGGCCAGACAAAGCGCGCACCACGCCCTTGATGAGGATATCGATACCGAACAAGACGTTGGACGCGCCAAAGCGCTGTTGTATGACCTCTCGGCCATGACCAAGCTGGGATTTGCCCTCGGGGATGGACTTGCCATCGACCAGTTCGATGAGGACGGCGATGTGCGCGGCCTTGATCATGTACAAGAGCCACGCCCGCGCCCAGTACATGAGGGCGCCAAAGACACCAAAGCCAATCACCCCCCCAATGCCGGCACCCGTGGTCTGGCCATCGGCGCCAAATAGGGTGCCGACCCCGTAACCCAGGCCCGCCCCCACCCCGGTGACCAGCATGTAGCCCAGCGCAATGCCCAGATAGACGACGAGGCGCAGGATGATGAAAGGCATCGTGCGCATCATGAGGCCGAAGGCGGCGCCGAGGTTGAAATCCCACATAGTCGTTCAATTCCTTATTTTGCTTGACCGATTGATGCTGCGTGATACGGCGTAACCCTGGCCGCCGCATGTCTCTGGCGGCGGCCAGGGCGTGAAACTGCCGCTTTGGTGGGCTGCCCTCATGGGGCGGCCGTGACTGTAATCATGTGACGCGCCAGGGTCTTGTAGCCTTGGTTCTGGATGTAGCGGATTTCATAGGTGCCGGGCTCGGACGGCATGCGCAACGCCAGCGGGCTGCCCTCTTCAGTGTAGGTGTACTGGAGGGACGAAGCCGCGTTGGAGTCCTTGTCGGGGTGCTCCACACTGAGGTAGTCATGACGGTAGTCCGGGCCCGCCCAGCTGACGCGCACCTCGGAGCCGGCCACCGCCGTTGCGGGCGCCTCCAGCGTGGCACTCACCGGCGTCACCTCGATCGTGTGGCGCGCCAGGGTCTTGTAGTCCTGGTTCTGGATATAGCGGATTTCATAGGTGCCGGGCTCGGACGGCATGCGCAATGCCAGCGGACTGCCCTCTTCAGTGTAGGTGTACTCGAGGGACGAGGCTGCATTGGAGCCCTTGTCGGGACGTTCTACGCTGAGATAATCATGGCGGTAGTCCGGGCCAGCCCAGCTGACGCGCACCTCGGAGCCAGCCGCCGCCGTTGTGGGCGCCTCCAGCGTGGCACCCACTGGCGTCACCTCGATTGTTTGACGCGCCAACGTCTTGTAGCCCTGGTTCTGGATATAACGGATTTCATAAGTGCCGGGCTCGGACGGCATGCGCAACGCCAGCGGGCTGCCCTCTTCAGTGTAGGTGTACTCGAGGGACGAGGCCGCGTTGGAGTGCTTGTCGGGACGTTCCACACTGAGATAATCTCTCTCGCGGTCCGGGCCTTCCCAGGTCACGCGGATCACGGACCCGGCCACGGCCGTGGCGGGCGCGGAAAGGGCGGCGTCATAGTGCACCACGATGGGCAAGGTATAGCGCGCATCCTTGGCTGGATTGAAGGAGCCCTCGGCAGCAGCGCCATCGGACAGGCGTTCGACACGCACGTCTTTGATGCCCGGCTTCAGTGCCAGCTCGAGGCGGCCGGCATTGTCGGCCTGGTGCAGGATCTCGCCGGTACCGCCATCGCGCACGACCCAGCTCAGGCCCTGGGTGATCGGTGCGCCGCCTTCGCCATCCGTCGCCTGAAGAATACTGTCCACTTGGCGGGCTGGCACAGCGGGTGCCGCAGGCGCTGCCGGTGCGGTGGGTGCGGTCGTCGCCACGAGAGTGAGCGCTTCAGCCAGCTCCTGGGCATTGTCCGCCGTAAAGAACTGCCCCCCGGTGTGTTCGGCCATGCACTGCAACTGCTCGCGCGCCTTCTTGGCTTCGGCGCTCTCCAGCCCGAAGCCCACGGTGTGCACAGTCAGGTCCACACCCAGCTTTTCCAATGCGGCCACCGCCTGGCACGGATCGGCGTGACAGGTTTCTTCGCCGTCAGAGACCAGGATGACAGTGGCCTTGTTCTCGGTGAACTTGAGTTCTTCGGCGGCCAACTGCACGGCAGCCGCCATGGGCGTCATGCCCTTGGGATTGAGGCCCATGACGGCACTGCGGATCCCCGCGCGATCCGTACCAACAGGCGCCAGCATCTGAATGTCGCTGCAGTCGCCCTTGCGGTTGTGGCCATAGGCCATGAGGCCCAGGCGCCGGCTGGCCGGCAGCTCGTCCAGCAGCTTGCTGACCACATCGCGCGCGATGACGATCTTGTTGACGCCATCGATCTGGCCCCACATGGAGCCCGAAGCATCGAACACCAGGATGGCATCGGTGGCATCCGGGCTGGATTGCGCCAGCGCTGTCCCGCCGGTCAACAGGCCGCTGAGGGCGAGACAAATGGCAAATCGTTTCATGAAAGGGCTCCTTTTGTTCTTTGTTTTCTCAATTTATTTTCTCGATCTGTCTTCTCGGTCGGTTCGGCAGAAGGATTGGACTTCATCCGCCAGGGCCAGCACAGGGGTCCGCAGACCAAGCGGCTGTCGGTGGTTGGGCTGACGGGCAGGTTATGATGAACGCGCTCTTGAACGCGCCCTTGACCCCGCCCCGGGCCGATGGATGCTGCCGCGCTTCATCCTATCGTGACCCATGACGCTAAACCATGGGCCAAATGGCCCATGTGGGAGACACGTTTGGACACACTGGATGCATTTGCCCTGCTGCTGGTAGACGATCACCCTTTGTTCCGGGATGGCCTGGCCACGGCGCTGCGCCATCAGGCACCTGGCTTGCACGTGACCACCGCAGACCGGCTGGAACAGGCCATGGAAGTGCTGGCCCGCGATGCGGCCGGCTTCGATCTCGTACTGCTGGATTACTATCTGCCCGGCATCAACGGCCTGCGCGGCGCAGAGCTCGTCATGAAGCGCCACCCGGGCGTCGCCATCGGCCTGATGTCGGGTGCCGAAGATCCCACCCTGTCCCAGCGTGCACGGGACGCAGGGCTGGTGGCCTATCTGCCCAAGACGCTGGAAATTCACGCCCTGATCAGGCATCTGCGCAGGCTGGCAGCGGGCCAGGTGGTGTTCGAGACCAGCGACCCATGGGCTGCCCTGGCCACGGCCAATGCCAACCCGTACGGCCTGAGCGCCCGCCAGATGGACGTCTTGCGGGTGCTGGCCACGGGCGCCAGCAACAAAGAGATTGCGAACGCCATGGGCATCGCACCAGCCACGGTGAAGAATCACCTGGAAGCCATCTTCGCCAAGACGGGTGCGGTCAACCGGCTGCAGGCAGTGACATTGGCGCGCCAACTGCCGGCAGATCCCCCGGTTACCTGAATGGGCACGGCGTGATGAAGCGGTTGCCGGCTCTTCTGCGCGGTTTGATGCTGACCCCCAGCGCCATGGGGCCGGTGAACCTGAAGCCGTCGCACCGCTGCGCACTCGAGCGGCAGATGCTCGACGTATTGCTGCACAGCATGCGCGAGTTGCTGTTGACCGTCTCTCTGGTTCTGCCGGCACTCGTCGCCTGGCTGCTGTTGCCCTATGTAGGGCCGGTACAGGCAGTGGGCCCTGCCGTACTGATCCTGCTGCTTTCACTCGAGCGCCTGATGTTGCTGCGGCGGGTGCGGCGGGAATGGGACGGCACGATCGAAAGCACCCGCCGCTGGGCACGAGCCCTGGCCGTCCGTGTGCTGCTGGCGATCGGGGTCGTCGTGCTGTGGATTCATTTTGCACTGCAGGCGGGCGACGGGGAACTGATCTCGCGCGTACTCGCCTTGATCGCCGTCCTGGCGGCGGGCGCCGCTGCGCAATATTGTTGCTGGCCCCCGGTCATGTGGGCCACGAACACGCCATTGCTGCTCGGTCTGGCCATCCAGCTGGCGGCGCTGGGGACCACCGAACGCCTGATCGAAGCGGGTTTTGCGTGCATCCTCTGGATGGTGCTCACGATGGTCGGCCTGCGCTTTGGGCGCACTCTGCACCAAAACGTGCTCAATGAACTGCGCAACCGGGATCTGATGCGCGACCTGCATGAGAAAAGCGTACAGGCCGAAGCCGCAAATGCGGCCCGCGCGCGTTTTCTGGCGGCTGCCAGCCACGATCTGCGCCAGCCCCTGCAGGCGCTGAACCTTTACTTGAGCCTGCTGCAGCCACGCGAGCAGGACGCCACCACCCTGGCGCGCCTGCACCAATGCACTGCGGCGCTGGACCAATTGCTGGAAAGTCTGCTGGATCTCTCACGCATGGATTCAGGCCGGCTCGTTCCCGAGCCCCGCCCCTTTGCACTGCAACCGCTGCTGGAGCACGTGGCCAGCCTGTTCGAGGCGATGGCGCACGAGAAAGGCCTGCAACTGCGCGTGCACGCCACGTCGGCCTGGTCACGCAGCGATCCGGTCCTGCTGGAACGAGCGCTCTCCAACCTGCTGTCCAATGCCATTCGCTACACGGAACGCGGCGGTGTGCTGCTTGGTGCGCGCCGACGGGCCGGCGGTCTGCGCTTGTGCGTATACGACACAGGCATCGGCATCCACGCAGAGGCGCAGGCCAGCATATTCGAAGAGTTCGTACAGCTCGACAATCCGCAGCGGGATCCCGCACGGGGCTATGGCCTGGGCCTGGCCACCGTACAGCGCACCGCCCAGATATTGGCGCACCCGCTGCAGATGCGCTCTGTACCCGGGCGGGGCAGCTGCTTCATGCTGGATATCCCAATCGCCCTGCCCCAGCCGGCGCGCTGCGCCTCCGTGCAAACACAGCCAGCCGCGGGACAACTGCAGGGTCGCGTGCTGGTGGTCGAGGACAATCTGGTGGTGCGTGAAGCGCTGGTGCAGCTGCTGCGCGGCTGGTCCCTGCAGGTGCACGCCGTACCAGACGGCGAGCAGGCCTGCGCTGCCATGACCGAGGCGGCGTTCGACGCCGTACTGAGCGACTGGCGCTTGCCCGGAGGCATGGACGGCATCGCCGTGCTGCGGCACGCGCAGGCCGTCCTGCCGGAATTGCGCCTGGGTCTGCTGCTGACAGGCGAGGATACACAGCGGCTGCAGGACTTGCACCTCGAGTTCCCCGTGTTGCGCAAGCCCGTACGGCCGCTGCGCCTGCGCGCACTCTTGGGGCCCGCCCTGGCATCCTCGGGCTGGTGCGCCACCAAGCGCCCAGCCGTCAATCGCCGCCCCATGGGCGGAAAGCCTGTACGATCCGGTCACGGTGCGTCACGCCGTGGCGCAGCAGCAAGGTGAGCAACAGGCGCGCCTTGAGCCCATCCAGCCAGCCGCCACGTATCAGGCCACGGCGCTGCAAGTCGATTTCGCTGCCCAGGAAACCATAGGTCTTGGCCAGGGTATCGCCCGCCCCCGTCCGCGAGACAAGAATCACAGGCATGTCGTGTGCGGCCTGCTCGAGTGCATCGGCGACACTTGGCGCGACGTGGCCGCCACCAGTCGCTTCGACCACCAGGCCATCCAGCCGTGCCGCCGTCAGGGCGCGCACCATGGTGCCGTCATCGCCCAAAGCGATTTTCACCAGGCCGACCCTGGCGTCGGCCGGGGTCGGCTGCTGGACCAGAGGCTCGACGTGCGGTGGGCGCAAGCCCAGGATGACCTTATCCTCGCTGATCCAGCCGATGCGGCCGCAGTTTGGCGAACCAAAGGCATCCGGCCGGCTGGAGTGCATCTTGCGAACGAAGCGCGCCGCATGGATCTCGTCATTGAGCACGACCATGCAGCCGCATCCGCGTGCAGCCGCACTGACGGCAACGCGAACCGCGGCGAGAATATTGCCTGGCCCGTCGGCGCCTGGCAAAGTGGGATTGCGCATGGCGCCTGTGACGATCAGCGGCATCGGCAGGTCAACCAGGCGATCGAGTACGAAGGCGGTCTCTTCGATGGTGTCCGTACCTTGCGTGATCACGACGCCCTGGCAGCCGCTGGAGGCCAGCTCGCGTATTGTATCGGCCAGCGCTTCCAGATCGGCGAACTGCAGGTGTGCACCGGGTAGCTGGCGAAAAGAGCGCGCATCGATGTGCGCGATTTCCTGCAGCTCCGGCACGGCACCGACAAGCTTCTCGCCCGTGAGATTGGGGACGACGCCCGCGCCATCCCCCCGGGTCATGGCGATTGTGCCCCCCAGGGCGAGCACGGCGACAGATGGTTTGTTCATGAGGTTCTCCATGGTTGTACCAAACGCGGTCATGGTTGTGCCGGCTGCGGTCGTGCCGGTGCCCGCCGGCAATGCTTCAGCGGATCATCGCACGTTCGATGGCGTCGACGCAGACCGTCAGGTGTTTCGTCACCTTTTCCTGCCGATCCGCCAGCATGCGGTGGCGGATCGAGGCCACGAAAATGGCGGCCACTGGCGTTTGTGCGCGGTCGCGCACCGCGCGCCCGATCGCACAGACATCGAGCGCCGCAGTGCCTTCGTCGATTGCAATGCCGCCGCGCGCCCGGGTCAGGTCGATGGCTTCGCGCAGTTTTTCCTCAGTCAGCTGATAGGCTTGGAGACGCGGGCTAATGGCGTCGATGGCTACATTGATATCGGCATCATGCATGGCTGACAATATCGCCAGGCCACCGGCGCCCATGCCCAGGGGGTGGCGATCCCCTTCCGTACGCGTCATGGTCTGGATTGGAAAGTGCCCTGCAATGCGGCTCAGGCAAACGGACTCAAAGCCGCTGCGAATGACCAGGAAGACCATGTCGCCGGTCGAATTGGCGAGTTCGTGCAGCGCCATCTGCGAGATCTCACGCAAATTGGTGTCGGGCAGCGCCGCCAGGCCCAGCTCGTAGAGCAAGGGGCCAAGCCGGTAGCCACGCACCGGATCGCGCGCAAGCAGGCGTTCCGACTCGAGCCGGTGCAGCAAGCGGTGCGCTGTGGATTTGTCCAGGGACGCCATGGCCGCGATGTCGACCAGGCGAAGATTCTGTGCCTGGCTAGAGGCAATGATGCGCAGCAGCAATGCCGCGCGTCCAACCGTCTGTGCCGGCGCCTTCGGGCTTGAAGAGAAAGGCAATTTTATCTCAATAAATGAAATATCAAACAGAATCATTCTATCCCAAGTTTGTTCGGCGGATACGGTTCGGACACGAGGATGCCTGTTCCTGCCTGACATGAGGCAAAACAGGTTGATTCGGCAATCGAATACGCTGGTCGCGGGTGACGGGTCACAGGCAGGGCCGACCCATGAAATATTGGGGTTTACACGCATTTATTTCATTTAATGAGAAATAAATCGAAACTTGATTGACATGGCTATATCCAGGTTTTAGCCTTTGAGCGTCGAGGGTCGAATGGCATCTGTGCCAGAGGAACACAATCATGAAGTCGTGGGGCATGTTCGTGGGCGGGCAGTACCGCCCGGCCGCATCGGGCAAGGATTTTCCCGTCATCAATCCAAAGAATGGCAGTACGATCGCGAAAGTCGCTCACGGCGAGCAGGCGGACGTAGACGCCGCAATTGCCGTTGCTCAGCAGGCGTCTTCAACCTGGGCCGCTTATTCGGGGGCGCGGCGCGGCGACATCATGCATAAGGCAGCGGAAATCCTCGAGAGCCGCCTGCCCGAACTGGCCAGCCTCGAGGTCGATCAGATCGGGCGGCCCATCAACGAGATGCGCGCGCAGCTCGCCCGCCTGCCAGAGTGGTTTCGTTATTTCGGCGCGCTTGCGCGCACCCAGGAAGGCACGGTCCCCCCTTTCGACGGCCATTTCCTGAATTACACCCGGCGCGTGCCCCTGGGTGTCGTGGGCCTGATTACGCCCTGGAACCACCCGCTGCTCATTCTTACAAAAAAAGTGGCGCCCGCGCTCGCCGCAGGCAACGCCATGGTCATCAAACCCAGTGAACTGGCGCCCATAACGCCCATGCTGCTCGGTGAAATAATGGCCGAAGCGGGCGTACCCGACGGGGTCTTCAATGTGGTCACGGGCTTTGGCGCGGGGGCGGGTGCGGCGCTCTCCCAACACAAAGGCATTAGCAAGATCGACGTGACGGGCGGCACGGAAACCGGCAAGGTCATTGCTTCCATGGCCGGCAAAAACCTCACCCAGGTATCGGCCGAACTCGGTGGCAAGGCGGCCGTGGTCCTATTCCCCGACGTCGATGTCCAACAGGGCGTGGCGGCGGCCCTGTTCGCTTCGTTCATTGCAAGCGGGCAGACGTGCGTGCAGGGTGCAAGGCTGTTGGTGCATGAGTCGATCCACGATCAGGTGGTGGCCGAAATCGTGCGCCGCACGGCGCAGATACGCATTGGCGACCCACTTGAAAAGACAACCCAAATGGGGCCGCTGGTTTCCGCGCGGCAACGGGACCTGGTAGAAAAATACGTGGCCATCGGGCAGGCCGAGGGGGCGCACCTGGCGGCCGGCGGCCAGCGTCCGCAGGGCGCCCCATTCGAAGCGGGCTTTTATTACGAGCCAACCGTCTTCACCCACGTCAAGCCCCATATGCGGATTGCGCAAGAAGAAATCTTCGGGCCAGTCATGTGCGTGATCCCGTTCAAGACAGAAGCCGAAGCCGTAGAGATCGTCAACGACGTCGATTTCGGGCTTGCCGCCAGTGTCTGGACCAAGGACGTCGCCCGCGCGCACCGGGTGGCTCAAGCCATCCAGGCCGGGATCATCTGGATAAACGACCACCACCGCATCGATGCGTCATCGCCCTGGGGCGGCTTCAAAATGAGCGGGCTCGGGCGGGAAAACGGCATCGTCGCCTATCAGGCGTACACCCAAATACAGAACATCATCGTCAACCTGTCGAGCGAACCCTTCGACTGGTACGCCGATGATGGTCAGGAAAAAAGGTATAGCTGACATGCGCATAGACATACACAGCCACGTCATTCCAGACCGTTTCATCACTGCGCTGAAGAAAACGCCGGCAGATTTCCTGGCGCGCCTCGAGACGCACGGTGAACACGCCAAGGTCATCCACGATCAAGGCTACGTCTACCCCTTGTTCGCAGAGTTCCGCGATCCGCAGGCCAAGCTCGAATCGATGGACCGCAAGGGCATCGACATCTCGGTGATATCGCCCGCACCGCCCATGTTCTATTACTGGGCCGACATCGAACTCGCGCTGCGCGTGGCCGGCCTGGTGAACGATGGCGTCGCGGACATGGTGGCCGCCCACCCCGCGCGCCTGCGCGGCATGGCGACCATCCCCATGCAGCACCCGGATGCGGCGATCGCCGAAATGGAACGGGTCGTGCGCGAATACGGTTTCAAGGCGGTGGAAATCGGTACGTCCATCGAGGGCGCGCAATTGTCCGAGGGGCGCTTTCGGCCTATTTTGCGCCGCGCCCAGGAACTGGGCATCTTCGTCTTCGCACACCCGTACTACGTCGGCGCCAAGGCCGGGCTGGAAGCCTATTATCTAACCAACCTCATTGGCAACCCGCTCGATACGACCGTCATGGTGGCAAATCTGATGTACAGCGGGGTGCTCGATGAGCTGCCCGACCTGAAAATCTGCCTGGCTCACGGCGGCGGCTTCGTTCCCTATCAAATCGGCCGCCTGGCGCATGGCCACAAGGTCAGGGATGAAACGCGCGCCGACAGCGCCACATCCCCGCGGCAACTGCTGCGCCGCTTCTATTTCGACAGCCTGGTGTTCGAGCCGCAGGCCTTGCGCTACCTGATCGATCTCGTCGGTTCGGACAGGGTCTGCATAGGGACGGACGCCCCCTTCGACATGGGCGACGAGGAACCTGCAAAGGCGATCTCTGCAATACCGGGCATCACGCAACATGAGCACGACGACGTCTGCTGCCGCACGGCACTGACGCTGCTGGCCGAAGGCCAGTCGGGTTTTTGACGGCAACAAAGCCGTTTTTCAAAAGATTCATCTTGGTTGATGGAGGTAAACATGGGGAATATCGGGGATAGCATACGGGCAAGGATTCCATATGTGCCCATTCACAAAAGAAAGAAACTGCATCTCCCGGGCAATGGCAGGATCATTCTCTGGACCATCGTCAACATCGAAAACTGGCGGCCCGAGAAACCCATGCCGCGCGTCATTTTGCCGCCCCCGATGGGTCAGCCCATGCTGCCGGACCTGCCCAACTGGGCGTGGCACGAATACGGCATGCGTGTGGGTTTTTGGCGGTACCTGAAAGCACTCCAAGAGCGTAACCAAAAAGTGACGCTGGCGGTCAATGGCAGTGCCTGCATGCTCTACGAGGAAGCATGCAGGGCGGCACTAGAGGCGGGCTGGGAGT
>NZ_JBAYTI010000015.1:0-52230 GCF_041675725.1 Castellaniella sp. | reverse complement strand
TCGATTGGGGACATCGGCATTGACTCCATTAAACGTGTTCTTCGCAAAAACAAGTCTAATGAATGTCGCTGTCCCCCGTTCGTGATGGAGAGCCATCCACTGGCCCGGTGCGCGACGGGCCTTGCCAGGAAACTGCTCCAGTCGTCGACTGCCACCCGAGACGGAAAGCGGACAACACCTCCAGAAAATAGCCGCCCGTGAGCGGGCCGCTTCTTGTCTATCGTGTAGCGATGCTATACACTGCACAGATGATCAAGAGCTTCCGACACAAAGGCCTCCAGGCCTTCTTCGAGACAGGATCAAAAGCGGGCATTCAGGCCAAGCACGCAGTGCAGCTGAACATACAGCTGACGGCCCTCAACGCGGCAATTAGCTCCCAAGACATGAACGCTCCTGGATGGAAGCTGCACAAGCTCTCCGGAAATAATCCGAAGGGTCAACCAGTCCAGGATCACTGGTCCGTGTCGGTCAGCGGTAACTGGCGCCTCACCTTCCACTTCGAAGGCCAGGACGCCATCCTGGTGGATTACCAGGACTATCACTAGGAGAACACCATGCATATGCACAACCCTGCACACCCAGGCTTGGTGCTTCGCGAGTACCTGGGCGATCTGACCGTCACAGATGCGGCCGGGCGTTTGGGTATCACCCGTACCGCCCTATCTCGAATCCTGAACGGCTCGGCTGGCATTTCGGCAGACATGGCATTGCGACTTCGCGATGCTCTGGGAACCAGCGCCGAAATGTGGATCAACATGCAGGCTCAGTACGATCTGTGGCAGGCCGAGCAAAAACCGCGACCTGTCGTCACGCCCTTTCGGGAGCCAGCGCATGCGTGAGGGTTGGCGTGAAGCACAGCCTCCAGGCACCCATCAGCAATTGCAAGACAGCGAGCGCCAGCCTTGCGAAATCTGGACGCGCGTCATGGGCTATCACCGACCCGTGTCGTCGTTCAATATCGGCAAAAAGGGTGAATTCTTCGAGCGCCGCTTCTTTGCCGAGAGCAGCGCTGGCCTCGCGGGCGCACAGGCGCATTGAGCCATGGAGGCGGTCGCAAACCCTCCCAGAATCCGCCCGGGCAGCCGAAGCGGCGGAATCAAGGTCGGTGGCCTGGTGCCGTTTACCGCCACCGACTATCCGGGGCTGCTGGCCGCCGTGATCTTCACCCAGGGCTGCCCCTGGCGCTGCGGCTACTGCCACAATCCCCACCTGCAACCGCGCACGGCCGACAGCCCCATGCCGTGGGATGACGTCATGAGTTTTCTGAAGCGGAGGCGGGGCCTGATCGATGGCGTGGTCTTCAGCGGGGGCGAGCCCACCATGGATCCGGGGCTGGAATCGGCTATCGGGCAGGGCCGTGCGCTTGGCTACCGGGTGGGCCTGCACACGGGCGGCACCCACCCGCGCCGGCTCGCGCGCGTCTTGCCCAGCGTGGACTGGGTGGGGCTGGACATCAAGGCCCAATTCGCCGACTACGAGAAAGTGACGCAGGTGCAAGGCAGTGGCGTGCCGGCGCAAGCGAGCCTGCTGGCCGTGCTCAAGAGCGGGGTGGACTTCGAGTGCCGCACCACGGCCCATCCCGATCTCATCACACCCGATCAACTGCTGGACCTGGGGTGCCTGCTGGCGGGCCTGGGGGTGCGCCACTATGCCGTGCAGATCTTTCGGACGCAGGGATGCACCGATGAAACGCTCAATGCGCACGGCCAGTCCCTGGGCGACTGGCCCGGGGCCGCGGTCAGCAGTGCGCTCGCGGCGCTGTTTCCCTCGTTCACCCTGCGCCGGGCCGTCTGACCAGTCTTGCTATGATTTCTTAAGGGTACCTCACCTGAAGTCAAGGTCATGCCTACTCGCAACGTTGTCTTGACCGAACACCAGCAGAGTCCAGGGGCTTTTATCGAAGCAAGCGGATGTTCTCGTCGATTCGGCCTTGCACGGTGCGCAGCGTCTCCTGGGTGATTCGACCCGGGTGCAGTCGCCTGGCAAGCGTGGTGAAGCCACTGGCTGACTGACAGGTACGGTCGATGATAGCCGCAATTTCGTGCGCTGACAGGTCCGTCTCTTCTGAGCCGAGAGCCAGCAGGTGCTTGCGGGTGATGTTCAGGGCCTCACCCATCAGATCCATCTGGTGGTAGCCGCCCGGCCCTTCGCAAAAGGTCACGTCGTACGCCGGAGTCAACGCCCATTGGCCGGCGGCTGACATGATGTACGCGAAATTCTTGGGGTGGTCGTCGCGGTTGTTGAACACGACGTTGAAGACGGCGCGCTCGAATGCCCGCGCTTTTTCGCGCACGTCATTGGTGCAAAGCCCGGTCGCCCGCAGGAAGCCGACATAGTCCAGCTCGCCCGGATTGCGAAAGTTGGCGCCGGTGAAGGCGGCAAGGCTTTGCATGGGCACGCGCATGTCTTGCTGCCGGTCAAAGCGCTTGCTGGCAAAGGCCGCCTGACCATTGGGCAGCTCGAAGTATTCTGTTTGCGGTGTGTCGATGTCGCATTCGCGCAGGCATTCGGCATAGATCGCCTCGATGGTGCACACTTCGGGATGCTCATGCTGCGCGGGAAACTTGACCATCCAGGCTTCCAGGCCAGGTGCCGGCGCAGTGGTGAAGTTTTCGTGCCCGGCATCGCGGTACAGCAATGCCTTCGGTCGTGCGCCGTGCGGCGAGCCGCCTATCTGCAACAGTTTCTGCAAGAAGGCGCCGCCCGCGCCACTGAGGACGTCCTGGATTTCCGCGGCCAGTTCAGCCAGGGTGATGTCCTCGAGAGCGGCAGATGCCTCTGAAGCCGCAGGCTCAAACGACATCGCCCCCATGGTCCGGGAGCCGATATAGGCCAGCCGTGACAAAGGGCTGATGCGCGCGGGGTTGAGTCCGCGGCGTTTGAACAGGCGGTCCATCAGCAGCATACCCCAGCCGTCGGGCAGCGCATCATAAACCGGCCCGGGCAGGCCCATTTGGTGGTCGGGAAAGCCTTTGCGCAGCCTGGGGCCTTGCAAGGGCAGGCGCAAGGCGGACAGTTCCAGCCCCCGGCTCAGCGCCTCGTCGCTGAATTCAAATGCGATCAGGGGGCGGCCTGTGATCGCGCTGGAGGAGACCAGCGAACCCCATCGCCAATGCTCCCCCCAGCCGTCGTAATAGACGTTGATGTGCTCAGGCATTGTCGGCCTTCTTTCTGATTCGCTGGCGCCGGCTGCTGCTTTCGTAGCGCAACATGTCGTCGAGACTGTCCAGCCTGGGTTTGAACAGATTCCCCAGTTCATCGGTCCGCCCCAGCACCATGGCAACGCGCACGAGGCTCTCGAATGCGACACTGCGACCCGCTTCCAGATTGGACAGGGTGCTGACCCCAATGCCGGCGCGTGCGGCCACTTCGGCCTGGGTCATCTGGCGAGCCAGCCGCTCAGTGCGCAGGCGCGTACAGAGCAGCTTGACTATTTCGCTGGGTTTGTTAAGCGATAAATCCATAATTCTAAGTATAAGCTCAATATCTAGAACTTAATATGTCGAATTATAGAATTAAGTGTATTCGCTCGCCAGATGTGACAATGCCTGGCGCGCGTAATTGCAGCATTGACATCCTCCCCGTCCTGCAGGCGGGAGATTCCTACGGCGCTCATGTGCGGTGCGGCATCGAACCGCCCCTGAGTCGCTTCGGTGGGTGATCGAAAGCGGATCATCGTTGATGTTCGCTTTCGACCCAAAGCAGCCAGTCGCTCCGACTGTCAGAGTGGCTACTCGTAATGCGTCCACATTCTCAAAACACGGACGGTACGTTCCTGGATGAACACCTCATACACCAATCGATGCAGGATATTGATTCTGCGGGAATAGGCGCCAGAGAGATCGCCGACCAGCCTTTCGTAAGGCGGCGGATTCTGCAACGGGTCAGTTACCAGTATTCCAATCAGTGCTTGCACTTTGGTCTTGAAGCCAGCCGCAGCAACCTTTTTCGCATCCTTGAGCGCTGCATGTGCGTAGACGACCTGCCAAGTCACCAATCAAGCTCCTTGGCACTGCTTGCCAGGGGTTCCGCCATCCCTTTCTTGATGGAGTTGCGCATGCCTGGTATGGAAGTCAGATACAGGGTTTCCTGGATGGCATCCCAATCTGCCTCGGAGATAAGCACCGCGCTCGAACGCTTGCCGGCAATTCGAATCGGCTGGTGAGACTCGGCTGCTTGGTCGATCAGGCGATAGAGGTTGGCACGTGCCTCGGTTGCAGTCATTGTTATGGACATGGTACATCTCCTAAACATACCTATATCGTACGTTTTTACGTACGTTTGGTCAAGCGCAGTGGCACTTGTTAGAAGTCGACCAATAGCAGACAGTCGAGTACGGTGAAAGCCGCCACTCTCAGATAAAATACAGCAGTTGCCAGTTATCGACAGGAGCGTCACATGGTCACCCGCATTAAGATCGATTTCGTCTCCGACGTGTCTTGTCCCTGGTGCGCGGTGGGATTGAGCTCTATTGAGCAGGCATTGTCCAGGATCGATGGCGAAATCGAAGCGGAACTTCACTTCCAACCCTTCGAGCTGAACCCTGGCATGCCGCCTGAAGGGCAGGATACCGTTGAGCGCCTATCGCACAAGTACGGCATAACGCCGGAACAGGTCCGCCACAATGGCGAAGTCATCACGGCGCGCGGCCGCGAGGTCGGCTTCACCTTCAACATGGACAAACGCACACGCACCTACAACACCTTCGATGCACACCGACTGCTGTATTGGGCTGATCTTGAAGGACACCAGTTGGCGTTGAAGCATGCGCTGTTAAAGGCCTATTTCACTGATGGCGAGGACCCCAGTGATCACGAGACTCTGATCAGGCTATGCCGAGAGTCGGGGCTGAATAAAGACCGCGCGCGCGAGATTCTGGACTCCAAAGAATATTCGGCGGAAGTGCGGGCGCGCGAACGCTTTTATACTGGGCAGGGTATCAATTCCGTCCCTTCCATCATTCTGAATGACCGGTATCTGATCCAGGGGGGGCAGTCCCCTGAAGCATTCGAGCAGGCGTTGCGACAGGTTGCGGAAACCGGGTGAATCTCAGGGAAGCTCACTGCTCCCCAGTGTCTGTACCCCAAGGCATTGTTGCGTCCAAGGGCTTTAGGTTTTCGGGCAGCTTGGGGGCAGCCGCGCCTCGCGCGCGGCCGCCTGGGCCGCAATAGATGGCTTCTTGTGTTTCACGGGCATATCCATGGCAAAGATCCCGGTGACCGGTGCCAGGCTGCCAAGCACCACGCGGTGTGTCTGGGCGCGATTGAGTACTGATATAGGACCCCCTCGCCACTTTCTCTATCAGCGTATTTAAGTTCCATCAAAGGGGTTTGGCACAATTTTCGATACAACTTTGCGCAACTCTACATCGCTGCCTAGCATCTTAATCACGTAGTGTTCATATTGTGAAGGACCAGCAAAACCTAAAATATTAGCTATGGCTTTGGGTGCATTCGTCGCCTTAATCTTGTATTTTTTTACTAGATCGAGCCAATTTTCTGCACCTGCCAGTCGGTCAATGTCCGCTTTTGCATCGGCAATGAGCTTTGGCCCGTTGATACTCTCTTTCTCATGAACTGATGTAGCAAACGTATTGTCGTCGAGCATCGCCCTCAAGTATTTCTCACGGTAGGTACGGTAAGCCGACATCTTTGCCAGATGACCTAAATCGCCGAGGGAGTTTATAGCTTTGTTTAAAACATCACCAATAGATATTTTCTCAGCCGACCACTTGATCATTTGTTTTATTACGGCAGGATGATAATAGATCGATTCGATAGCATAGACGCTTAATGTGGTAATTCCCATTTTGCTTAAATTTTCAGTATCCTCTCGATTGTCACCACCCACGAGTCCTTTACTTTCCATATGGTGGAGGTTGGAGACATTTTTCAACCCTACGATGGCATCACGAACATCCAGACATGTACCAACCGGCACGATTGTGACTCCATCAAAAATTTGTTGATAAATCGGGTAATCTAGGCTCTGATCTTTTCCTTCTACGAAGAGAACCTTATGTCTGGCTCCATAAATAGCTTCGCTTACCGAGGGTGGTAGGTTGCCTATATCTGATACTAATTCAGCCTGCCATATCATATCGCCAAAGTATTCGTACATGACTAAGATATTGGGATTGCTGCCGTCTCTAGGCAGTGACAGTACCTGACATCAATGATCGTTTGCATTGGCTGCTACCGTTCACCTTGAGCCACTAAAATCGCTTACCTGCTTCTGGCCGATTGTAGTCAAAGGTCGATGGCCGAGTCCGGCCCGAAGTGGACAGTGAATGATTACCTTAAAAAAGGGAGAAATTTAACCGTTTCCTTTCAGCGACGTGCCGCTTGCGGTACGTCCACTACAACGAATGGTTAGCCTTTATCTCACAACGGAAGCATGCTCAGGAGCGTCGTCCCGGACGACGTAATTCCAGACACTCCAGCGTCCAAGGCCTGTTTACGCAGATTTTTTGCAGCCCAACCGCCGCAAAATATGTATATCGGCGTTTGCACGCTCAGCTCCTTCAGTTGCCTTGTTAAATCTAGACCGGCCTGATTTCCTTCAGGCCGCCCCATGTCCGAGATAACTATGTCGTAGTTAACTGTCTTGATTTTGGCGACTGCTTCGTCTGTGCTCAGTGCCGTATCAACCATCGCACCGCGCTCAGTTAGACCGGCTACCAAGTAGCTATTGTTCTTTGGTTCGTCATCAACCCAAAGAATTCTTTTTCTGGAAAATTGAGATTCAGTAGAAGTCCGTGTAATTGCTCCTGGAGCTTGTTTCTCCATCTCGGCGACCTTTGCTTGCAAATCCGTAAGAATTGCTCGCTGCTGCTCGGAAACCTCCTCCATCGTAAGCTCGTTACCGGCGACCTTGATTGTGAATTTGCGTTCGCGGGCCGAATCGACAAGAACTCGGATCGGCCCATACAACTTGTAGAGCAGAACTGCAAACATGATTGGCCAAGCTAATGCTGCCAAAGCAGAAATAAGTTTCGCCAAATCGGCCACAGGTGCTCTCCAATCAAAGTTAACGTCTGAATTAAACTGCCTGGGCTTCCCTCGATTGTCTGCCTGACCACGGGAAGTCCACTATGTCCGCTCCTGGCCGAAAGCAGCCATCCACACGGCTACCTTCACCCTATATCACCTCATTAATAATTTGCCAAGTTCAGGCATCATCCAGTACATAAGAACCGCGGTACTGAGGATGGTCTTCGAGCTGGGTTGATTGTCCGCATTGTCGATGTTCAGAACGTGCTCTGCGCTGTCGATGTTCGGATTGGCGATGCCCATTTCTCCAAAATGCATATCATCGTTCGCCAACTTGGTGGCCAGTTGCCTGTCCACCCCCATCAGGTAGTGACATAAACAATCCCAAAGGCGTGTCTACGTGCTTGGCAAACGCGTACGTTCGGCTATACGCACCTTCCTGGCCGGGCGCAGATCCGCGACTATGCCTGATCAGCCCTGCGCCGACTCTCTTCGCAAAACGGCTGCAGATCGGCCTCGTCCAGGGTTTCCTTTTCCAACAGCAGTTTCGCCGAACGGTCGAGCAGATCCCTGCGCGCTTCGAGCAGGGTCATGGTGCGCTCGAGCACCTGGCCGATGATGCGCTGCACTTCCGCGTCGATGGCCGAAGCGGTCTCGTCTGAATAATGACGTTCCTCGGGATAGAAAGTCACTTGATCCGGCGCCAGAAAACTGCGTCGATCCTTTTCCAGCGCCACATGGCCCAGCCGGTCGCTCATGCCGTAGCGCGTGACCATGGCGCGGGCGATGTCCGTAACCCGGGCCAAGTCGTCGGCCGCACCCGTAGACAGGTGGCCAAAGACCAGTTTCTCCGCCGCGCGACCACCGAGCAGCACCGCCATCTTGTTTTCCAGTTCTTCCGCGGTCATGAGGAAGCGCTCTTCGGTGGGGCGTTGGATTGTATAGCCCAGCGCACCGATCCCGCGTGGGATGATCGAAACCTTGTGAATGGAATCGCTGCCCGGCAATGCCATGGCCACCAGTGCGTGCCCCATTTCGTGGTACGCGGTGATCTCGCGCTCCTTCGGAATGAGCAGCCGGTTGCGCTTTTCCAGGCCGGCCACGATGCGCTCGATGGCGTGGGTGAAATCCACCATCGAAACAGAGTCGGCCCGGCGGCGCGTGGCCAGCAGCGTGGCCTCGTTGACCAGATTGGCCAGATCGGCACCCGTAAAGCCGGGCGTAAGCGCGGCGATTTCTTCTGGTGAGACGTCGGCCGCCAGTTTGGATTTTTTCAGATGCACGCCGAGGATCTGCACCCGGCCACGGCGGTCGGGCCGGTCGACCAGCACCTGACGGTCGAAGCGGCCTGACCGCAGAAGTGCCGGGTCGAGGATTTCCGGGCGGTTCGTGGCCGCCAGCAGCACCAGGCCGCGGGATGGATCGAAACCGTCCAGTTCTGCGAGCAATTGATTGAGCGTCTGCTCTTTTTCATCATGCCCGCCGAACGCCGGCCCCATGCCCCGGGCGCGCCCAAGCGCATCGAGCTCATCGATGAAAATGATGGCGGGTGCCTTGGCCCGTGCCTGTTCGAACAGGTCGCGCACCCGGGCGGCACCCACGCCTACGAACATTTCAACGAATTCTGAACCCGAAATGGAGAAAAAAGGCACCCCCGCTTCACCGGCCACGGCGCGTGCCAGCAGCGTCTTGCCGGTGCCTGGGGGGCCGACGAGCAAAATCCCCTTGGGCAGGCGTCCGCCCAGGCGGCCATAGCCGTCCGGATCCTTGAGAAAATCGATGATCTCCTTCAACTCGTCCTTGGCCTCGTCGACGCCCGCCACGTCGTCGAAAGTCACGCCGGTGTCCTGCTGCATGTAGACGCGCGCCTTGGATTTGCCGATCTGCATCAGGCCGCCGCCCATGCCTGTGCCGACGCGCCTGAGCAGAAAGATCCAGACGCCGGCAAAAAGCAGCGCCGGGATCACCCATGAAAGCAGGTCGCGCAGGAAGGTGCTTTCAATCTGCCCGGTGACCACGACCCGATGCGCCTGTAACTCACGGGCCAAGTCCGGCTCGACGCGCGTCGTGGAAAACTGGGTATGACCATCCACGGGCTGGCTGAATGTTCCGCGGATATGCTGGTCCGACACGGCCACTTCGGCCACCCTGCCTTCATCTACATAGGTCAGGAACTGGCTATATGGGATTTGAACCACCTGCGTGGAGGCCGTAAAGAAATACTGGAAGAGCAGCAGGGCGAACATCGCCCCGATCCAGTACCAGACGTTGAAGCGCGTTTTTTTATCCAACTCCATCGGTCCGGCTCCCGGCAGTCGCGCAGCGAAAAAAGATAGTCATGGTCACCTTGTGGCTTTCTGGCAAGTGGGTGAATGAAGGCGATGCCGCCATGGCCAACCATCAATATACACTCTCACCGGCCAGGGTTTTCTGTCATGTGCCGCAGCGGCGCCCTGCAGCGTCGGGCTGTTGATGGTAAGGTGAGCACGACCAGTCGCGACATCACCGGGCACTTGCTGCTCGACACCCCGAATCGGGTGTCATCGGCGCAAGACTGAAGCCCGCCGGGGAAACCCCAAACGGGAGTACGCAATATGCACACGCTGTCCAAAGACGCCATCAAGCCTTTGCTGGAACCACACGCCGGGCCGTGCCTTTCGCTCTACCAGGCGACCCATCGCATGCACCCGGACAACGCCGGGGATCTCATCAACTACAAGAACCTCGTGCGCCAGCTGGCTGAAAAGCTTCAGGCCGCGACGCCCTCAGCCGACCATGCAGATTTGTTGGCCCCCTTGCATGAGCTTGCCCAAGACCGTGAGTTTTGGAACCACACGCTCGATGGCCTGGCTATTCTACGCGCGCCGGATTTTCTGCGAATATTCGTGCTGGCCAGGCCAGTCCCCAACCTGGCCATCGTCTCCGACACCTGGCACGTCAAGCCCTTGCTGCGCCAGACGCAGACCGCGGGCCGCTTCCAGGTTCTGTGCCTGACCCGCGACAGAATGTGGCTTTGCGAAGGCAACCGAGACGAAATGCATGCGCTGCAGTCTGCCCCGGAAGTCCCGCAGACCATCCAGGACGCATTGGGCGACCAGCTCACGGAACCCTATCAAAAGGTGTCGTCCTATGGCATGGGTCCAGCCGGTGGGCGGGGCCATGCCACACGCCATGGACACGGCAACAAGAGCGACGAGCTCCAAGTCGATACGCCGCGGTTTTTCCGCGTGATCGATGGCATGGTGCTCAAACACCATTCCCGGCCCAGCGGTCTACCGCTCGTGCTTGCATCGCTTGCAGAGCACCAGGCGGTGTTTCGCAAGCTGTCAGGGAATCCGTTTCTCCTGCCCGAAGGCATAGAACTGGATCCCGGCCTGCTCGACATGGAGGATCTGCGTGCCCGGGCATGGAAGGTCATCGAGCCACACTACCATCAAGAAACGCGCGCGCTGGTGGATCGCTTTCGCGCGCAACACGGCACAGGCCTGGCAACGGATGATCTGCAAAAAGTGGCAGACGCCACACTGGCGGGCCGGGTGCAGGCCCTGCTGGTGGACGTGGATCGCCACATCCCGGGGAAACTGGATGCTGCGACGCGTCAGGTCCAGTTGCCGCAGGGGTCGGAAACCCTCGATGCCGATGACATCCTCGACGATCTGGCGGAAGCGGTGCTGCGGCAAGGGGGCGAAGTCCTGATGATCCCCGGCGACGTCATGCCGGGCGACACAGGCGTGGCCGCCATACTGCGCTACTGAGAATCACAGGCATACGCACCACCCGCAAGCGCCTGCTGGATGTCGTTTTCTGTTCAAACGATATACAGGCCACCGTTGACGTGCAGGGTTTCGCCGGTGATGAACGAAGCCAGATTAGAGCACAAGAAGGCGATGGCGCCCGCCACTTCGTCTGCCTGTCCCCACCGTTGCATGGGGGTTGCGGCGAGCAGGGCATCGCCTTGTTCGCGCACCAGCGCTTCGGTCATGTGCGTGGCGATGATGCCGGGCGCAACCAGGTTCACCCGGGTCGTCGGCGCGAGTTCGCGCGCCAGGCTTTTACTTAGGCTGCTGACCGCCCCCTTGGACGCGGCGTAATGCGCGTGGCCATGGCTGCCGCGGTGCCCCGCCATGGAGCTCAGGTTGACGATGGCGCTATCGCGGCTGAGATACGGCAGGCTGGCGCGGCACATGTAGAAGGTGCCATCGAGGTTGACCGCCATGAGTGCGCGCCACTGCGCGTCGGTCATGCTGGCCACGGGTTGCGCGGGGTAGAGGCCTGCCGCGTTGACCAGATAGTCGACGGTGCCGTACCGTTGTGCCACCGCCTCGAACAGCCTCTGGCAGGCCGCTGAATCGGATATGTCGGCCGCGTGCAGGCTCACGCGCTCGGCGGCGTCTGCAGGAAACGTGTTTGCGGGAAACGTTTTAACCATGGCCTCGAGCGCCGCCTGCGACAGGTCGCACAGCATCACGTTGGCGCCCGCCGCGTGCAGGCGTTGTGCCGTGGCGTGGCCGATGCCGCCGGCCGCGCCCGTTATGACGGCAGTCTTGCCGTGGAAATCGATCATGTGAGTGCTCCGGAATCGTTGAAATCGAAGGCGGGGTCCAGATCTGCCGACTCAGTCCTGCAGATAGATCTGCAGACGCTTGGCGGCATTGCTCAGGTGGCGCCCCGCGGCCTGTGACGCGGCGCGAGGATCGCCGGCTTTGATGGCGGCATAGATGGCGCGGTGTTCTTCCTGCACGTCTTCGACCAGTGCGATCAGGTTGGCGCGCGTGTTGCTGCGTGCACGCCGGATCAGGCGGCGCACATTGTGTTCGAGGTGCTTGCTGAGTGCCTGATAGTGTGGATTATGCGTCGCGTTGACGATGGCCTGGTGGAAGGCGAAGTCTTGCTCGTCGCCCAGCCGGTCGTGGGCGATTTCGTACTCCATGCCGACCAGCGCGCGGCGGATGTTCTTCAGGTCGGCCTCGGTGCGCCGTTGCGCCGCGAGGCGTGCCGCGGCGGTCTCGAAGGCCGCCAGCAGCTCGATGACCATGGCCAGCGACTCTTTTTCGTCGAGTGCGACCAGTTGCAGGCGGAAGGCGTCCTGGTAGTTGGGCTCACTCACGAAGACGCCGCTGCCCGCGCGCGAGACGACCAGCCCTTCCGACTTCAGTTGCGAGAGGGCTTCGCGTACGACGGCCCGGCTGACGGAGAACTGCTGACACAGCTCGCGTTCGGTTGGGATCCGGTCGCCCACGGTGTAGCGCCCTTCGCGGATGGCCGTGATCAGGTAGTCGGCGATTTCGTCGGGAAGATTGGTGGCGGCCAAGACGGCTGGGTCTGCCGCCGCTTCAGGTGCAGTTGTACGTTCCATGTGTTGATCTTAGACCACTTGGTTCATCTATCTCAAGAGTTTTTGCTCAAACTGCCTGACAGCTTTCAAATTCTGTGACAGATCGCCTATGTGCTGTTTTACGATTGCTTCCGGAGCCTGTCAAGGGGATTTTCCTATTATTGAAATAATACTATAACCAATTGATTAATAATAGTAAATCTATATTTATCATCGTTTTGGATGAATGGCTTGATTGAGCATATCTCGGTAAATAGGTGATTACCCTTAATTCTGCAAAATCGAGTTGACATGATTAACAGAATCTTTCTAGACTGAATCTGTCTGACAGCTTATGCCCGACGCGCCCTGGTCATTCAAGCCATGGGCGGATTCATTCCGATCAACATACGAATTTCAGGAGACCCCCATGTCCATTCATGTTGTCGTCAAACCCTTGGTGCTCTGTGCCGCACTGTCGATGGTCGGCATGACCACCCAGGCCGAGCCCTTGAAAATCGCCATCGTCGAAACGCTGTCCGGCCCACAGGCTTCTACCGGGCTGATGTTCCGCGACGCCACGCGCTACGCCATCAACAAGATCAACGACGAGGGCGGCTGGAATGGCGAGCCCATCAAACTGCTGGAATACGATAGCCAGGGCACGCCCGCCGGGGCGGCCGAAAAACTCAAGGCAGCCATTGCAGACGGCGCCCAAATGGTCGTGCAGGGTGCCTCGTCGGCCATAGCCGGCCAGCTGAGCGAAGACATCCGCAAGTACGATATCCGCAACCCCGGCAAAGAAGTGCTTTACCTGAACGTGGGGGCCGAGGCCATGGAACTCACGGGCAGCAAGTGCCATTTCCATGCATTCCGCTTCGCCGGCAACTCCGACAACAGCGTCAAGGCGCTGGTAGACGCCATGAAAGCCGCCAACGTGCTGGGCACCAAGGTCTACTCCATGAATCAGAACTATTCCTGGGGCGCAGACATGCAGGCTGCCATTCATCGCGAAGCCGAGCAAGGCGGCTATGAAGTCGTGGGCGAAATGCTCCACGACGTCAACAAGATCCAGGATTTCTCGCCGTATGTGCAAAAGATCGCCGCCAGCGGTGCGCAAACCGTCATCACCGGCAACTGGTCGAACGACTTGCTGCTGCTCATGAAATCGGCCAAGGCCAGCGGTCTCAATGTGCGCTTCGCCACGACATTCCTGGATCAGCCGGGCAACCTGGCAAACGCCGGGCACGTGGCGCTGGGAGCTTACGTGGTGCACCCCTTTGACGCCGAGGCCAATGACAGCGCGGGTGCGGCCTTCAGCGAAGATTTCAAGTCCAAGGTGGGTCATTATCCGGTGTATGTCGAGCCGCAGACCGTTTTTGGCCTGGAAATGGTGGGTCAGGCGTTGAAGGCCGTCGAACCCGAAGACGGCAAGCTCAACATCAACAAGCTCGCGCTGGCCATCGAGGACACCACGCTGAATACCCCGGTGGGCGAGTGGCGCATGCGCGCAGATGATCACCAGATCCTGTTGCCCATGGTCGTATCCGAGGTGACCACCGAGGCCAAGTTCAAGGTGGACGATACCGACATGGGCTTCCAGCCGGTACAACTGCTCAGCGGCGCAGAGGCCGAAGCGCCAGTGCAGGACACCTGCAAGATGAAGCGCCCGGCCTGATTCCTGCGTCGCCATGGATTACTTCATCGTTTCGTTGCTGAACGGGCTGATCTACGGGCTGCTGCTGTTCATGGTGTCGGCGGGCTTGACGCTGGTCTTCGGCATGATGGGCATTCTGAACTTCGCGCACGCGTCGTTCTACATGCTGGGGGCGTACGCTGCGTATGCCCTGCAGCCCGTCATCGGATTCTGGTGGGCAGTGGTCGTCGCCACGGTCTTGGTGGGTGGCGTCGGCGTGGTCACCGAGCGCTACTTTCTGCGCCCGGTGCACAAGTACGGCCACGCGCACGAGCTGCTGCTCACCTTCGGGCTGTCCTTCATCATCGCCGAACTGGTCAAGCTGTTCTTTGGCAACTATCCGGTCAATTACCGGGTACCGCAGGCGTTGTCGTTTTCCGCGTTTCACGTCGGCCCATCGGCGTATCCCTTCTATCGGCTGCTGATCGGGCTGGTGGCCATCGCCATGTTCGTGCTCATCTACCTGCTGCTGACGCGCACGCGGGTGGGCATCATCGTGCGCGCCGCCATCCGCCGGCCGGCCATGGCCGGCGCGCTAGGCCACAACGTTCCGGTCGTCTTCATGGCCGTCTTCGGCGTGGGGGCGGCGTTGGCGGGGCTGGCCGGCGCCATTGCCGGCGCGTTCTACACGACCAGCCCCAACATGGCGATCGAGCTCGCCGTCATGATGTTCGTCGTCGTGGTCATCGGCGGGCTGGGGTCGCTCGAGGGCGCCTTGCTCGCATCGCTCATCATCGGCCTGAGCACTTCGTTCAGCGTCGGTGTGGACGTCAGCCTTGCGCAGGTCCTGGCCTATGTGGGGATGGGCGATTGGGCGCGCGGCATAGGCGGGCTTCTCACGCTGAAGCTCTCCAGCCTATCGGGCACGATTCCCTACGCGCTGATGCTGTTGGTCCTGCTGATCCGGCCCTATGGCCTGATGGGCGCAAAGGAGTAAGCCAGTGAATAGGCGCTTTCTTCTGGTTGGGCTGCTGGTCGTCATCGCCCTCGTGGCGGCCCCTCTGGTCATGTCGCAGTCGCTGATCAACGCCGGCATCCAGATGCTGATTGCCAGCCTGTTCGCTTGCGCCTTCAGCCTGCTGTGCGGGCAGGCGGGCATGCTGTCGTTCGGGCACTCCGCCTTTTTCGGGGCCGGCGCCTTTGCCACGGTACACGCCATGGATGCCATGGGTGGGGCGGGGCTGTTGCCAACGCCTTTCATGCCGCTGGTGGGTGCCGTCACCGGCCTGCTGGTCGGGCTGGTGGCTGGCTGGTTCGCCACCAAGCGCACCGGGGTGTATTTCGCCATGATCACGCTGGCCATCGGCGAGCTGCTCTATGCGCTTGCGCCCCACCTGAGCGGCTGGTTCGGCGGCGAGGCCGGCCTGTCGACGATGCGCATGCCGGCCTTCGGCCTGTCTTTCGCCGACAACGTACAGGTCTACTACCTGACGCTGGCCTGGGTGCTGTTGTGCCTGGGGCTGCTTTACCTCTTCATGCGCACCCCATTGGGCCGGGTTGCGCTGGGCCTGCGCGAGAACACGCACCGCATGCGGTTTTTTGGCTACAACGTGCACGTCGCGAGCACCCTGGTGTTTGCCATCTCCACCATGTTCTCGGGGGTGGCGGGCGCCTTGCAGGCCATCAACATCGAGTCGGCGAATTACGTGATCTTCAACCTGGACCTCTCCGCCCAAGTGCTGCTCAACAGCTATATCGGCGGGGTCACGTACTTTCTCGGGCCCGCCGTGGGCGCTGCGCTCATGTCCTTCTTCGGCTATGTCGTCTCCGACCTCACCACATCCTGGCTGCTCTATCAGGGGCTGCTGTTCGTACTGGTCATGCTGTTCATGCCGCGCGGCATCGCTGGCCTGGTACACGCGGTGGCGCAGGCGCTGCGCCGTTGCGGGTTCGCCAGGCTCTGGCGGGCGTTCGCGTTGTACCTGGGCGCCACCGCGCTGCTGGTGGCGGGCACGACCTTTCTCGTCGAACTGCTGCAGCGCCTGTTTTCGCAAGATTACCGTGCTCTGTCGCAGATCGGCGGCAATGCCTGGCCCGACATTCCCCTGTTCGGCGCGAGCTGGGCACCGTTGTCTGTACTCACCTGGCTGCTGCCCGTCCTATTGCTGACGGCAGGAATCTGGTTGCTGGCGCGTGCGGCGCGCCACTGGCGCCGCGCACTCGCATTGGCGGCGCCCGACGACGACAGCCCCGCAACCACCGGCGGTGGGCGCCTGGTATCAGGAGCGTCTTCATGAATCCCGTGGCCCTCTCATTGCGCGATGTACACAAGTCGTTTGGCGACGTCGATATCATCAATGGTGTCGACCTCGACCTGATCGCCGGCGAGCGCCATGCGCTCATAGGCCCCAATGGGGCGGGCAAGTCTACGCTGTTTCACCTCATATCGGGCCAACTGAGCCTGACGCGCGGCACTATTTATCTAGGCGACCAGCGGATCTCCGGGCTGACGCCCGAGCGGGTCAACCGCCTCGGGCTGGCGCGCTCTTTTCAGATCACCAACGTATTTCCCAAGCTGTCGGTCTTCGAGAACCTGCGCCTTGCCGTGATGCGCCAGCACAACCTGCAGTACGTATTCTGGCGCGGCATCGAGGGCCAGCATGCGGTGCGCGAAGAAACCGAGGCGCTGCTCGAACAGCTGCACCTGATGGCGCGGGCCGGCACCCTGGCCACCGAGCTGTCCTACTCCGAACAGCGCGCACTCGAAATCGGCGTGGTACTGGCCTCGCACCCGCAGGTGATCCTGCTCGATGAGCCCATGGCCGGCATGTCGCGCGAAGAATCCGCCTATGCCGTGGACCTGATCCGCAAGGTGACCCACGGCAAGACGCTGCTGATCGTCGAGCACGACATGGATGTCGTCTTCGAGCTCAGCGACCGCATCAGCGTATTGGTGTACGGGCGCATCGTGGCGACTGGCACACCCGCCGAGATCCGCGCGAACGCCGAAGTCAAGGAAGCCTATCTGGGCGAGGAGGTCGCATGACGACGGCTGAACACAGTCCCAATACGACCTTGCTGCAGGTGCGCGACCTGAATGCCTATTATGGCAAGAGCCATATCCTGCACGGCGTCAGCTTCAGCGTAGCGGCCGGCGAAGTGATCAGCCTGCTCGGGCGCAATGGCTCGGGGCGCTCGACCACGCTCAAGGCGATCATGGGGCTGGTGCCGCCGGCTTCGGGTTCGGTGCGCCTGCAAGGCAAGGAACTGGCTGGGCACCGCCCCTACCAAGTGTGCCGCAGCGGCGTGGGCTACGTGCCTGAAGAACGCGAAATCTTTGCCAACCTGACCGTCGAGGAGAACCTGCGCATGGGGGTACAGCCGGGCGTCAAAGGTGCGCCGGCCTGGACCATGGCGCAAATGTACGACTATTTTCCGCGGCTCAAAGAACGCGCCAATACGATGGCCGGCAGTTTATCGGGCGGCGAACAGCAGATGCTCACGATGTGCCGCGCGCTGCTGGGCAACCCCCTGCTGCTGCTGGTAGACGAACCCACCGAAGGCCTGGCGCCCAAAATCGTGGCCGAGGTGGGCGAAATGATTCGCGATATTCACAAACGCGGTGTGGCCGTCATACTCGTAGAGCAAAAGCTCACGATCGCGCTCAAGGTATCCAGCCGCGTGTGCGTGATGGGCCACGGCCAACTGGTCTTCGAAGGCAGCCCAGACGAGCTCTCGGCCCGCCCCGCGCTGCTCGACGAGTGGCTGGCAGTCTGATTTTCTAATCGAGGAAACCAATCATGTCCTTGCAAATGTGCGCCCCCCTGGAAGTGGGGCTCAATGTGTACGACCTCGCCAAGATGCGGGCCTTTTACGAAACCCAGCTGGGCTTGCAATTCATCAATGAAGTCCGTGTTGCGCCCGCCAAGGCCCAGCATGCGGCCCTCAGTCGCACTGGCTACGTGGTGGTGCGCCTGCAGACCCAGCGCGGCGAGCGCCTGAAGCTGCTGGCGGCCGAAACTCCCGTGGCACCGCGCGCCACACAGCCGGCGTTCATACTCGATGCCCCCAACAGCGCCTACCTGACCTTCATCATCAAAGACCTGCGCGCCGCCTGCGCCAGGCTGCAAGCATACGGCAGCGAGTTCCTCACAGGGGCGGAACCCATCGAAGTGCGCCCAGGAACCTGGCTCGCGTTTCTGCGCGACCCGGAAGGCAACGTGGTGGAACTGGTGCAGTACGACGATCTCGCTGCCTATCGCAGCGACCTGGCCACTGCACCCGTGGGCCACAAGTGAGGAAGCAGAATGCCCGATGCAATGGAAAGTCTCAGCGTATTCGCGCGGGGCGAAGGGTTTGCCGGCCTGGCTGACAAGGTGGTCGTCATCACAGGGGCGGCGAGCGGGCTGGGGCGTACCATGGCGCATGCTTTTGCGTCGTGCCACTCGCGCCTGGTGCTGTTCGACCGCAACCGGTCCGGGCTGGATACCGTGCAGGCCACCTTGGCCGCACGCTATGCCGACGTGTCGGTGCGCTGCCGCGAGGGCCTGGTCAACGACCCGGTGCGCGTGCAGGCACTGTTCGACGAGCTGGAAGCCGACGATGGCGGTGTGGACGTGCTGCTGAACAATGCGGGCGTGTCCATGAACCGGCCCACGCTGGAGCTCGGGGCACAAGACTGGCAGCGCGCCATAGACATCAACCTCAACGGCGTCTTTTATTGCGCCCAGGCGGCCGGACGCCTCATGGTGGCCCGTGGCGCGGGCGTCATCATCAACACGGCATCCATGTACGGCGTGGTGGCCGCGCCCAATCGCGCTGCCTACTGTGCCAGCAAGGCGGCGGTGGCGATGTTGAGCAAGGCGCTGGCCGTGGAATGGGGGCCGTCGGGGGTGCGGGTCAATGCGATCGCGCCCGGATACCTGCACACTGCGCTGGTCGATGAGCTGGTTGCCCAGGGGCGCCTGGACGATCGCGCGCTGGCGCGGCGCACCCCGTCGGGGCGCCTGGGCACGCCCGAAGAAATCGCGGCGCTGGTGCTGTTCCTGGCATCGGATCACGCGGCATTCATCAACGGCCATGTGGCCGTGGCCGATGGCGGCTGGTCCGCCAATGGTTATCTGTAATTTGCGAGAGGATCTTATGTCGGAACACATTGCGCTCAAGTCAGAGGCACCCTGGGTAGAGTTGCGCCTGACCCCGGACGACTGGAAAGCGGCCGACCCTCGGGTGCTGGGCACCCTGCTCACGCAGATGCACGTCATCCGCGCGTTCGAGGAAACCGTGGTGGCCCTGGCCCTGGAAGGCCTGGTGCACGGCCCGGCGCACTCCAGCATTGGCCAGGAGGGCGGCGCGGCCGGGGCGCTTGCCTGTCTGCGCGCCGCCGATCAAATCAACGGTTCGCACCGCGGACACCATCACTTTCTCGGCAAGGCCATGGCCTATTTGTATCCCGACGGCATGGACCTGCGCGCGGCGGTCGCACCCGAGCTGCAGGCGCTGTTGCAACGCACGCTGGCGGAAATCCTGGGGCTGTCCCAGGGTTTTTGCCGGGGGCGCGGGGGCTCGATGCACTTGCGCTGGAAGGCGGCCGGGGTCATGGGCACCAACGCCATCGTGGGCGGGGGCGTACCGTTTGCGGCCGGGGCGGCCTGGACACACCGCCACGCCGGCACCGACGACGTGGCAGTCACCTTCTTTGGCGATGGCGCCACCAACATCGGCTCGGTGCTCGAATCCATGAACCTGGCGGCGGCCTGGAAGCTGCCGCTGTGCTTCTTCATAGAGAACAACCGCTACGCGGTGTCGACCAAGGTAGAGGAATCCACAGCGGAAGCCCGCTTGTCTGCGCGCGGCCAGGCGTTCAACATACCCAGCTGGAAAGTCGACGGCATGGACGCGTACGCCGTACACCAGGCGATGCAACAGGCGCTGGCGCACATGCGCGCCGGCCGGGGGCCGACCCTCATAGAGGCCGACGTCTACCGCTACCTGCACCAGAACGGCGGCTACCCGGGCAGCGCCTTTGGCTATCGCAGCAAGGAAGAAGAAACCGAGTGGCGCGCGCGCGATCCGCTCGACCAGTTGGGGGCGCACATGAAGGCGCTGGACCTGGTCACGGACGATGAAATCCAGGCGTTGCGAAACCGCCTGCAGGCGGCCATGGAACAGGTCGTGCAGATTCTGATCGAAGCCGATCCACAGCATCCCGGCAAGCGCCGCATCCGCCCGGAACTATGGCCCGATCCGGGCTTTCGGGACGTGGGTATCCGCAGCGATCTGCACGAGCTCGAAGGGGCTCGCACCGAAGAGCAGGAAACCTTTGGCGGCAGGCTCGTCGAACGCAAGTTCATCGACGTGGTGGCCGACACCATGGGCCACGCCATGGCGGTCGACGACCGCATCGTGGTGTTGGGCGAAGATGTGCACCGGCTCAAGGGCGGCACGAACGGTGCGACGCGCGGGCTGAACGAGCGCTTTCCAGGGCGCGTGCTGGGCACCCCCATCAGCGAGAACTCGTTTGCCGGGCTGGGCGGCGGCATTGCCATGAATGGACGGTTCCGGCCGGTGGTGGAATTCATGTACCCCGACTTCCTGTGGGTGGCTGCCGACCAGGTGTTCAACCAGATCGCCAAGGCGCGCCACATGTTTGGCGGTGACATCCCCATGCCGCTGGTATTGCGCTGCAAGGTTGCGATGGGTACCGGCTATGGTTCGCAGCACTCCATGGATCCGGCCGGCATCTTTGCCACCAGCCCCGGTTGGCGCATCGTGGCGCCGGCGACGCCCTTCGACTATGTGGGCCTGATGAACGCGGCGCTGCACATAGACGACCCCGTGCTCGTCATCGAACACGTAGACCTTTACGCAAGCACGGGGCTGGCCCCGGCAGAAGACTTCAGCTACCAGACGGCCTTCGGCCGTGCGGCGGTGCGCCGACGCGGCGAGCGCCTCACGATCCTGACCTACCTGTCCATGGTGGGGCACTCGCTCGAAGCGGTCGAGCAAACCGGGGTCGATGCCGAAGTGATCGATTTGCGCTGGCTGGATCGTGCAAGCCTCGACTGGGAAACCGTGGGGGAGAGTATCCGCAAGACGAACAACGTGCTGATCGTCGAGCAGGGCTCGCAGGGTACCGCATACGGTACCTGGCTGGGCGACGAACTCCAGCGCCGCTTCTTCGACTGGCTCGATCAGCCGGTGCTGCGCGTCACAGGGGGCGAGGCCTCGCCCAGCATCTCGAAGGTACTAGAGCGCGCCGCCTGTGCCCATACCCAAGAAGTCGTGGAAGGCTTGCAACGCATCATGGCCGGCCAGGGGCTTACCCTGTCCAGCCAGGGGGGACACTGACATGGCCACGCTGCTGAAGATGCCCGAGGTTTCGGCCAACGTCACTTCGGCCGTCATCGTGACCTGGCACAAGGCCGAGGGCGATGCGGTGGCGGTGGGCGATTGCGTCGCCGAGATCGAAACGGACAAGGCCGTCATCGACTTCACCGCCGATGCCGCCGGCACACTGGGCCGCATCCTGGTGCCGGCGGGTGAACAAGCGCAGGTGGGCACACCGGTGGCCGTGCTGCTTGCGCCGGGCGAGACGCGCGCCGATGCGGATGCGCTGATGGCGGGGCAACCCGCCACGGCTGCGCCCGCAACAGTGGCGGCACCCGTGGCGCCCGCTGCGGCGCGACCACCAGCGGCTGCACCTACGCGGATCTTTGCCAGCCCGCTTGCGCGCCGGCTCGCCGCGCAGGCGGGGCTGGCTCTGGATACGCTCACAGGCAGCGGGCCGCACGGGCGTATCATACGGCGCGACGTGGAGGCCGTCACCGCACGCGCAGGCGCCACCGCGCAGCCGGTGATACCCGCTGCCGCAGCGCCCGACGCGGGCGATGCTCGGATTGTGGTGCCGCCACAGGCTACCGGCGACGTGCGCGTGCCGCACAGCGCCATGCGTCGCACGATTGCACGACGTCTGCTGGAAAGCAAAACACAGATCCCGCACTTCTACCTCAAGGCCCAGATCCGCACCCAGGCCCTGTCCGAGCTGCGGCGGCGCATCAACACGCTGCCCGGAGAGCGCCATGTATCGGTCAATGACCTCATCGTCAAGGCCGTGGCCGCGGCGCTGGTCGAAGTACCCGGGATGAACGTCAGCTGGACCGACGACGCCATGATCCAGCATGCACAGGCCGACATTGCCGTGGCGATGTCCACGCCGACGGGGCTGATCACACCCGTGGTGCGCGGCGTCCAGGACAAATCGCTGAGCCGCTTGAGCGCCGAGATCCGCGAACTGGCATCGCGGGCCCGGGCCGGCCGCTTGCAACCGCAGGAATACCAAGGGGGCAGCTTCACCGTCAGCAACCTGGGCATGTACGGCACCACGGAATTTGCCGCCATCATCAATCCCCCCCAGTCGGCTATCCTGGCGGTCGGTGCCATTGCGCCGCAGGTGCTACCCGCACCCGATGGCGGGATGGAGGTCGCTCCGGTGATCAGCGTCGTCCTGTCCGTCGATCACCGGGCGATCGACGGGGCCGTGGCATCGGCCTGGTTGAGCGCATTGCGCAAGATATTGGAAGAACCCCTGGCGGCGCTGGTATGAGTACGGACGACTTCGACGTACTGGTCGTCGGCGGCGGCCCCGGCGGCTACATCGCCGCCATCCGCGCGGCACAGCTGGGCCTGCGCACCGCGCTGGCAGAGCGCGGCGAATTGGGCGGTGTATGCCTGAACTGGGGCTGTATCCCGACCAAGGCGCTGCTGCGCTCGGCCGACGTGCTGCGCCTGGTGCGCACCGCAGGCCACTACGGCGTGCAGGCGCAGGCACCGGCGGCGGACCTGCCGGCCATGGTGGCCCGCTCGCGGGCCATAGCGGGCCAACTGCAACGGGGCGTGGCCTACTTGATGAAGAAAAACGGCGTGCAGGTTCTGCACGCCCAAGCGCGCCTCACCGGCGGCACCGGCGTGGCACTGACATCCGTGGCGGGCAAACCGACGCCCGGGCGGCTTACGGCGCGCCACATCATTCTGGCGACCGGGGCGCGAGCGCGGGTACTGCCGGGGCTCGAACCCGACGCCGCGCGGACCTGGTACTACCGCGAGGCCCTCGCGGCTCCCTTCCTGCCGCGCCGCCTGCTGGTGATCGGAGCCGGCGCCATCGGTGTCGAATTTGCAAGTTTCTTTCACGCGCTGGGTAGTCAGGTTCATATCGTCGAGATGGCCGCGCGCCTGCTGCCGGCCGAAGACGAAGAGGTCAGCGGCTGCATGGCCGAGGCACTGCGCCAGCAAGGCATGCAGCTGCACCTGGGGTGCCGCGTAACCCGAACGGAGCGCACCCGTGCGGGCTGGCAAGTGTGGCTGCAGGGGGGCTCCACAGCCGTCGATGTCGACGTGATCCTGGTGGCGGCGGGCATCGTGGGCAATCACCAAGACCTGGGGCTGGAGCATACTGCCGTCCAAGTGGCGCATGACCACGTGGTGGTGGATGACTACTGCGCCACGCACGAACCGGGCATCTACGCCATCGGCGACCTGGCCGGCCCGCCCTGGTTGGCGCACAAGGCTTCGCACGAGGCCGTGATCTGCGTCGAGTCCATCGCCGGGCTGAACCCCGAGCCCCTGCAGGCGCAGAAGATTCCCGCATGTACCTACAGCTATCCGCAGGTCGCGCACGTGGGGCTCACCGAGACCCAGGCCCGCACCCGCGGCAGTGCCGTGCGTGTCGGGCGCTTTCCGTTCGCCGCCAACGGCAAAGCCATTGCATCGGGCGAGACCCAGGGCTTCGTCAAAGTCGTACTGGACGAAGCCAGCGGCGAGCTGCTGGGCGCGCACATGATGGGCGCCGAGGTCACTGAAATGATTCAAGGTTTTACGGTTGCCATGGGCCTGGAGGCGACTGAAACCGACTTGATCCAGTCCGTGTTCCCGCATCCGACCCAGTCAGAGGCCATGGCCGAGGCGGTGCTGGCTGCCTACGGCCGCGGCCTCAACCGCTAGGCCGTCGAGCGGTACGGCCATCCGTTCCAAGGAGAAACCATGACGATCACTGGAAACACGCGCCTGTGTGCCATTTTGGCCGATCCTGTGGCACAAGTGCGCACGCCGCAGGCCCTGAACGACTACTTCGCGGCCCATGGCACGGATGCCGTGCTGGTGCCCATTCATGTGGCGCCGGATCACCTGGAGGCCGTGCTGCAGGGCCTGCGCCATATGCAGAACCTGGACGGCTTCGTCGTGACAGTACCGCACAAGCAGGCCATCTGCGCATTGTGCGACGAACTGGGGGCCGCGGCACGTGCAGTCGGCGCGGTCAATACCGTCCACCGCACGCCCGATGGTCGCCTGTTGGGCGATACGTTCGACGGGGCCGGCTTCGTGGCCGGCCTGCGCGACCAGGGCCACGACCCGGCCGGGCGCCGGGCCCTGCTGCTGGGCGCCGGCGGCGCGGCTTCGTCAGTGGCATTCGCGCTGGTCGAAGCGGGCGTGGCCCGCCTGACGATTGCCAATCGCACGGCGGCCAAAGCGCAAAGGCTCGTCGACATTCTGCAACGTGCCTGGCCGGCCGCAGAGGTACGCGTGGGCCCAGCCGACCCTGCCGACCATGACCTTGTCGTCAATGCCACGTCGCTGGGCATGCGCCCAGGCGATCCATTGCCCTTGGATGCCGCGCGCCTGCGCCCCGGAACCCTGGTGGCCGAAGTCATCATGAAACCGCGGGAAACGGCGCTGTTGCAGGCAGCCCGCGCACGGGGTTGCGAGATACACCATGGCCATCACATGCTGGCACAGCAGGTGGCGCTCATCGCTCGTTTCTTGTGTGGTGGCGTGCCGCAGCAGTCTTCCATGGATGACGAACGCCGCCCACGCTGATTATCGTTCGCCCTGTTCGTTCAGCCTGGTAATGAACATGACGAAGTCCGCGTGGTCCAGCCTGCGTATGTCGATATGAAATTGCATCAGCTCTCCGGCCTTTCGCGCATCCCCTTCGAATATGGCCTGTGCCACGTCGCGGTGCTCTTCTATAGAGGCGAGGATGCGGCCTGACGCCTTGAGCGTATTATGCCGGTAACGTGCGATTCTTCGGAAAAGCATGTTGGCAAGCTCTTCAAGGACCGGGTTGTGGGAGCCTTGGTAAATCATTTCGTGGAAGCGTCGATTTTGCACCACGTATTCACCGAGCGATGGCGGCTGATCGGACGTGGCGAATTCTGCCAGGGCCCGCAGTGCCTTGCGTTCTTTGATGGACATGCGTTGCGCCGATAATCGGGCGCAGAGGCTTTCAAGTTCTGCCATGACTTCAAACGTCTGGAAGAGCTCGGTCACGCTGATGGTGGATACGAAAGTCCCGAGGCGGCCCCGCTTTATTGCCAGGCCTGCGGATACCAGGCGGTTCAATGCCTCGCGCACGGGTGTACGCGAGACACCGTATTTTTGAGCGAACAGCCGTTCGTCGAGCCGCTCGCCCGGGCCGATTTCGCCGCTGACGATGGCCTCTTCGAGCAACCGATAAACGCGATCACGCAGGTCTTCATTTTCTGGGGTGCCGTCGTCCTGTAGGAACTCGGGGTCGCGGGACAGAGGGCGCTTCGTCATTGTGGTGCGTGGGGTGTCGGTTCAGTTGCAGAGCGCATACCGGGTGTGGAGATATGATAATCGAGTTCAACCGCTTCATCCAAGCGAATCGGGCGGCGCTGCAAGACATGGGGTTGAAAATGCGTGTATGCGGACGCGGCATTCAATACCTGGTCTTCGCGCATCCTGCGGCCGACGATCTGAAGGCCTGCGGGTGCGCCAGAGGCCGTGTAGCCGCATGGTACGGAAGCGGCCGGCAATCCCAGTAGAGTAAACGCATAGACCAGCAGGAAAATGTCGTAATAACGCGCTACTGGCTGATTGCCTACTTTGTCTGGCAACGGCTCGTCCAGCCGGAAGGGTGGGGCGCCGACCGTGGGTGTCAGGATGAGGTCGTAGCGATCCTGAAACGCGCGCACCCTTTGCCAGTATTGCGTGCGCAGACGCTCGGCCTGGGCAACGGATTTCAGATCCAGTTTCAATGCGTCTTCGAGTTGGCCGATGAGCTGGGTGGTCAACAGGTTTCCGTGATCCCGCACCAGCGTGGAAAAACGGGCCACAATCCCGTAGCCACGGGTGCCGGCGATGATGGCTTTGATGTCACTTGCGTTGAAACAGGCCTCGTCCACGGTGCACCCCATGGACTGGAATGCGGCAGCCGCTTGTTTGGCAAGCCGTTCAATCTCTGGATCCACTGGGGCAATGCCGCCCAGGTTCGCGCAATACGCGATTTTCAGCCCGCGCAGGTCCGCCAGGCCCGCTGCGGCCTTTTCATAATCGCAGCTGGATGTGGGAAGGGATATCGGGTCGCGGTCGTCCTGTCCGGCAATGACGGACAGCAGCAAGCCCAGGTCTTCCACGTGGCGCGCCATGGGGCCTTGGACATGATGAACCAAGGTATCCCAGCCAAATTCGGATGGGTACACCGGTACCCGGCCGGGGCTGGGGCGCAATCCGGATATGCCGCACCAGGCGGCGGGTATCCGGATTGAACCCCCGAGGTCGGTGCCCAGCCCTATGGGCGCGAAATCCGCCGCTATTGCGGCCGCGCTGCCGCCGCTGGATCCCCCCGTGCTGATATTGAGATCGATCGGGTTCCGCGTGAGGCCAAACAGCGGGTTGCTTGTATTGATGTCTGTGGCGAACTCGGACGTATTCGTCTTTCCCAGCAAGACACCGCCGGCGTCCAGTATGCGCTGCACGCAAATCGCATTTTCTTCGGGGATGTGGTTCTGCAGTACGTAGGACCCGTATGTCGTACGCAGATTCTTTGTGAGAATATTGTCCTTTACCACAAACGGCACCCCTTCCAGGGGACGTGGTGCGCCGCCCTTGGCCAGGCGCTCGTCGCGGGCCCTGGCCTGGTCCAGGATATCTGGAGCCAGTGTAATAATGGCGTTGAGAGCCGGGTTGAACCGTTGGATCTGGTCCAGGAAAGCAGACGCTGTTTCCAGGGCGCTGATTTTTCTGCGTGCAATATGGCGCGCCAGATCACCGGCACTTGCGCGAATGATGTCATCCATGGCTATTTGGCTTTCAGATTGAAAGTAGAGCCGTCCATCATCAGGCGGCGGTGTGCGAATTTCCATGCGCCTGCTTCTTTGACGATACGGTCTTCGTAGACGCCACAGTCGGCGATTGCCGGTAGTTCGCCCGGGGTGCCATTGAACGCCAACAGATAGCAACGGCCTCTGACGCTGCCATCGCTGTTTTGCTCCAGGTGGATGCTGCCATTCCAATGGCGGCGATAGATGTGCTGCCTTCCAGAAAAGTCTCGCTTCTTGAAGGCCTTGAAGTTCTCGGCCCCGGTGACTGTAATGCCCAATGGGATCAGTTCGAGCAGCCCGTCGCTGCTGAAGCATGACGCGTAGCCTTCGGCGTCGCCAGCATCGCTTGCCAGATTGTACAGAGAGTACAGGTTTTGGATCTCGATGTAATCCTGCGCATTGATTGTCGTCATATGGCGTCTCCGTGTGATGTGGGTATAAGATGTATCGATTCTTGGTTCTTCATGTGATTCTAAATGTATACCAAGGAATGTTCAATAGGTCTGAAAACGACTTGCCGGATCGGTCGTCACGGCCAATCACGGTTCAAAATCCGGCTTTCTTCCACCCGTTCAGGGCGCCTGCCTGTAAGTGAAAGTATCAATGAAGGTATCCGCTGTAGGGGTGTATGACAGGATTGTGTTTCCTTGGATCTTTATGCTATCTTCTAAAAAAACCAAGATTTGTCATAAAAGTACCTAAAGGCGCTCGCCCAGTTTCGTGGACTGTCTCGAGAGGAGGATAACGAATGGAATTGCCGCTCAGCGGGATACGGGTTCTGGATCTCAGCCAGGTCATGGCGGGTCCGTTTTGTACGATGTTGCTGGGGGACATGGGGGCAGACGTCATCAAGGTCGAGCCGCCCGGTACCGGAGACCAGACTCGGGCCTCCATGGGCTATCGCTTGAAGGGCAATGACAGCAACGGCTTTCTTCAGTTGAACCGGAACAAGCGCAGTATCGAGCTGGATCTGAAAAATGACGCGGGGCGCGGCGTACTCTATGAGCTGGTCAAAACCTCGGATGTGCTCGTGGAGAACAGCCGTCCTGGGGTGGCGCAGCGCCTGGGCTTCGACTATCGCACGGTAGCGGCGCTGAATCCACGGCTAGTGTACGCCAGCATCTCGGGCTTTGGCCAAACTGGCCCATGGTCTCAACGCCCCGGGTTCGACATGATCGCGCAAGCCATGAGCGGTGTCATGAGTACGGCCGGGCACAAGGGCGGGGTTCCGGTGCGCAATAGCATTTCAATCGCGGATTTAGGTGCGGGCCTGATGGCCTTGTATGGCATTCAGTCGGCCTTGATCGGGCGCGCTGCTTCGGGGCGCGGCCAGTACGTCGATGCTTCACTATTCGATGCTGCGTTGAGCCTGTCCATTTGGGAAATCGCCGAATACTGGAGCACGGGCGAGTCGCCGCAGCCCATGGGATCGGCCAATCGCATGAGCGCCCCTTACCAGGTGGTGCATGCACAAGACGGTTATTTTGTCATTGGCGCCGCTAACCAGAAACTCTGGCTGCTGCTGTGCGACGTAATGGGGCGTGCTGATCTGGTCGACGATCCCCGGTTCGTGGACAACATTTCAAGGCTCGCAAACAGGGAAGCACTCATCTCCGAGCTCGAAAATACTTTCGAGACGGATCGGGTCTCTCACTGGGTCGAGAAATTGCTCGACGTGGGGGTGCCTTGCGGGCCGCTCTATGACTACCGGCAAGCGCTGGACAGCGATCATGTGCGGGCACGCAACATGGTAATGAGCACGCGTCATCCTGTGGAAGGCGATCTGAAGCTGATCGGATATCCCGTGAAGCTGAGCGACACGCCGCAGCAGTTGCGCAGGGCCCCGCCTTTACTGGGCGAACATACTGAAGAAATACTCGCATCGCTCGGATTTTCCAAGTCGGACGTTCAGACGCTTCGTGAACAGGGCGTATTCGGTGCGGCAGAGGGAGCAGCAGGCAATGTCCATAAATGAAAGAATCAGAAACTTGTCAAGCATTGCGGGCGGCTTGATGGGCTGGGAGCAGCGCGGACAGGTCGGGGTGGTGACCTTTAACCGGCCCGAGGTGCGCAATGCCATGACCATGGGTATGTACCACGACCTGGCACAAGTATGCCGGGAACTGGACACGGGGGGGGGTGGCGTTCGCGTTCTGCTGCTGATCTCATCAGACCAGAATGCATTTGTCAGCGGCACCGATATTTCTGAATTCAAGGCTTTTTCCACTCCGGAAGATGCGCTTGCCTATGAGGAGACGGTCGGGCGCTGCCTTACAGTTCTTGAGAGGTGCGCCATACCAGTCATTTCAGCGATATCCGGTGCGTGTACGGGGGGTGGCATGGGGATTGCGGTATGCAGCGACATCCGTATCGCGCAAGCCAACATCAAGTTCGGCGTACCCATCGCCCGTACGGTAGGAAACTGCCTGTCCGTTGAAAGCATCGATCGATTTGTTCGTTTGCTGGGTGTCGCCCGTGTGAAAGAACTGGTGATGACCGCCGAATTCGGCAATGCCGACAAAGCCATGGCCTGGGGCTTGGTTTCCGAGGTCCTGGCCGATTGGGCCGCGCTGGTAAATCGAGCCCATGAGTTGGCGGCCTCTGTCGCCGAAAATGCGCCGATCACGTTGTCCGTCACAAAAGAGGCGGTGCGGCGGCTGGCCAAAGTGCCTCTGCCCGAAGGGGGGGACTTGATCCGCCGCGCATATATGTCGCGGGATTTCCGCGAAGGGGTCGATAGTTTTCTCAACAAGCGCAAGCCCCGATGGACGGGGGGCTGACCGCTCGCGGACCTTGAAAAATGAATGCCGGAGGCAAGTTGAATGAGTGTTCACGACAAATACAAGGTCGTGCTGACCGACTACGTTTGGCCAAGCCCGGACGTTGAAAAGCGGATATTGTCGGATGTGGCCGACATCACCGTTTTGAACACGACCCAGCCCGAAGATTTTCTGGCGCACGTGGGGGATTGCGATGCGCTGCTGAATACGTATGCCGGGCCCATCACCGCAGAGATCATGGCCGCCATGCCAAAATGCCGCATCATTGCCCGTTATGGCATTGGCGTCGACACGATAGACCTTCAGGCTGCCACCGAGGCGGGCATCATCGTGACCAACAATCCAGACTATTGCGTGGACGAAGTGGCCGACCATACGCTTGCGCTGCTGCTGGGCGGGGTGCGTGAGGCGTTCCGGCTGGATCGCCATGTCCGCGCCGGTGGCTGGGACGTCATGCAAGGAATCAACGCGTTTCGTCTCAAGGGCAAGGTGCTGGGCTTGATTGGGTTTGGAAAGATCGCGCGGCGGGTGGCCGGCAGGGCAGCGGCATTCGGCCTGGAAATCATTTACCACGATCCCTATCTAGAGAGCCCGCCTGAAGATCCCGTGGCTCGACCGGTCGATTTGGATGTTTTGTTGCGCGAAGCGGACATCCTCTCTCTGCACGTTCCTCTGACTGAAACCTCCCGGGGCATGTTTGGCGACGAGCTTTTTGGCCGCATGAAGCGGGGGGTGATTTTCCTGAACGTATCGCGCGGACCCATCGTCGACACGATGGCGTTGGTGCGTGCGCTGGATGCGGGCATAGTGGCCGCCTGCATGTTGGATACCGTGGACCCGGAGCCGCTGCATGCCGATCACCCGCTGCGCGGGCGTGACAACGTGACGATAACGCCCCATGCGGCCTGGTATAGCAAAGAATCCATGGTGGCGCTGCAGTCCGGCGCGCCGAACGAGGTGCGCAAGGTGCTGATGGGCACCTGGCCGCTGAACGTCGTCAATCCGGCCGTCAAGAAAAAAAACAGGGCGGGCATCCAATAAGAGAGCGCATAGGGTTCGCGGATCTGCACAGAAAACACTCGTTCACTATGAGCCATAAAAACCGGCCAAGTGGTAGTACAGGAGACATGACGTGAAGAATCAAGGCATTCCGTGGTTGAAGGTGGTCTTTGATAATGCGGAAGAGATATTGGCCACCGTTTTGCTGGTCATCACATTATTGGCAATTGCTTTGCAGATTACTGCCAGGTCCGCGTTCAATGCGCCCTTGGTGTGGCCGGAAATGCTGGCACAGTTTTTATTTCTTTGGGCTTCCGTTCTCGGTACGGTGGGCGCCATCAAGAGATTCGAACTGATCCGCATTGATTCTTTGCTCCTGTGGGCACCAAGACCTGTGCGGGCAGTGCTCGAGTGGATCGGGTGGGTTTCGATCTGTGCCTTGCTGGTCGTTCTGGGCTTTAAAGGCTGGCAGTTGGCGATGAGGACAACCACATTGGCAACCCCGCTGCCCATCACCTGGGCGTGGGGGTATGCGGCGGCACCGGCCTTTTCGATATGCGCACTCCTGCGTCTTTGCCAAATGAAATTCTTCGATTATCGGTTCATGCTAGTCGAGTCTTTTCTGCCCGATCCCCCAGCCGTCGTGCTTACGACGGATCAGGAGCAGGGAGACAACGCATGATCACAGCCCTGTTGGTCCTGATAGCGACGTTGCTCATTGGCGTGCCGGTGGCGTTTTCAATCGGTCTGGCCTCATTGGCATATTTTCTGGCTGCCGGTGCAAACCTTCTGGTGTTTCCGCAGCAGGTCATTGGCCAACTGAGCGCGCTTTCTCTGGTGGCCATACCTTTCTTCATCTTGGCGGGCGAGTTGATGAATACCGGCGGCATTACAATGCGCATCTTCAATTTTGCGCTGGCTGTCGTGGGCCGGGTGCCCGGCGCGCTGGGGCATGCCAATGTGCTGGGCAGTATGCTGTTTGCCGGCATGTCGGGGTCCGCCGTCGCAGACGTCGCCAGCCTGGGCCGGGTCGAGCTCAAGGCCATGCGTGAAAATGATTATCCCGATGACCTGAGCGTGGGCTTGACGGTTTCGTCGGCCACCCTCGGTCCCATCATCCCGCCAAGTATCAATATGGTGATATATGGCAGTATTGCAGGGGTCCCCGTTGGGCTTCTGTTCATGGGGGGCGTGATGCCCGGCGTGCTGAGCGGTGCCGCGCTGATGATGACATTTGCCTATATATATCGTCGTCGCCGCCTCCATACTCCGCGGGTTGCCACCATATCCATTGGGTCGGCATTTCGCTCTGCGTTCTGGGCCCTCATGACGCCAGTGGTGCTGCTGGGGGCCCTGTTCTCGGGGTTCGCGACCCCCACGGAATCCGCGGTCATTGCCGCCATCTACGCGTCTATCGTTGCCCTGTTTGTCTACAAAGAGATGAGCTACGCTCAATTCTTCAGGGCGCTTCTGTCCACCACCATATTGTCGGCGGCGATCATGGTGATACTGGGCCTTTCCGCACCATTGGGATACATCATTGCGCGTGATCAGGTGGCCAGCCAAGTTGCCATGACCATGGTCAGCACGATCAGCGATCATAGCTGGTTGCTTCTTGCGCTGGCACTTCTGCTGCTCATCGTCGGGATTTTTCTTGAAGTGGCGCCCGCGATGATCATATTGGTTCCCATCGTAAGCCCGCCATTGGTTGCGGCCGGGATCGATCCCATATTGCTTGGCGTGTTCATCGTCTATGGGCTGGGTATTGGCTTGATTTCACCCGGGTTGGGTATGTGTCTGTTCGTAGGCAGCCAGATTTCCGGAATGTCGCTGGAGCGCGTCATGTTGGCTGTTCTACCTTTCATTTTCCCTCTCATAGTCGTGTTGTTGTTGATGATCCCTTTTCCAGAGATAGTGACCTGGATTCCCACGCTGGTATATGGGAAATACTGATAATCAAGGAGATATAAATGAAACGGATTAATTCGACATTACTGTTCTTGGTCATATTTTTTGGTGTCGCGTTCGGTGGCACTGCGTGGGCCCAGAAGGCCATCGAGTTTCAATTGGGGCACGGTCTGGCCGTCAATACCCCTGCGGACCTGGGGGCCAAACGGTTTGCGGAATTGGTCAATGAACGGTCGGGCGGTGATATCAAAATCACCGTTTTCCCCGGGGGGGCCCTGGGCAACGAACAGCAGTTGATCGAGGGGCTGCAGATTGGCGCCCTGGATATGGCGGTGACCGTAGGGGCCGGCTTTGGCACGGTATTGCCCGAAGCCAATGCACTGGGATTCCTGTATTTGTTCCGGGATCCGGACCATATGCAGCGCGTCATGCGGGGCGACATCGGGGCGGAGCTGGCAAAAAAACTCTATGACCAGACGAGCATCCGTTTGATCGACGGCTCATGGTACTACGGCACCCGCCACCTCACGGCCAACAGGCCTGTTGTCCATCCGGATGATCTGAAAGGGATGCGGGTGCGGGTATTGCCCGTGCCGATCTACGAGGCCGGATGGCGTGCCCTGGGTGCATCACCAACCCCGATCGCTTTTGGTGAGCTGTTTACGGCCATAGAAACGAACACCGTCGATGCACAGGAGAATCCACTCTCCATCATCAAAAGCGTCGGGATTCCGCTCGTACACAAGAATCTGACGCTGACCGGGCATATCGTGGCCAACATCACCGTGGCCATGAGCGATGATGCATATAAAAAATTGTCCGATGATCAGATCGAGCTGATTCGCACGGCGGCCCGGGACGCCGGTGCTTACCAGGATGAGATCGTCCGGAATGCCGACGGGGCCTTGATCGACGAGTTCAAGGCGGCGGGGATGAAGATTGTGGACCCTGACCAAAACGAGTTCCGCGCGAAAGTGGCGGATTTGCCGTCCAAATTTGAAGGGGGAAAATTGGCGGACCTGTTTGACAGAATTCAAGCGGTTGAATAAGCGATAAGCGCTTTTTCCGGTGACCCGATACCTTTCTTCGATTGCGTCGATTGCAATCACGTAGATAACGTAGCGGGTCAGCCGCCGGGCACCAGGGGCATCGATTGCCCCATTTTTTTGTGCGGTTTCCGAGATCGTCGCATGCGCGATTCGATCCGGCACATGAATCGAGCGCGAGAGTGCATGATGGCCAAATCCATCGTAATCCACAGGTATATAAAAAAGCAGGATTATTTTCTCAGATAGTGATAATTGTGCGGGCCCGGTGCCTGGTTTCTACAGTACTATGTCCACGGGACCTGGTGACCCCTTGACATTTCATGAAACAACTGGAGCGATGCCATCATGCACACTATCCTCGATCCCATTCCCATTGGCGGCGGCGTCACGCTGGCGCGTGTCGTACAGGCCGGGCGCTGGCTGTTTGCCCAGGGGAACATGGCCACGCGGCACTGCGGCGGGCTGCAGAGCCCCGGCCCCCGCGATGGCCAAGATCCGCTGCTCCAAGAGCCCGCCGGCCTGGCGCAGGGGCGTTGGGTGTACGAATCGCTGGCCAGCGCGTTCGCCAAGGCGGGGGCTACGCTGGAAGACCTGCTGCGCATAGACCAGTTCTATGATTCGCCCGAATCCGTCTATCCCTATCATCTGGCTCGCCAGCAGGCGCTGGGGGCCATCGTCCCCCCCAGCACGTCCGTCATCGTGCCGGGCCTGCTGGCCCCGCAGGCGACGCTTTGCCTTGAAGCCATCGGCGCCATCGGCGCACAAGAGCGCAGGCAGGCGATCAATGCCTCGGGCATTCCTGTCTCGCGGGCGTCATCGGGCTTTGCCGCGATCATGACCTTCGAAGAGTATATTTTCGTGGCGGGCCAGGTGGCCGACGCGCTCGACAGCAACGGGATTGCCAAAGAGGCCACCATGAACCCCGAATACACGTGGGATCGCTCTGAAATCGCCCGCCAGGCCGATTACGTGCTGCACAATGTGATCAAAGCCGCCGAGCTGGCCGGGTCGGATCGCGAGCACGTCGTCAAGGCCCAGGTATTCCTGAGAAACATGCGCGACCTGCCCCAGCTCGACGAGGTCTGGCGGCGGATTTTTGGCACCGAAGGGCCGGCCCGCAGCGTTGCGCCAGCCTCTGCCCTCGCGCTGAAAAAGGGCATCATCGAGGTGAATCTGGTCTGCGTGCGCAAGGGTACCGCAATCCGCCGCAGCCAGCCCGACCCACGGTCGGGCGTCCCGGCAATCGTCAGTGCCACCGACATGACCCATCTCTCGGGTGTCAGCGCACAACAGGATGGCAAGCTGGCCGAAAGCGTACGGCGGCTCGCACCGGATCGCTACACGCACAGCATGGTTGCCGCAGAGACCGAGGTCCTGATCGACCAGGTCGAGGCTCGCCTGGAACACCATGGCCGGACACTCGACGAGCTCGTGCGCATCCAGCAATATCACACGGACCTGCGCGACTTCCTTGCCTCGGCGCAAGTCTGGCAGCGCCGCTTGGGTGGCCCGGTGCCCCTATCGGCTGTTCAGGTCGACGGCGCACTGGTGCCGGCCGGTGCGACCATAACGGCCGACTGCTGGGCCGTCGCATCCTGACACCGGAACACAGGCGTCCGGTGCAGGTCTTGCAGATCGAGGGTTTGTACTGAGTTATTTTACTAAGTGAGAATTTACCCGTCGAATGTTTGACATGCGCCAGACGCCACATCTAGTATTGGATCAGCGTTGGCGATTACGGTGTGTAAAGCTCGAGACCTGCCCTTGAGAAACGCCGAACCTCACGATCCGCAATCGTCGAAAACCATGGATCGAATTGGCAATACAGTTTGGAGTGCCTCATGAAAGTTTGTGACATTATTGCCAAGTGGTGTGAGGACATTGACACACCATTTGTGGCGGGTATCCCAGCCAGCGGGATGCTTGAAATCATCGAAAGCCTGGCGCAAAAAGAAAAGGACCCCATCCCGTTCGTTCTCACACGGCACGAACAGGGTGCGGCCATGATGGCCTGCTCATACGCTTTCCATACGGGTCGGCCCGCCGTAGTGATGGCCTCCAAGGCGCCAGGCGCAACCAACCTGGCCATTGGGGTGATGAGTGCGTACATCGAATCCATCCCCATGATCATTCTGACGCAGCAGGTCAGCAACGAGCACGAACTGCTCGAAGCCTTCGAAGAAATCGACCTGGCCGAGTTTTTCAAGTCAATTACCAAGTGGTCGGTGCAGGCCAATAACCCGCGGCGCATCAACAGTCTGCTGAATGAAGCCTATACACGGGCCATGTCCGGGCGCAAGGGGCCGGTTCACGTCGCTCTGCCATACAACTTCATGAACGTGGACGTCGGGCCTTACGTTGCACCGGTCCTGCCATCTGCGACCGCGGCCGTATCGGCCGGGTCTCTCGCCCGTATTTCTCAGGCACTCACCGGTGCCAAGCGGCCGCTGATCATCGCCGGTGGCGGTGTCCGGTCCGAAACCCAGAATGACGTCACTGGCCTGGCCGAAGCCCTGAATGCCCCCATCGTGGCCTCGTGGCTGCGCAAGCCGGTATCCGACGCACATCCCAATCTGGTCGGCATGGCGGGTATTGGCGGTTCGCCGGCGGCATACAGCGCAATCAAGAACGCCGATGTGGTGCTGACGCTGGGCTGCCGTTTTTCCGAGCAAATGACGGAACACTACCGCATGCGCTTTGCGCCAGACGTACGCTTGATTCACGTCGATCTGGATCCCGCCGTCATCAGCCGTGTATTCCCCGCCGAATTCGGCGTAGTGGGCGACATGGCCGACGTCCTTCCCCTGCTTCGCCAGGCGCTGCCCGCCCGGTCCGATGACCCGCAAGTCGCGCAGTGGCTTGCCGGCCTGCAGAAGCAACACGCCGAATACCGCGCGCAGCTCGACGCCCAAGCCACCGATCCCAGTGCCGTCGGTGGCCGCGAGGTGGCGCGGGAATTGCGCCGCGCGCTGCCCGCCGACACCAAGCTCGTACTGGATTCCGGTAATTACCTGCATTGGGCTGAGCAATTCTTCCTGGTAGAGAGCGCCGGCCAGTTCCATTACCCCACATCAGGCGCCATGGGCTTTGGCATTCCCGGCGCCATTGGCGCCAAGATCGCCAGTCCCGATTCATTTGTTTGCGCGCTGGTGGGCGACGGTGGTTTTGCCATGACCATGGGCGAGCTCGAGACCGCCCGCCGGCTCGACGTACCGATTCTGGTCGTGATCGTCAACAACGCCATGTTGGGGCATATCCGGATGCGCCAGGATTCACGGTATGGGCGCAGCTTTGGTTCGGTGTTCACCAAGCAGCACTTGGCTCGTGTGGCCGATGCGTTTGAAATCGAGAGCGCCGAAGTCAGCACGCTGGCCGAATTCCGCGATGCCGTGGCACGCGGGGTCGAGCTCGTGAATGCCGGTAAATCCATGTTGATCGATGCGCACGTGACCGACGAACTCGCCCCCGGGCCACTCGACCCCTGGTGGAAGGACTGATGGTTAATTCGCCTTCGGATGCCTTCGTCGCGCTCAGACAACTCAGCCTGAGCTATGGTCAAGGCGATGTATCCACGCCCGCCCTCAAGGGGGTGGATGTGGCCATCGCCAAGGGCGAATTTGCGTCGATCGTCGGCCCAAGCGGCTGCGGCAAATCATCGCTCATGAAGGTGGTCACAGGCATCATGCCGCCCACGGAAGGCGAAGTCTGGGTCAATGGTGCCAAAGTGACCGGGCCGCTGAAAATCGTTGGCATGGCGTTCCAGCACCCTACGCTGTTGCCTTGGCGTACCGCGCTCGAAAATGTGATGTTGCCGCTCGAAGTGGTCGAGCCCCACAAGCATCTGATCAAAAAAGAGCGCGGAAAATACAGGCAGAAAGCCCTTGACATACTCGCCGCCGTCGGGCTCGCGGGCTTCGAAGATAAGCTGCCTCGGCAACTGTCCGGGGGCATGCAGCAACGCGTATCGCTGTGCCGGGCCCTGATCCATGACCCCCAGCTGCTCATGCTGGACGAGCCTTTCGGGGCGCTCGACGCCTTTACCCGTGAAGAGCTCTGGGACGTGCTGCAAAATCTGTGGCTAGACAGAAAATTCACCGTGATCCTGGTCACGCACGACCTACGCGAAGCCGTGTATCTGTCGGATACCGTGCACGTCATGAGCAACCGGCCCGGCCATATTTTCGCAAGCCGCGTCATTCCGCGCACCCACCTTCGCACGCTGGATACCACGGCCAGTACTGAATTCAACGAAGCCGTGCAAGAACTGCGCGAGCACATATGGAGGCTGAGAACGCAATGAAAACCCGCTGGCTAGAGCGCAGCGCTCCGTATCTGATTATCGTCGCCTTCTTCCTGGTTTGGGAGATCGTCTGCGTGGTGTTCTCGATCAAGGAATTCATCCTGCCGCGCCCGACCGTCATCCTTGCGAGCGTATTCAAGTATCACGACGCGCTCGCCTTCCATTCACTGCACACTTTGTTCACCACGGCAGTCGGTTTCGTTGCCGCAGTCGTGGGTGGGATTTTCCTGGGGGTGCTGGTCGGCTCGTCGCGATTGCTTTACGTAGGCCTGTATCCCATGCTCATCGGGTTCAACAGCGTGCCCAAGGTCGCCATCGTGCCCATATTGGTCATCTGGGTGGGGATAGGCACCGTTCCGGCCATCATCACGGCCTTCATCACAAGCTTTTTCCCGGTCACGGTCAACGTCGCAACGGGCTTGGCCACGCTCGAACCCGAACTGGAAGACGTATTGCGCACGCTGGGTGCCACCAAAATGGAAATCCTGCGAAAGGTGGGCATACCCCGCACCCTGCCGTATTTATTCGCGTCCCTGAAAGTCGTCATCACGCTGGCTTTCGTCGGTTCAGTCATCTCCGAAACCATCGCTTCAAATGAAGGCATCGGCTACCTGATCCTGACCGCCAGCGCACGTTTCGACGTTCCCCTCGTATTTGCCGCACTGTTGCTGGTGTCCGTCATGGGTATAGGGATGTATGCGATCTTTGCCGCGATCGAAACACGCACCACGGGCTGGGCAACCCAGCGTGTCAATGGGACCACCTGAGTGGGGTCTATGGACGTCTGCTAGCCCGTTGCAACCGCCATGGTCGGCGGCAGTACAAAGGAGGTCGGTATAGTCATGAGCAAAACGGCGATTGTTACTGGCGCCTCGCGCGGCATAGGCCGCGCCTGCGCGCTGCGGCTTGCGGGCGCGGGCTTTCAGGTCTACCTGGTGGCCGAAGGCACGCAAGAAGAGCTGGCCGCGGTCGCTGCCGAATGCGCCCGCCTGCATCCGCAACAGAAGTCAGCCCACTATGGGCTTCATGATCTTGCCGATCCCGCCAGTGCCCCGGCCATTGCGCAGGCCGCCCGTGATGAATTCGGCCGCATCGACGTGCTTGTCAACAACGCGGGCGTCAGGATACGCAAGCCTTTCGGCGAGTTCAGCGCCACGGACTTCGACAAGGTATTTGCCATCAACCTGCGCGCCGCATTCCTGCTGAGCCAGGCCGTGCTGCCCGCGATGCGTGCCCAGGGGGGTGGCAGGATCATCCAAATGGCAAGCCAGCTTGGCCTGGTGGCCGATCCGGGTGCTTCGGTGTACGCGATGACCAAGGCTGCCCTGATCCAACTGACGCGCAATATGGCGCTGGAGCTCGCACCCGAAAAGATCATCGTCAATGCAGTCAGCCCGGGGCCGATCATCACCAACTACTACAAAGCGCGTCTGGAGCGCGAACCCGCACTGCTCCAGCAGCGTCTGGGTTCACTACCCGCCGGGCGGCTGGGCGAAGAAAGCGAAGTTGCCGACGTGGTGGCATTCCTGGCCACCACCGATGCGACTTTCATGTTGGGTCACAACCTGGTCATAGATGGAGGATTCGTCATTCATTAGAAGTCGAGACGGTTCACCAAGACTGGTTCATTCACTGGAGGAAACAATGGGCACACACAAAAGCAATCAAATCTCACGCCGCGCGATGCTGGGCTACCTGGGCGCGACGGCGGCCATGGGGAGCGGCTTGCTTGCATTCCCCTCTGTCGTTACCGCGCAGGGGGGCGCCAAGGTAGAAAAAGAGAACCTGAAAATGGTGCTGGACTGGGCATTTCAGGGTCCACAGGCCATCTTCACGGCGGCGCAGGATCACGGCATCTTCAAGGAACATGGCGTCGACGTCAATGTAGACCGCGGCAACGGTTCGACTGACGCCGTCGTGAAAGTCGCATCGGGCGCCTACGATGTCGGTTGGGCTGAAATGAGCTCCATCGTGCAATACAACATCAAGAATCCCGACAACCCCATCACCGCGTTCTACGTAACGAACGAAAACACCGCGAATTCCGTGATCTCCACCAAAGACAAGTCGATCGCGGGTCCCAAGGACCTAGTTGGCAAAAAAGTGGGCTCGACGGCGGGCAGTGCGGCCCGCGACATTTTCGGCGCCTTTGCCGCGGCCAACGACATCGATGCCGAGAAGGTCGAAATGGTAACGGTCACTGGGGCGCTGCGCGAAACCATGCTGGTCAACGGCGACGTCGACGCCATACTGGGCGCGATCACGTCCAGCGTGCTCGACATCAAGTCGCTGGGCGTCCCCCTGGAAGACATCGTGATCATGACCTACGGCGACTTCGGCGTGCCCCTGTACGGGCATTCTTTGTTCACCACGGCTGAATTCGCGCAAAAGAATCCCGGCACGGTCGCCGCCTTGGTCCGGGCCACCAATGCCGCTCTGCAGTCGGCTATTCGCGACGAGCAAAAGACGGTGGAAACGCTCAAGAGCCGTGACAAGCTGGTCAATCTCGATCTGGAAAAGGAACGGCTGGGGCTGATGCTGGATCGGCTCGTCCTCACCGACTATGTCCGCGCCAACGGCTTGGGCAGCGTGCGCCCCGACCGGGTACAGGCGACCATAGACATCATCAGCGATGCTTACAACGTGACCGACCGGCCCAAACCCGAACTCGTGTACAGCGCAGAGTTCCTGCCGGCCAGCGAAGAGCGCGCTGTGCCAAAATGATCGAACAGCCTGGGCCGCCCGCACATAGACGCGAGCCGGGCTGAGCCGAAACCAACCACCCGCCGGCCCGAATCATCGGGCCGGTTTTGCACAGCAAAGGCATGACGATGGCAAACAAAATCCTTTTCAAGACGCGCATCGGAACCCCTGGCATCGAAATCGCGCAAGCGCTGCAGTCGGGAAATCTGCTGTTGTTCAACGGTCTGGGGGGGTTTGCCAGTGGGGCCATGGTGCCTGAGCCGCTTCATGGTTCCGCCAGCGCCCTGCAAATGCGCCAGCTTTTCAGCGCCTGCAATTCGGTGCTGGAGAGCGCGTCGGATCAGGCATTCCGTGTATTCGTCAGTGAGCAGCGCTTTGCCGCGGCCCGCACCGTGCCGGTGATGCATCGATACCGCCGCGAGTCGTGGCAGCCCGTGCCCCCCAGCACTTCGGTGCTGCTGCCCTCGCAGGGGCCCGGATCATCCTGCATCCAGCTCGACGCCCTCGCCGGCGCCGCCGATGCCGTCGAATATCTGGACATCAAGGCCATCGACATTCCCAGCACCTCGGGGTTCGTGCCGGCCGCCTCTTTCGGCAAGACGCTTTTCAGCGTCGCGGGGTTCATGGCCGCCCATGGCAAGGGCGACCTGGGCGGCATATCGCCCGAGGTCATGCTGCCTGCTGGCCATCAGTGGAAGGGGAACCGCATCCAACGCGAAGTCGATTACATCTGGCGGCAAAAGCTGCAGCCCATTCTGCAGGAACTCGGGCTTGGGGTGGATACGATCAGCAAGGCGACCATCTTCTATACCGAGCCAGAAGACCTGGGTGACGTCGTGGAAGCGTGGAACGATCTGCATTCGGGCACTCCGCCCATGACCCATTTCATCTCGGTTCGGCACGAGGGCCTGGCGATCTTCGACGCGCGCGTGGAAATCAATCTGTATATGGATGCCGAACGCAGCGCACGCGCACTACCCGCAGGGTGCCCGAACGATGGTATGAGCCAGGCCGCGCGCTTTGGTGAACACCTGATTCTGCTGATCTATCCCGACCCAGCGCCGGAGAGCGATCAGGCCTGTTTCAGCCAAACTGAATTCGAGGCCTGGAACATGGCCGAGAAGCTCAAGGCGGTACTGGACGAGTGGGGCGTCGGCTTCGACGCGGTGGCCAGGCTGGCGCAGTTCATGCGCCAACCCGATGATATCCTTCAAAGCTGCCGCATCTGGGAAAAGTACTTTGGCCCGAACCCGATACCGCTTTCCCTGTGGGCCTGCGACCACCTGCCTCACCGCTCGATCGGATCGTACGGTGAGGTCTGGGTGAAGTGCCCCTGACGCACCACATCTACTACATCTCGGACAGGTAGGCGGTGTATCGGCGAAACGTGTTCTCGGACAGGTAGCGCACGGCTCTGTCCGTGCCATAGCCCAGCACCGCGATCAACACCAGCACCACGAACATGCGGTCGATCTGGCCATTGAGCGAGGCCTGTTGCAAAAGCGCGCCCAAGCCTTCCTGGGCGGCCAGCAGCTCGGCCGGGATGATGGTCATGAACGCCGATGCCACCCCGAGCCGGATGCCGGCAATGATGTAGGGCAGCGCGGACGGCAGGATGATGCTGATGAAGATCCTGGCCTCCGACGCCCCCAGGCACTGCGCGGCCCGGATGCGGGTTTGCGGTGTCGAGCGAGTCCCCGCGGTGGTATTGACGGCAACGATGAAGAAGGTCCCCCAGAAAATCAGGAAATACTTGGAGGACTCGCCAATGCCGAACCATACCAGCGCGACCGGGATCATGGCGGTGGGTGAAAGGTTGCGCAGCAATTGGAAGACGGGATCGACGAATGTCGCGATCAGGCGCGAGCGCCCTATGAGCAGGCCCAGGGCGATGCCGAGCACCGTGCCCAGCACCAGGCCGACGATCACGCGGATCATGGAAGCTTCGATCCCCGTGGTCAGGTCGTGCCTGCGAAACATGTCGATCGCGCGAAAAGCCACGGCATCCGGCGACGGTATCATGTCCGAGTCCAGGAACAGGACAGTACCGGCCCACCAGAGCAGTATGAACAGAACGAAAGACAAGGTGGTGAGAATGGGCTGCGGCAGGCGCAGGATGTGATCGGTCCAGGATGACACGAATTTCGAGGGGTGCTTACTCATGGTTGCCTTCTACAGTGAGCGTGTGCCAGGTGTCCTGATGGGCGCAGGGGGTGGCGCCCATTAATGAGAATCGTCGCTGCGGCCAAGCAGCGCCTTGATCTTGCGTCCCAAGCTGCTCAGCTTGCTGTCGTAGATCTCGCGCGGCCTCGGCTGGTCGATCGTGATCGATTCGATGACACGCGACGACGGCCCGACATTCATGACGCAGATTCGGTCGGCCAGGATCAGCGATTCATCGATGTCGTGGGTGATGAAAAGTATGCTTTTCTGGGTTTCAGCCCAGACCCGCAGCAGTTCCTGCTGCATTTGGGTGCGTGTCATGGCGTCGAGCGCGCCAAATGGCTCGTCCATGAGCATGGTTTCAGGATTGACGGCCAGTGCCCTGCTGATCTGCAGCCGCTGCCGCATGCCGCCGGACAGTTCCGTCGGGTATTTGTCGCCATGCGCGGCCAGGCCCGTGATCTCCAGGCAGCGGGAGATGATGGCTTCTCGTTCGTGCCGCGGGACGCGACGTACGCTCAGGGCGAAATTTAGATTGTTACGGCAGGTTTCCCATGGCAGGATGGCCTGCATGGCATCCTGGAAGCAGACGACGCGCCGTGGCGACGGGCCTTCGATGGGCTGTCCCTCGAACAACGCGACACCTGCGGTCGGACGCTCGAACCCCGCAACGATGTTCATCAGGGTGGATTTGCCACACCCTGAAGGACCCAGCAGACAGACGAATTCGCCACGGCCGACCTGCAAGGAACAATCCTCTAGCACCTTGTAGGCATGTTTGCCGCTCCCGAACACCATTTCTACGTTCTGGACATCGAGTAGCGGACTATCCAGTGCCGGCGTGCCGGCGCCAGGCTGGGGCGCTGTCGCCGTATGGTCTGTTGTCCGGTCTATACCCACCATTGACTCCTGAAAATATCAACATCTGAAAATCATGTCAGCCAGGGATCCCACTGCGGAACCCCTGGCTGTGTGCGCTGTTGCAGCGCGCCACCAGCTATATCGCGGTGCGACCCGCTGTTCAGTCCTTGGCCGCGGCTGGAACCGCGGGCAGTTTGTCGGCGGTCAGCGTATCGACCCCATCGGTCCAGATGAAGTTGGCGAAGTCGATGGGGACGGCTTCGGCATCCGCGCCAGCGCTCTTCATGTGCCATGCCGACAGGCTCGTGTAGTCGTCATGGAACTGCTGGTCGAACAACGGAGTCAGGTCCATGAACGTGAGCACATTTTCGCTGAATTTGGCGTCGGCGCCATAGTTGGCTTCGAGGTACGCGGCGAGTTCAGCCGGGTTTTCTTCTGCCCAGACCGCGCCCCGCGTGGTGGCTTGCACGAAGGCGATCGCAGCGTCGCGGTTGTCTTTCAGCCAGGCAGGCCGGGCGCCCAGAACGGTGTAGCCGCGCATGTAGCCCTTGGCGTCCGCGAGCTGGTGCACTTTGTCGTCGCACCGCGCCTGCGCCTGTGAACCGAAGGGCTGCCAGACGAAGAACGCCGCGATGTCCCCTTTGCAAAGCGCGATCGGCATCTGGTTGGTATCCAGATTCAGCACCTTCACCTTGCTTTCATCGACGCCGTTTTTCGCGAGAAACTCAGACAACAGCCACGAACCGCTGGAGCCCACCCGTGTCGCCACCGATTTGCCTTCCAGGTCTTGCGCCTTCGTGATGTCCTTCAAGGCCTGTACCACGTAGCCCTTGGTGTGCCGGGTCAGGACCATGATCGCCCTGTAATCCTGTTTGCTGCTGATCCAGTAAAGCAGGCTGGGCAAATCGCCCGACATCACCAGCGTACCGAGCCCAGAGCGGTAGGCCTGGAAAGCCGTGGAACCGGATGGAAAGGTGCGGATGGTGACATCCAGCCCGGCATCTTTATAGAACCCCTGACTGTAGGCCGCCCAGAGCGGCGTCGAATCCGTATTGGGCGCAAGAAAGAGCTCGATCTTCGTGGCTTCTGCTGCGGCCTGTGCGACAGGCGCTTGCGCAAAAAAGAATGATACCGATGCGGCGAGCAGTACAGGCAAGTTCACCAGACTGCGTCGCTTGAAAAAACGTCCGAGCAATGAATGTTTCATTTCAATTCTCCTATACCCTGAACATACTAAAAACCAAGACACGAATGAGTGCAAAAATGATCTTGTTACCTCCTTGACCAAGTCGTTGAAAAAACCTTGGGCCGAGGAGCCGGCGCAACAGGCGCTTGAACAGGCGCTTAGTTGGCGGCGCGCATACCCCAGCGATCCAAGGTCGCCTTCTCCAGGTAATCGAATATCACCTTCTCGGTGATGTAGCCGATGACCGCGATGACGACCATGCCCACCATCAGCTCATCGCCGCGCAGGATCGAGCGAGCGTTGTTGATCATGTAGCCCAGCCCGGTCGAAGCGGCGATGATTTCGGCCCCGACGATCACCCGCCAGCTGGTACCGAAGCTCAGCCGCATGCCCGTGATGCTGAATGCCAGCGAACCAGGCAGATATACGCGCGTGAACATGGTCCACCAATTGGCTCCCAGCGACTTCGCCGCCCGCAGGTGCGTTGTGCTGATGGCATCGACCCCCGAGATCGTGTTGAACATCACCGGCCATATCGCCGCGATCACGATCACGAAGATCATCGATTCGTCGCCGATGCCGAACCACAGAATCGCCAGGGGTATCCAGGCGAGCCCGGGGATCGGATACAGCATGCGCAAAGGCGCGATCATCGCGGTGCGTGCCTTCTGCGAAATACCCAATATGAAGCCGAGCGACATGCCTATGATCATGGCGAGGCCAAAGCCGATCACCTGCCGGCGCAGACTGGCGAGGATCTGCTCCCAGAGAAATCCGGAGCTTGCGACGTGCCAGCCGCGCATCACCACCTCGAGGGGCGTGGGCAACATGAAGCGCGGGTAGGGGCCGTAGGTCGCGATCATGTGCCAGATCAGGATGATCAGTACCGTGGACCATCCTTGTCTGATCAACGACCACGTCCAGCCGGTCCTTTTCTTGCCCGCCAGTTCAGCGGTAGCCATATCTCTGCCTCCGTTTCACTTCGATCCTGAGATGGCTATTGATCGAGCATGCGTGCTCATGAAGCCTTCACCATCGTCTGATTGTCTGGGATATCGATTTGTCTTTCTTCCTGCAGGATGGTGAAGAGCTTGTCCTTCAGCTCGCTGAATGCAGGATCGTTGGGCGCGCGCGGATGATCCGCCTTGATGGATTCGACCAGGCGCAACCTGCCGGGGCGGCGTGAAAACAGCATGACGCGATCAGACAGCATCAGGGCCTCGTCGATGCTGTGCGTCACAAACAGGATCGTCTTGTGCGATTTGTCGCGGATCTCGAGCAGGGCGATCTGCATCGCATATCGTGTCTGCGCATCGAGCGCGGCAAATGGCTCGTCCATCAGGACCACCTGCGGGTCTGGCGCCAGGGCGCGCCCGATAGCCGCGCGCTGGCGCATGCCGCCAGAGAGCTGGTGCGGATACACGTCGCCAAAGTCGCTCAGCCCCACCATGTGCAAGTAGCGCTGGACTTCGCTCTTGCGCTGCTCTTTCGACATGGTTTTGTTGCGCAGCAGGCCAAAGCCCACGTTCTGGGAGATGGTCAGCCAAGGAAACAAGCCATGATCCTGAAAGACGTAGCCGCGATCCGGTGCGGGCTTGGATACCTTGTTGCCACCGACCAATACCTGGCCGCTGCTGGCCGTCTCGAAACCGGCGACGATGTTCAGCATGGTCGTCTTGCCGCAGCCCGAGGGCCCCAGCATGCAGACTAGCTCGCCTTCCGTCACTTTGAAACTGATGTCGTCAAGCGCGACGACAGCCTCCTGGCCCGAGCCATAGACCTTGCTGACACCCTGTGCTTCAATGATCGTCTTGCCTACCATCCGCATGCTCCCAAGCAGGCGCCATCCTGGCCCCACCGAGTGAGGCGGATGGCGACCCGTTCCGCCGCAGGTACCATGCACTGGGCTGAGCCGGAACGGAATGCCTGTCGTAAAGTTTCAATAGCCACTACATGCCGACCTTGGTGCGGGCTCGATCGATGAAATCGGAAACCACGGCGGTAGAAAGGTCTGGCGCTGTGTCGATCAGGCCGATATCCTTCATGCCATTGACGAATTCCTGAAAACTGGCGGTGTCCGCTTCAGCCTTGAACACGACAGTGTTCCAGGAGCTGCGCGTTTCTTTCAGATCCTGATGCGTGATGCCGGACATGATTTCGGATACCTTGTCGGGTTCTGTGGACAGCAGCTTGACCATCTGGGCGTGCATGTCGGCTATTGCCTGCACCAAAGCCGGATTGTTCTCGAGCAGCTTGTTGTTTACCAAGAGCGCGGACGAGTACGCACCGCCATCCCACATATCCTTGGGCTCTACCAGAAAGCGTGCGCCTTCGCGCAGGGCCCCGCCCATGAACGGATCGAACATGACGGCGGCGTCGACGTCGCCGCGAATCAGCGCTACGGTCATATCTTGCGGATTCAATGGGATACGCTTGATATCGTCGTAGCTCAGCCCGGCAGATGGCAAGACGTGCAGCCGGAACATCAGCTCGTGGGCGGTATTGCCTTGCGGTACGGCAATTTTCTTGCCCTTCAGGTCATCGACGGTCTTGATGTCCGGATTGACGGTCACCACCCCGTTGCCGCCCTGGCTGGTGCCAGAAATGATCGTGATCGGCGCGCCCTTGGTGATCAGCGCAAGCGCCGTCGCCATATTGGTGTAGCCAGCATCCACCCGCCCTGAACCGATGGCTTCGCCCGCGGCGGTGCCACTGTTCATCGCGGTGTACTGTACGCCGGTCGCGCCGACGTCTTTCCAGGTTCCAAGCTTGTCTGCCAGAAATGCCATGGAATGGTGCCAGCCCGGCGTACCCGATACAAACTTGAAAGATACAGTCGTGTCGCCTGCCAATTTGGCGTCGGCTCCTGTATCGGCGGCATTCAGTGCAATGCCGGCGACCCCTGTTACATAATTGACCAGCGCTTCAGCCTGGGCTTGGGCTGGCGGTGCTGCGTGGGTCGTGCCGACCCCCAGCGACAAGCCTATGGCAACCACACCCGACAATAAATATTTTTTAGCTAGCATGTCCGTCTCCTATCGAAACCGTCCGTCCTTTGTCTCACACGGAAAGCCCAAATCTGCTTATGCGTGTTTCTGTGTATCCGAGAATATCCGCCTTTGTGTCACCTCCTTTGAGTACTGTGTCCAAATTGATCAGGAGTTCTTCCTTGGCCCAATCCATCGACGCCTGGCCCAGCAGAACAGCAGACAGGTCGACGTCGATGTGTTCGGCCATGCTGCGACAGCTGAGCGGGTTCGCACAGACCTTGAGCGTGGGCGCTACGGCACTGCCGCTTGGGTTGACGCTACCGCTTGAAAACAGAATCGCATGGCACCCGCCGGCGCTCAGGGCGGTCAGATTCTCGACCGCACCCGCCGGCGCATCCATCAGCCACAGGCCGGGGTGCGCGGGGCGCGCGCCGTATTCGAGCACCCCCTGGATGGGGGCCGTGCCCGTTTTGGCCAAGGCGCCCATGGACTTTTCTTCTATGGTCGTCAAGCCGCCCGCGAGGTTGTCGGCCGTCGGGTTGATCCCGACCAGGTCCACGCCGGCGTCTAGTGCAATCTGCCTGTAGCGTGCGATCGACTGCCGGATCGCGGCGCTGACGTCGGGGCTGGAACGGGCATCGAGCATGGGCTCACAGCCGATCAATTCGACCGGTTCGGAATAGACGGTCGTGGCGCCTGCTGCGATCAGGACATCCGACACCAGACCCACCGCCGGATTCGAAACGAGCCCCGACGTGGCATCGGAGCCGCCGCACTCGAGCCCTATGACCAGCTCGGATGCGGACATGGGTTCGGCCTTTTGGCTGGCCGCGTGTTCGACCATGCGGGACACCGTGGCCGTGCCTGAAGCCAGCGCCGCGGCATGACCCCCGGCTTGCAACAAAGACAGCTCGTGCACCCTGCGCCCCGGGCCTTTGGTGCGCTCGGCGATGCGTTCGGAGGACGCGGGCTCGAACGAAACGATCAGGGCGCCATAGACGTTTGGGTGACACGCCAGATTTGCCTGCGTGCGCAGGGTTACCTCAAGGTCGGCCCCCAGCTGGCCGCGGCCGAACGTCGCCGGGATGAAAGTGCTGCCGGGTACGGCAGCGGCGATGGCCCTGGCAAGGGGATTCACATTGTCTGCGGCGGCCAGCACGATGACCCGGTTGCGCAGACCCAGCGTTCCATCGGCGCGTCGAAAACCGTGCAAGCCCTTGAATAAAGGTTTCATGATGACACTTCCCTGGCGGCCGGAAGCGGGCAGCCGGTATCCCGTGCGATTTGCGTCAGCGTCTGCAGGGTTGCGGATGCAATGACCAGGCCTTGTTGCTGGGCTTGTTCACGGAGCTGCTGGCGCCTGCGCCCTGGCAGCCGGGGCGTCGGGCCGCCCCCGCTGCCTGATTGGCCGACGAGGCGTTGTTCCAGCTGCTGAAGCCGCTGGATGAAGGCCTCGCGGTCGTTCAAGTGTGCCGGATCGACAGCCAGAATGAAATGCCCAATGCCTTCCGGCTGGATACTGCCCTTGTCCTTGGATGGCACCAAAATATCGGTCAGCGCGCCTGGCAACACACCGGAAAGCAGTTCCAGCCCCAAGATGAGGGCAAAGCCGCGCGCGGGACCGCCGATCGGCAGCATGGAGCCCGCCATGGCGGCGACCGCGTCGGAGGTCGGCGTGCCGCTTGCATCGAGCGCCCAGCCAAGCGGAATCTGCGCATTTTTCTCGGCTGCCTGGCGCACCCGGTCTCGCGACACGGTGCTGGTCGCCATGTCGAGCAGGAAGGTGGCGTCGGCACCCAGCGGGGCAGCGATCGCAATCGGCGAATTGCTCAGGAAGGGCACCGTGCTGCCTGGCGGGGCAATCAGTGCCGGCCCGTTGCTGAGCACCAGGGCCACCATGCCTTGGCGGGCGATCCGGTTCGCCGCCCAACCCAGCGCCCCGGCATGGTTGCTGTGTCGTACCAGGCCGACGCTCGCGCCCAGATGCTGGGCCCGTTGCGCCACCGCATCGGCGGCGACGCGAATGACGTGCACGCCAGGCGCGTTGTGGCCGTCGATAGAAAGTAGGGCCGCCGCGCCGCTGACGTGTGGCGTCGCGCCGGCATTCACTGCGCCGCTCGCAACACGCTGCAGGTAGGGTGCAAGGCGGCGCAGGCCATGGGTTGCCACGCCGCTTGATTCAGCATCCATGAGTGCTTCGGCCATGTCGTGCGCGGCGGATTGTGAAAAACCGCTTGCAAGGCTGACGCGCTCGACCCAAGCCTGCAGGGCAACGACGTCGTAGCGTGGGGCCGGGGGCGCGGCGACTTCTTGTGCCGCGGATTCATTTGCACTGCACCCGCCCATGATGCCGCGCACGTTGTGCACGTGCACGTGCTGGCCGGTCGTGATGGTTTGCGTGGCGCAGCCGATGGGAACCCCGTACTTCAGTATGGCGGCGCCAGAACGGACATCTTCCAGCGCGATCTTGTGGCCAAAGGGGATATGCGCCTGTGCCGCCACCTGCTGCACGCTGCCGTCGTGGCGCTGTACGGCGACGACATCCCCCTGCTGCACGTCCGCGAGGACGCTTGCTACGCAATCGCTGGCTGCCAGCTGGAGTGCTATCTTAGACATAGAGAGCCACTTGCGCGCGCCAGGCCGAAGACCTTGCCACCTGCTTCCACGATGCCCGAGCGCCGGGTGAAGAACAAGAAACCATCCACCGGTGCGACCAGGCGGTCCACCACCTCGAGTGAGTGGGGATCCACCACTTCGCCCAGCAGCGTGCCTTCGGTGATCAGGTGGTCCAGGTCCTCCATCGCGGGCTTGTAAGAGATCAAGTAGCCACCGACTTGTGGATTCACCTCGATCCGATTGACCGTGTCGTAGACCCACTGTTCTTTGTGCGCCGGCCGCTCCCCATCGAGCACGCCGATCATGGCGGCGACCGCGCGCAGACCACGCACGCCGCGCTCGGTGAAGCTTGCGCAGCTTGGCTCATCGAGGAAGGAACCGCCGACCTCGACGTTGATGGTTGGTACACCCAGCGAATTGGCGACGCGCGATGACGTGCCTGCCAGATTGTTCTCGTGGATGAGTCGTGTCCCGTAGGCGCGGCATAAATCGACCACCCGTTCTTTCAGGGCCCCGGCGAGCTGGTTGTCGTAGTCGACCCTGAATTGCAGGCGCCCGCCCGCACCGCCGGAGTGAATATCGACGAACAGATCATCGGGTGTAAGCCCCTGGATCAGGTTGGTGTTGATCGCGGCCGCCATTTTCTGCGTCAGCGTTCCGCCGGGTGAACCTGGGAACACCGCATGTAGGTCGGTGTTGCCATGGACGTCGGGGGTAAAGCGCGACAGGGCGCCAAGCGCGAGCGGATTGGCCACTGGCAGGATGACGATGGCGCCTTTTATATGGGCCGGATCCAGATCTTTGATGAAATCGAGCAGTACCGGGATCGAGCCGAACTCATCGCCGTGCATGACGCCGGTGATCACCATGGTGGGCCCATCCTGAGCGCCGCGTATGACGTGCGCGGTCAGTTTCAGGGGGTAGCCCGACGCAATTTGAGCCACAGGAATGTCGACCCGGCTGTGCCCTGGTGCGACGATATTCTTCAAGACCGCAATCTGTGACATGCATCCCCCTTATTGAAAATTCACCTGCGCTGAACCACACCCGATCTGCCCGCTGCCGCTCAGGCGACCTGTGAGCGATACCATTGCAGGATCTCGGATCCTGTCATCGGCACGACACCCTCGTGGCCAAGAATGTAGTCATAGAGTTGCTCGAGGTATTTGATGCGGTGCGGCACGCCCGTGAGAAACGGGTGGATCGATATGGACATGACACGCACGGATTCTTCGCTTTCCATGTACAGCCGGTCGAACTGGTCGCGCCCGCGGCGCAGGATCTCGTCGGATGGCTGCATTTGCACCGCGCTCATCACGACGTCGTTGATCTCTACCGGATAGGGCAGGGCCGTCATGCTGCCCGTGGCGGTATTGACCGGAACGGGCTGATCGTCGAGCACCCAGTTCGCGACGTATTCGATCCCGGCGGCCGCCAGCAGGTCCAGCGTGTGGTCCGTCTCGGTGAGGCCCGGGCTTTCCCAGCCCAGCGGTGCCTGGCCGGTGAAGCTGCGAATGGCGGCGATCGTGTCGTCGATGGCCTTTTTTTCGTCTTCCACCGTATGCATGGGGGCCTGCACGTAGCCGTGGCCCATGAACTCCCAGCCCGCCTC
>NZ_JBAYTI010000014.1:0-52578 GCF_041675725.1 Castellaniella sp. | reverse complement strand
GTGGAGGCCAGGGTTGCGGCGATCTTGCGCGCGATGTGCCCCGATTTGCCGATACCGGTGACGACCACGCGCCCCGGGCAGGCGAGGATGGCCGTGACGGCGTGTTCGAACGCCGGCCCCAGCCGGGCCTGCAGCGCCTGCAGGGCCTGGATCTCGGTTTGGAAGGTGCGCCGGGCGCTGGCGCGCATGGCATCCGGGCGCAGTTCGGGTTGTGCGTGCATCCGCGCATTTTATCAGTCTGCACGAAAAGCCCATGGGTGGCGCACGGCTTGTTAAACTGGGCGCGCGATTCACATTTTCCCCTCAGGGTGTTGCCATGCAAACCGATCCGGCCCAGTACGTGCGTGACACGATACGCACGGTACCCGACTGGCCGCAGCCCGGCGTCATGTTCCGCGATATCACGCCGGTCTTCCAGGATCCACGCTCGTTCAGAGTGCTGATCGACTTGTTCGTGTACCGTTACATGCGCCAGCGCCTCGATCTCGTGGCCGGCATCGACGCGCGCGGCTTCATTATCGGTTCTGTGCTGGCGTACGAGCTCAACCTGGGCTTCGTGCCGGTGCGCAAGCAAGGCAAGCTGCCCTTTCGCACGGTGGCCGAGCAGTATTCGCTCGAATACGGCAATGCGGCCGTCGAAATGCATACCGATGCCGTGCGGCCCGGCCAGCGGGTGTTGCTCATCGACGACCTGATCGCTACGGGGGGCACCATGCTAGCGGCGGCCCGCCTGTTGCAGCGCCTTGGCGCCAACGTGGCCGAGGCCGCGGCCATCATCGACCTGCCGGATCTGGGGGGGTCGCAGGCGGTACGGGATTCAGGCCTGCCGGTGTATACCGTCTGCGCGTTTGGCGCCGAGACAGACGCCGCCCCGAATCCGGCTTCATAACGGGGCCGTAAAGGGGCCGTTCCACCGCCGGCCTGCGGCGCGCCCGCAGCCGGGCGCATGGCCCGCTCACAGCCAGCCTGACAGCCAGGGCCAGCTGTGCAGCAGGGCGGCCGTCATGATGATGTAGCGCAGGCACTTGCCGATCGCCATGTACATCACGCTGCGCCAGAATGGCAGGCGCAGCCAGCCTGCCACGGCGCACAATGGGTCGCCGACGATGGGCAGCCACGACAGCAGCAAGGCGGGCGGGCCCAGGCGCTCGAACCAGTTCGAGCCCAGCTGGTGCCAGCGCCCGCCGGCCCGGGCCGGCGCGCCCCGATCATCGGGCTGGTTGGCCGGCGGGTACGCCCGCTCTGCCGCCGGGGGGCGGCGCCACTGGTGCCACAGGGTTTCCGCGCCGGCGCCCATCACGTAAGTCACCACCCCGCCCAGCGTGTTGCCGACGGTGGCGACGGCCACTGCGGGCCAGAACATGTGCGGGGCCAGCTGCACGAACGCGAACACGGCGGGTTCCGATCCCAGCGGAAGCAGGGTGGCCGAGATCAGGCTGACGAAGAAAATGGCCGGCAGGCCCACCTGGGGCAGGGCCATGGCCGCCAACACGGCCTGGATGAAAGAATGCAGCCAGAGTTCCATGAGAGGGGGTTTGCCATTCGAGCGGCTACTCTACGTTCTGGCGGGCGATTTGTCGAGCTGTGATATTCTTTTTTGCTTTCGGCCTGTGTCGGGCGCCGTTTCTGGAAGGCCGCCCGCCAAAGCCGCGTGCCCCCAAGGGCCTAACCGCCGATGCCTCTGCCATGTCCGTCGATTACCTGAAACGCATTCTGACCTCGAAAGTGTACGATGTCGCCCACGAGACCGACCTCGAACCCGCCACGCGGATCTCCCGGCGGATCGGCAACACGGTGCTGCTCAAGCGCGAGGATACCCAGCCGGTCTTCAGCTTCAAATTGCGGGGCGCCTACAACAAGATGGCCAACCTGCCGGCCGATGCGCTCAAGCGCGGCGTGATCGCTGCGTCGGCGGGCAATCACGCGCAGGGGGTGGCGCTCGCGGCCAGCCGCCTCAAGTGCCGCGCCGTGATCGTCATGCCGGTGACCACCCCGCAGGTCAAGATCGATGCCGTGAAGGCGCTGGGGGGCGAGGTCGTGCTGCATGGCGACAGTTTTACCGATGCCGCCGAACACGCCGCCGGGCTGCAGGCCCAAGAGGGCCTCACTTTCGTGCACCCGTTCGATGACCCGGACGTGATCGCGGGCCAAGGTACCATCGGCATGGAGATCCTGCGCCAGCACCCGGGGCCGATCGATGCCGTGTTCGTGGCGATCGGCGGGGGCGGGTTGATCTCGGGGGTGGCCGCGTACATCAAGCAGCTGCGCCCGGACATCCAGGTGATCGGGGTGCAGACCGAAGACTCCAATGCCATGATACGCAGCGTGCAGGCGGGCCGGCGCCTGAAGCTGGCCGACGTCGGGCTGTTCTCGGATGGCACGGCGGTCAAGCAGGTGGGGCAGGAAACCCTGCGGCTGGTGCGCGAGTACGTCGATGATTTCATTACGGTCGACACCGATGCCATCTGTGCCGGCATCAAGGATGTGTTCCAGGACACGCGCAGCGTGCTCGAGCCGGCGGGTGCCCTGGCCCTGGCGGGCCTCAAGCGTTATGTGGCGCAGCACAAATGGAAAGGCAAGACACTGGTGGCGATCACCTGTGGCGCCAACATGAATTTCGATCGCCTGCGTTTCGTGGCCGAGCGGGCCGACGTGGGCGAAGCCCGCGAAGCCTTGTTCGCCATCACGCTGCCAGAGCAACGCGGCAGTTTCCTGCGCCTGTGCGAAGCCGTCGGGCAGCGCTCGGTCACAGAGTTCAACTACCGCATCTCCGATGCCGAGAAAGCGCACGTGTACGTGGGCCTGCAGATCCGCTCGGAGGCCGAAATCGAGAAGCTGGCCGCCCATTTCCGCAAGCAGGGCTTCCCCACCCTGGACCTGACCGGCAACGAAATGGCCAAGACCCACTTGCGCTACATGGTAGGCGGGCATTCCGAGCTCGCCAGCCACGAGGTCCTGTACCGCTTCGAGTTCCCCGAGCGCCCGGGCGCTCTGATGAAATTCCTGGGGGCGATGAATCCAGAGTGGAACATCAGCCTGTTCCACTACCGCAACCAGGGCGATGACTACGGCCGTATCCTGGTGGGCATCCAGGTGCCGCCGTCCGACAAGAAAGCCTTCAAGGAATTCCTGACGACGCTGGGCTACCCCCACTGGAACGAGTCGGATAATCCGGCCTACCAGCTGTTCCTCTAAGCCTGCGCCCGGGCCTGCGCCGGCGCTGGATCCGGCCCCGCGGCCGGCCCGGCGGGTTGCGCGGCCGGCGCATCGTGCGGCGGGCCGGCGGCCAGCACGCGGGCGGGCGGCAGGATGATGGAAAACGTGCTGCCTTGCCCGGGTGTGCTTTCGATCTGCAGCTCGGCGTCGTGGCGCATCACCACGTGACGTGCGATGGCCAGGCCCAGGCCCGTGCCGCCTGTGGCCCTGGAACGCCCCCGGTTTGCACGGAAAAAGCGCTCGGTCAGGCGCGGGATGTCGGCCGAGGCGATACCGATGCCGGTATCGGCCACCCGGCAGGCGGCGGCCCCGGAGGCGAGCCGCTCCCAGGTGACGGTGATCGAACCCTCGGCGGGTGTGTAGCGCACGGCATTGGTGAGCAGATTGCCGATCGCCGAGGCCAGTTCGCCGGCTTGTCCGCAGACCTGCAGTTGATCGTCGATCCGGCTCTCGAAGCGGTGCCGCCCCTGCGAAAGCGCCAGTGCCTGTTCCAGCGCCGCGCGGATCAGGGCGGCCATGTCCACCGGTGAACCCGCCTCTTGTGTCGTGGATTCCAGGGCCGACAAGGTCAGCAGGTCGTCGACCAGCGCCTGCATGTTGTGCGCCTGCTCGGCCATCAGCTCCAGGTAGTGGCGTTGGGCTTCGGGGGCCTGGTCTGCCGCAGGCCAGTCGAGCAGGGTTTCGATGAAGCCCGACAGCACGGTGAGCGGGGTGCGCATTTCGTGCGATACGTTGGCCACGAAATCTTTGCGCGTGTTTTCCAGGCGCTCGATCTGGGTGATGTCGCGCGTCACCATCAGGTACTGGCCCACGCCATAGGGCGCCAGGTGCAGGGACAGGGTGCGCTGCTGATTGCCATAGCCGCGCGACAGGATCAGCGGCTTATCCCATTGGGATTGGCTGGCATACTGCGCAAACCGGGGGTCGCGCAGGATGTTCAGGATGCTGTGGCCCCGATCGCGCTCGAGATCCAGGCCGAGGTGGCCGGCTGCGGTTTGGTTGCACCAGATCAGGGCCTGGTCCGGGCCCAGCGTCAGGGCGCCGTCGGGCAGTGCCTCGGCGGCGAGCAGGGCGCGGTTGAAGTGCCGGGTGCGTTCTTTCAGGTCCAGCCGGTTCTGTTTGAGCTTGCGATAAATAGGGGCCAGGATTTCGTCCCAGGGCCCCACGGATGGGGGCGGCGGGTCGTCGATCTGGCGTACCCATCGGGCGATGCGGGAAAGCTGCAATCCGCTGACCAGGATCATCGTCAGCAGGCCCAGCGCAAACAGGGCCCAGCCTGTGGCAGCGCCCAGCCAAGTGCCCAGAAGCCAGCCGCCCAGGGCCCATAGTGCGATCGAAACGAGAGTCTTGCCCATGGTGTTCTACAGCGTGTCCGGGGGCTCGAAGCGATAGCCCGCACCCCGTATCGTCTGGATGCTGTCCTGCAGCCCGGCGCGTGCCAGAGCCTTGCGCAGGCGGCGCACATGCACGTCTACCGTGCGTTCTTCCACTGCGGCGTGTTCGCCCCAGACCTGATCGAGCAGCTGGCTGCGGTTGTAGACGCGCCCGGCATGCGTCGCGAGAAAGTGTAGCAGGCGAAATTCAGTGGGCCCCATCGGCAGCGCCCGCCCGTGGCCGCTGGCGCTGCGGGTTTCGGGGTCGAGCCGCAGCGGACCGGCCTGCACCGTATCCGGGCTGAGCTGGGGCGTGCGCCGGCGCAGCAGCGAGCGGATCCGGGCGAGCAGCTCGCGCACCGAAAAAGGCTTGCCGATGTAGTCATCGGCGCCGGCCTCGAGCCCGGCCACGATGTCCTGTTCGCTGCTGCGCGCCGTCAGCATGATCAAGGGGATGGCCTGCGTGCGCCGGTGGGCGCGCAGTGCGCGCGCCAACCGCACGCCCGAGCCATCGGGCAGCATCCAGTCCAGCAGAACCAGGTCGGGCAAGGACTGCTCGAGACTGGCCTGCGCCTGTTTCAGCGACCCGGCGCATTGCACCTGGTAGCCTGCGCGTTGCAGGTTCAGAGACAGCAGGGCCTGGATGGCCGGCTCGTCTTCGATGACCAGAATGGTGGCCGTCATGCGGGGGTGTGGAAGTGAAAGGTCATGCCGGCATTATTTCACTGTTGCGGATGCGGTACGATACACACATCATGCACAAGCCTGTTCACGACACCGGCCCGGGGCCGCATACGCACTTTGGTTACCAGTCCGTGCCCGAATCGGAAAAGGCCCGGCGGGTGGCCGACGTCTTTCATTCGGTGGCCTCGCGCTACGACTTGATGAACGACCTGATGTCGGCCGGCCTGCATCGGTTCTGGAAGCACTTTGCCGTGGCCCGGGCTCAGGTGCGGGCGGGCATGAAAGTGCTCGACATCGCAGGCGGCACGGGCGATCTCGCGCGCGCCTTTGCGCAACGCGCCGGCGCCCGGGGCGAAGTCTGGCTCACCGACATCAACGAATCCATGCTCCGGGTGGGGCGCGACCGCCTGCTGGATGCCGGGTTGGTGGTGCCCGTGGCGGTGTGCGATGCCGAGTGCCTGCCATTTCCGGATGCTTATTTCGATCGGGTCAGCGTGGCTTTCGGCCTGCGCAACATGACCCACAAAGAGCAGGCCCTGGCCGAGATGCGGCGGGTGCTCAAGCCGGGCGGCAAACTGCTGGTGCTCGAGTTCTCGCGTGTCAGCCCGGCGCTGGCAGGGGCCTATGACTGGTATTCCTTCAATGTGCTGCCACGGATGGGCCGCTGTGTGGCCGGCGATGAGGCCAGCTATCGCTACCTGGCCGAATCCATCCGCATGCACCCCGACCAGGACACGCTGGCGGCCATGATGCGCGATGCGGGTCTCGAACGCGTCCAGTATTTCAATCTCACGGCCGGTGTGGCGGCCCTGCACGAAGGGGTTCGCCTGAGCTGATTTTTATGGTACCGTCCCATCTCGTTCAGCTTTTTGTCAGCTTGTATGGCTGACGAGACGGAGACATCATGAATCAGTCCCTTGTTCGCCTGCTTCCTGGCCTGCTGCTCATTCTGGCAGCCGTGGTCATGCTGACCGTCACCCAGGATGCCGAAGCGCGGCGGTTGGGCGGGGGTCTGAGCTTTGGTCGCCAGTCTTCCAACATCATGAAACAGCGCCAAGCGGTGACCCCGCCGGCGGCCCGCAGCACGCCGCAAACGGCGGCGCCGGCAGCGGGTGCGGCCGGCGCCAAGGCGGCCGGGGCGACGGCACGCTCCGGCATGTCGCGCTGGCTGGGCCCGATCGCCGGCATCGCCGCCGGCCTGGGCATTGCCGCCTTGCTGTCCAGCCTGGGGTTGTCGGGCGCCTTGCTCGAATTCCTGTCCAGCGCCCTGCTGATCGGTCTGGTGGTGTTCGCCGTCCTCTTCCTGGTGCGGCGCCTGCGCGCTGCCCAGCAGCCCATGGCGGCCGCGCGCGCGGGCCAGGGCGCCACAGGATCGCACAGTTACCGCCAGGCGCATGAAACCGCCGGCCCGGTCGCCGCATCGGCGGCTGCGGTACCGGCCATCGAGGCCGTGGCATCGACGGCCACGCCGGACGCCAGCTGGTTCATTCCGGCGGATTTCGACGTGCCGGCCTTCCTGGCCCAGGCCAAGCAGCAGTTCGTCCGGATCCAGGCCTTGTGGGATGCGGGTGACCGCGACCAGCTGGGGACGCTGCTCACCGACGACATGCTGGTAGAGATCACGCCCAGCCTGCCGCAGCCCGATGAGGGCAACACGACCGAGGTCGTGCTGCTCAATGCCGAGCTGATGGGGATCGAGACGGTGGCGGGCGGGCATCTCGCCAGCGTGCGCTATTCGGGCATGCTGCGCGAGAGCGCCGGGGCCGAGGCCTCGCGCTTCGAAGAGGTCTGGAATCTCTACAAAGCCCAGGGCGCCGGCTGGCTGCTTGCCGGGATACAGCAGATCGAGCCGCGCTGAGCCGGGGCCCCGGGCAGGCCGGGTGACGGGGCCTCAAAACCGGTAAACTGAAACCTTTACGGGCTCTGGCGCGCCAGGGGCCGATCCGCCTGCCGCGGGTCAGTTCCCCAGTGCGCGGGCGCCTGGTTTTCCGTAGTCCCGGTGCACCCATCCATGCGTATCCCGTCGTTTCTGCCTACACCCTCCACGTGCCTGCTGCGGGGCATCAACCACCTGCTGGCGCAAGAAGCCGGGTCTGCGGCGCAGCTGGCGGCGCATGCGGGCAAATCCTTCCGCCTGGCGGCTGGCGCGCCGCTGCACTGGCAGGCTACCATCACCCCGGCGGGCCAGCTGCAGGCGTGTCCTGCCGGTATCGTGCCCGACGTCGTGCTCTCCATCCCGCCCGCCCGGCGCGCCGAGCTTCTGCCCGCCTGGCAACAGCGCGGTCTGGCCGGGGTCGCGGGCCTGGCCCGCATCGAAGGGGACGCCGCACTGGCGCAGGCATTGTCCGAACTCGCGACGACCGTGCGCTGGGATATGGAAGACGACCTCGCGCGGGTCGTGGGCAACTGGCCCGCGGTTCGGCTGGCGCGCGGCGTGCACGCTCTGGCGCACGGCCTGCGGCGCACGGGGCAAGGGCTGCAGGGCACGGTGGCCGAGTATCTGCACGAAGAATCCGGCCTGCTCGCGGGGCGCACCGGTCTGCAGGGGCTGCAGGCCCGCAGCCATGCATTGCAGGGGGCGCTGGATGCGCTGCAGGCCCGGCTGCAGCGGCTCGAGCATTCCACGCCATGACCCTCTTTCGCCTCATCTACATCCTCTGGGTGGGTCTGCGCTATCGTCTCGACGAACTGGTGCTCTCCAGCCTGCAGCACCCCTGTGCGCATGCCTTGTTGCGGGTCGTGCGCCTGGGCATGCGCCCGCGCCGTCCACGGGGCGAACGCCTGCGGGTCGCGCTGGAAACGCTGGGGCCTATTTATGTCAAGTTCGGCCAGGTGCTGTCGACGCGCCGCGACCTGGTGCCGCCGGACATCGCCGATGAACTGGCCCTGCTACAGGATCGGGTGCCGCCTTTTCCGTCCGACGAGGCGGCGGCGATCATCCACGAGGCCCTGGGCGATGCGCCCGAAAACCTGTTCGCCCAGTTCGAACGCGACCCCGTCGCTTCGGCCTCCATCGCCCAGGTGCACTTTGCCGTTCTGCATGACGGCCGCGAGGTGGCCGTCAAGGTCTTGCGCCCGGGCATGCGCGATGCCATCGAACGCGATCTGTCCCTGATGCGCTCGTTGGCGGCGCTGGTCGAGCGGCTGGCACCGGATGGCCGGCGCCTGAAGCCGCGCGAAGTGGTGGCCGAGTTCGACAAATACCTGCACGACGAGCTCGATCTGGTGCGCGAGGCGGCCAACTGCAGCCAGTTGCGGCGCAATTTCGGGCCCGGCACGGGGCGCGAGCACTTGCTGCGGGTGCCCGAGGTCATCTGGGAATACTGCGCCACGCCGGTGTTCACCATGCAGCGCATGTACGGGGTGCCGGTCAGTCAGGTGGCCCGCCTCCAGGCCCTGGGGGTCGACATCCCGCGGCTGGCCCGACAGGGGGTGGAAATCTTCTTCATGCAGGTCTTCACCGATGGGTTCTTCCATGCCGACATGCATCCGGGCAACATCTACGTATCAGACGAACCCGACACGCTGGGCCAGTACATCGCGCTGGACTTCGGTATCGTCGGATCACTATCCGAGTTCGACAAAAACTACTTGGCGCAGAACTTCCTGGCCTTCTTCCGGCGCGACTATCGGCGCGTGGCGCAGCTGCACATCGAGTCGGGCTGGGTGCCGGCCGCAACCCGCGAAGAAGAGCTCGAAGGCGCCGTCCGGGCGGTCTGCGAGCCCTATTTCGATCGCCCGCTGGCCGAGATCTCGCTGGGCCAGGTGCTGTTGCGCCTGTTCCAGACGTCGCGCCGGTTCCACGTCGAGATCCAGCCTCAGCTGGTACTGCTGCAGAAAACACTGCTCAACGTCGAAGGCATGGGCCGCGAACTGGACCCGGACCTCGACCTTTGGCAGACGGCCAAGCCGTTTCTCGAGCGCTGGATGCACGAACGCGTCGGCTGGCGCGGGCTGCGCGAGCGGCTGGATCAGGAAGCCAGCCAATGGTCGCAGCTGCTGCCGCAGATCCCGCGGCTCGTGCACACGCAGCTGAGCCGGCCAGACCAGGGCAGCGCCCTGCATGCCGAGCTGCAGGCGCTGGTCCGCGGCCGCGAACGTACGAATCGCCTGCTGATCGTCGTATGCGCCCTGCTCGCCATCGGGCTGGGGGTGGCCGTATGGGCTCTGATGCCGCTCATGGGCGGGGTGTCCTGATGCCGCTGATGCAGCCCCCGCGCTTCGAAGCCAAGATCCTGGGCCGGGCCGCCTGCCTGCAGGCCGTGCGCGCGCGTCTCTGGCCGCGGCCGCTGGTGTTCACCAATGGGGTTTTCGACGTGCTGCATCGCGGGCATGTCACCTATCTCGATCGGGCCGCCCAGCTGGGGGCGACCTTGATCGTGGCCGTCAATAGCGATGCGTCGGTCCGGCGGCTGGGCAAGGGCCCCGACCGGCCCCTGAATGGGCAGGCCGACCGCGCAGCCGTCCTGGCGGCGCTGGCCAGCGTGTCTGTCGTTACTCTGTTCGACGAAGACACTCCCTTGCAACTCATCGAGGCGTTGCGCCCCGACGTCATCGTGAAAGGGGGCGATTACGATATGGACCGCCTGCCGGAGACCGCCGCGGTACGCGGCTGGGGCGGGCGAGCCGTGGCCATTGCGTTCGAGCATTCGCGCTCGACCACGGCCTTGTTGCAGAAAATCAGGGCCACGCGCCCCTGATGCGCGGGCCTGGTGCGCGGATTCAGAACTTGAAGCGGGATCGGCACGTGCCGCGCAATGGCTTGGCCCAGGTATCGAAGAGCTGGAGGGTCTCGAAGTTGGCCGCGCTGGTGCGGGTGATACGGCAGGCCGTCATGATGGGGTTGTGCCCGACGATGGCGACCAGGCGCCCGCCAATGGCCAGTTGGTACTTCAGGGTATCGGGGACCACGGGCACCGAGCCGGTGATCACGATGGCGTCGTACTCGGCAGACCCCCAGCCGGCATGGGCATCGCCGGTTTCGAGGGTGACGTTGCCCACGCCGGCACGGGTCAGGTTGGCCCGCGCGAAGGCCGTCAGGCGGCTTTCGATCTCGATGCTGGTGATCTGCTGGCACAGGCGCGACAGCAGGGCGGCCTGGTAGCCCGAACCGGTGCCGATCTCGAGTACGCAATCGGTGGGCTGCAGCTGCAAGGCCTCGGCCAGGCGCGCCTCGACCTTGGGCGACAGCATGGTTTCGCGGGTGTCCACGCCATCGATGATCAGCGGCAGTTCGGTGTCGGCAAAGGCCAGCGCCCGCAGTTGCCGTGGCACGAATTGTTCGCGCGGCATGTCGAAGATGGCTTGCAGGACGTGTTCATCTTGCACGTTCCATGGGCGGATCTGCTGCTCGACCATGTTGAAGCGGGCACGGTCGGCCCCAGAAATATCATTGACATTCATGTCGCTATCCGGAATTTCATGTGCCCCAGATTATAGGACAGCCTGGGGATGGCCCGGCCACCAGGCATGGAAATGCTGCACAGGCCCATGGCCCGAACCGACCTGGAGCTGGTCGGACGCCTGAATGGCGCGCACCAGATAGGCTTTGGCCTGGCGGGCGGCTTCGGGTACCGGGCTGATCTGTGGCAACAGGGCCGCCAGCGCGGCCGACAGGGTGCAGCCGGTACCGTGGGTATTGCGGGTCTCGATGCGCCGCCCCGGCAGTTCGACGAGCCGGTCGCCATCATGCAGCATGTCGATCGTGTCGTTGCCCGGCAGGTGTCCGCCTTTCAGGAACACCCAGCGCGGGCCGTCGTCGGCCATCAGGCGGCGCAGGCGCTCGGCCACCCGGCGCATGGTCTTGGGGGAGTCGGCTGCGTTTTCCCCAAGGAGCACGGCGGCTTCCGGCAGGTTGGGGGTGATGACGGTGGCCTGGGGGATCAGGGCCTCGCGCAGGGCGTCCACGGCGCTGCGCTCGAGCAGGTGATCGCCGCTTTTGGCGACCATGACGGGATCGAGCACGACGTGGCCGGGCTGCCAGTGCTGCAGGCGCTCGGCCACGATGTAGGTAACGCCGGCCTGGCCCAGCATGCCGACCTTGACGGCGTCCACGCGCACGTCGTCGAACAGCGTGTCGATCTGGGCCGCCACGAAATCGGGCGGCACGGGGGCGATATGCGTTACCGCGCGGGTATTCTGGGCCGTCAGGGCCGCCACGACCGCCATCCCGTAGGCGCCCAGGGCGCTCATGGTCTTGATGTCGGCCAGTATGCCGGCCCCTCCGGAGGGGTCGACGCCAGCGATGGACAGGGTGTTGGGGATCAGCATGCTCGAAAGCCCTGAAAAGGGCAGGATGGGGAAAAGTTCAGGCCGCGTGGGTCGAGGGCAGCAGCCCTTCGGTGGGCGAGCTTGGGTCGGCGTCGTAGTATTTGCGCCGAACGCGGCCCGCGAGGAAGGCTTCCCGCCCGGCACGGACCGCCATGCGCATCGCGCCCGCCATGCGGATGGGGTCGCGGGCGCCGGCGATGGCCGTGTTCATGAGGATGGCGTCACAACCCAGTTCCATGGCGATGGCGGCATCCGAGGCCGTACCCACCCCCGCATCGACCAGGACGGGCACGCGCGCCTGATCGATGATGAGGCGCAGGTTCCAGGGATTGAGGATCCCCATGCCCGAGCCGATCAGCGAGGCCAGCGGCATCACCGCGGCGACGCCCATGTCTTCGAGCATGCGGCACTGGATCGGGTCGTCGCTGCAGTAGACCATGACATCGAAGCCGTCTGCCACCAGCGTGCGGGCGGCGGCCAGGGTTTCGGGCATGTTCGGAAACAGGTTGCCGGCGTCTCCAAGGACTTCCAGCTTGACGAGCGTGTGGCCATCGAGCAGCTCGCGCGCCAGGCGCAGGGTACGCACGGCATCTTCGGCGGTGTAGCAGCCGGCCGTGTTGGGCAGCAGCGTGTATTTTTCGGGTGGCAGGAAGTCCAGCAGATTGGGCTCGCCCGGCGTCTGCCCGATGTTGGTGCGGCGAATGGCTACGGTGACGATCTCGGCGCCGCTGGCCTCGATGGCCAGGCGGGTTTCTTCGAAATCGCGGTATTTCCCGGTGCCCACCAGCAGGCGGGAGTGAAAAGTGCGTTGGGCAATGGTGAGGGGGTCGGAAGCGTTCATGATCGGCGTGGGCGTGCAATACGGTAGAAGTGGCGGGTGCGGGATGCAGGCGCCATGTACAAGGATAATCCATCTGCTTGCCTTGCAGGCAGGTGTCTTGTCGTGCGCTTCAGGGCATGACCGCGCACAGGGCCTCGGCCGCGTCCACCAGACGGGGCCCCGGACGGAACAGCCAGTCTGCCGGGATCGCCTCGATCCGTCCGGCCAGGGCTGCCGGCAGCCCATATCGGGCCCACCACGCCCGGCGTTGCGACAGGCCTTGTGCCGTGTCGGGCGACACGATGACCAGGTCCGGATCCTGCCGGAGCACCGCTTCGACGCTGGTCTGCGGTGCGGCAAGCGGGCTGTCGGCATACAGGTTGCGGCCGCCGCAGCGGTGCAGCAGATCGTTGATGAGGGGATCGTTGCCCAGCGTGTAGAGTGGCGACTGCCCGACCTCGATATAGACCGAGGCCTGCTGTGCGGGATGCCGGTCCAGCGCCGCAATGCGGGCCTGCAGGCCTGCGGCGGCCGTGTGGGCGACGGACGCCGTCCCCAGCTGCCCGCCCAGCCAGCGGATCCACCGTGGAATGTCGTCCAGCGTCCTGGGCTCGACATAATGCAGTGGGATGTTCAGCGTGGCCAGGCGGCGGGCCAGCGCCCGGGTTGCGGGCGTGTCCTGCCAGCCCAGCACGAGCGTGGGCTGCAGGGCCAGAATGGCTTCTTCGTTGAAAAGCAGGCCGTCCCCGATCCGGGGCAGCTGGGTGGCCTGGGGGGGATAATCGCTGCTGAGCACCGTGCCCACGATCCGGTCGCCGGCTCCGGCTGCGAACACCAGTTCGGTCACGCTGGGCGCCAGCGTGACCACGCGCGGCGTGCGGGCGGCGGGCGCCTGTCCGCTGGCCAGGCCCGGCCACCAGACGAGGAATGCCGCCAACAGGCTGGCGCACAGGCGGGGCATGATGCGGGCCCGCCAACGGGCCCGCCCGAGCCGGATCATGGGGTCTTCCAGGACAGGTTCACGAACACGTTGGATCCCGGCGTGTTGTAGCCGTTGACCAGGGTGTAGTGCTTGTCGAGGATGTTGTTCCAGCGCACCTGCATGCCCAGGGATTTCGTGAAGGCATACTCTGCCGTGAGGTTGACCAGCGAATACCCGCCCAGCCGCGTGCGGTTGTACAGGTCGTCGTAGCGGTTGCCCGTGTATTGATATTCGGCACCCAGGTTCCAGCCGTAGAGGCGGTGCGTCACGCCCAGGTTGAACACCTGGCGTGCCCGGCGGGGCAATTGTGCCCCTTCGGCGGGCAGGCCGGCGGCTGCATCGGCGGGTGCGGGATCGTCGTTGCGCGGGTCGAGCAGGTCGAGGCTGGCATGCAGCGTCGTCTGCCCCAGGCGCTGGCTGCCTGCCAGCGTGAGGCCCTGCAGCGTGGCACGATGAACGTTGTCCATGGTGCCCTCGAAGGTGAGCGGGTTCGACACGTAGGTGATCAAGTCACGGATCTGATTGCGGTACAGCGTCAGGCTCACCTGCGTGGTCTCGTCCTCGTAGCGCAGGTGAACCTCGACGTTGCGCGAGGATTCGGGCTTGAGGTTTGGGTTGCCGCGATACCAGGCTTCTGGCAGGTTCTGGTACAGGTCCGAAAAGGTCGGCATGCGAAAGCCGGTATTGGCGGCCACACCGATCTGCCAGCGGTCCGTCAGGTCATAGTCCAGGGCCAGGCTGCCCGTGGGTTTGTTGCCATGGCCCGTATAGTTGTCGTTGCGCAGGCTGGCCTGGGTGCGCAGCTTGCCCAGCTGCGCCTTGTAGATCAAGGCCACCGCATTGGTCTGGCGCTGGGTGAGGTCGAAGGCGGAGCTGGCCTCGATGCGTTCGGTGCCGTGTTCGGCCAGCAGCGACAGGCGCTGATTTGGCTGGATCTGCCAGTTGTTCTGCCAGGACAGGGTCTGCCGCGTGCTGGCGGTCAGGTTGTTCGACATCGGCGTGCGCGATTCATTGGACTCGCGGGCCCAGGTCCAGCGCACGATGCTGTCCCAGCCGTCCGTGATCCGGTCCTCGGTGCTCAGTGTGTAGACCTGCTGGCGGTAGTGGCTGGTGACGTTGTCCAGCCCCGGGTACAGCATGAAGGTATCGGCGTCGTAGTACGACGAATCGAAATCCGCCCGGCTGTAGCTGTTGAAAGCCGTCAGACCCAGGCGATGGCCGGCCGCCCAGGTCCGGCCCAACGTGCCGCTCCAGGCGTGGCTGCGATAGCCGTCACGGTCCTTGTGGTGTTCGCTGTTCGGGCTGCCGTCGGCGTAGTGACTGCGGGTGGCATCGAAACCACGGCTCTGGTCGGTGCTGCCCGACAGGCTGTAATCCCAGCCCGCCGTCGCGCCCGAGAGCCCCAGGCTGGTACGGGCCGTGGCCTGGCTGCCATAGCCGGCGTTGGCCCAGAGGCTCAGGGGCGTGTCTTCGCGGCTTCGGCGGGTGATGATGTTCACCACCCCGCCCAGGGCATCCGAGCCATACAGGCTGCTGGCCGAACCGCGCAAGACCTCGATGCGTTCGATCTGGGAGGGATCCAGGGCGGGAAAGAGCGACAGGCCGGTGATCGAACTGTTGATGCGCACGCCATCGACCAGAATCAGCGACTGGCTGGGGCCCGCGCCCCGGATGAATACGCTGGTGGCCGTCTGGGGGCCCCCATAATCGGTGAATTGCACCCCGGGGGTACGGCTCAGGATCCGGGCGACGCTGTCGCCGCCGGCATTCTGCAACGTGGTCCGAGGGACCAGCGTGACGTCGCCCACCACGTCGGCCAGGGGTTCGGGGCTGCGGCTGGCCGTCACGACGATATCCTGCAGCATGGGGATGGATGGGGAGGCGGGTTCGGATGGCGCGGTGGCCCAGGACGGGCAGGCCAGGAAAAGCGGCACGAGCACCAGGCCGCGCCGCAAGGGGAAGGAGATAGACATCTGGATGAGTCCCTGCAAGGTGCGCGTCCCCGCACACCGGATCGATCGGCCCCGTTCGGGGGGGTGTCGGGGCCCTGCACGCAGAGGGCGCCTTCGTGCCAGGGGGCCTGGCGACCGCCGAAGGGGATTCAGGTAACGACACAGCTCGGTATCGGGCTGGCAAGTGGCGTGTCCGGCACTTGCACACCGTTGCGGGGGCAGCACAGCCCGGTTCCTGGTGGAACCGCTTGTTTCCCGTTTTACAGGCCCTGTCATGGGGCACGGCCTGCCTGCATCGTGTCGGGATTCTAGCATCCGCCGATGCAGGGGCGGGCCCGGACCCCGATCCCACGAGGGGTATGGCGTCGGGCCCGGTGCCGCATTGCTTGAGGCCAAAACGATACAATGCAGGTTTCACCTCTGCCCGTACAGCCTGCCGTGACCTACCCTGCCTTGCCCTATCCCGCCGATGCCTACACCCGAGGGCGCGATTTCGTTCACTTGCTGGGGCAGCGCATTGTCGTGCTGGATGGCGCCATGGGGACCATGATCCAGCAATACAAGCTGGCCGAAGCCGACTTCCGGGGCGAGCGCTTCGCCGATCACGCGCGCGACCTGAAGGGCGACAACGAACTGCTGTCCCTGACCCGCCCCGACATCATCCGCGACATTCACCGCGCCTATCTCGAGGCCGGGGCCGACGTGATCGAAACCAATACCTTTGGCGCAACCCGGGTCGCACAGGGCGATTATGGCCTGTCGGAGATTGCCTACGAGCTCAACGTGGCAGCCGCGCGCCTGGCGCGCGAAGCCTGCGACGCCATCGCTACGCCCGAGCACCCGCGCTTCGTGGCGGGGGCGCTGGGCCCACAGCCGAAAACGGCCTCGCTGTCGCCCGACGTGAACGACCCGGGCGCGCGCAACGTGACCTTCGAGGAACTGCGCGTGGCGTATGCCGAGCAGGCCGCCGGCCTGATCGATGGCGGGGTCGACCTGCTGCTCATCGAGACGATCTTCGATACGCTCAACGCCAAGGCGGCCATCTTCGCCATCGAAACGCTGTTCGAAGAGCGGCAGATCCGCCTGCCCGTGATGATCTCCGGCACGGTCACGGATGCCTCCGGGCGCATCCTGTCGGGGCAGACGGTGGAAGCCTTCTGGAATTCGGTGCGGCACGCGCGGCCCGTGACCATCGGCCTGAACTGCGCCTTGGGCGCAGCGCTCATGCGGCCCTACGTGGCCGAGCTCTCCCGCATCTGCGATACGTGGGTCTGCGTCTATCCCAATGCCGGCCTGCCCAACCCCATGGCCGAAACAGGTTTCGACGAAACACCGGCCGACACCTCGGGCCTGCTCGAGGGTTTTGCGCGCGATGGGCTGGTCAACGTGGTGGGCGGTTGCTGCGGCACGACGCCCGAGCACGTACGGGAAATCGCGCGCAAAGTGCGCGGCCTGCCCATGCGCCAGCCGCCGGTGATTCCGGTTCAGACGCGGCTGTCGGGGCTCGAGCCGCTCAACTTCGATCGCGATAGCCTGTTCATCAACGTGGGCGAACGCACCAACGTCACTGGCAGCAAGCAGTTTCTGCGCCTGATCCGCGAGGAAAAATTCGACGAGGCCCTGACGGTGGCCCGCCAGCAGGTCGAGAACGGCGCCCAGATCATCGACGTCAACATGGACGAAGGCATGCTGGATGCGTTGGCCATCATGCCGCGCTTTCTCAACCTGCTGGCGTCCGAACCCGATATTTCACGGGTGCCGGTCATGATCGACAGCTCGAAATGGCCGGTGATCGAGGCGGGTCTGCGCTGCGTGCAGGGCAAGTGCGTGGTCAACTCCATTTCCATGAAAGAGGGCGAGGCGCCGTTCATCGAGCAGGCCCGCCTGTGCCGCAAGTACGGCGCGGCGGTGGTGGTCATGGCCTTCGACACCGAGGGCCAGGCCGATACGCTCGAACGGCGCCAGACGATCTGCGCCCGGGCCTACGACATCCTGGTCAACCAGGTGGGGTTTCCACCCGAAGACATCATCTTCGATCCCAATGTCTTCGCCATCGCCACCGGCATCGAAGAGCACGATCATTACGGGATGGACTTCATCGACGCTACGGGCTGGATCGTCGAGCACCTGCCTCACGCCCGGGTCTCGGGCGGCATCTCCAACGTGAGCTTCTCGTTTCGCGGCAACGAGGCCATGCGCGAGGCGATTCATACGGTGGTGCTGTATCACGCCATCCAGAACGGGCTAACCATGGGCATCGTCAATGCCGGCCAGTTGGGGGTGTATTCCGATCTGGACCCCAAGGTGCGCGATCTGGTGGAAGACGTAGTGTTGGACCGGGCCGAACCCCTGGGGCGCAGCGGCCCCGAGGACACCCGCACGGCCACCGAGCGGCTGGTCGAACTGGCGGAGACCCTGCGCGGCGCCGGCGTGAAGAAAGAAGAAGATCTCGCCTGGCGAAACGGCCCGGTGCGCGAGCGCCTGACGCATTCGCTGGTGCATGGGATCACCACCTATATCGTCGAGGACACCGAAGAGGTGCGCCTGGAAATCGAGGCGGCCGGCGGGCGCCCGATCGAGGTCATCGAAGGCCCGCTCATGGACGGCATGAACGTGGTGGGCGACCTGTTCGGCTCGGGCAAGATGTTCCTGCCGCAGGTGGTCAAATCGGCGCGGGTCATGAAGCAGGCGGTGGCCCATCTGCTGCCTTTCATCGAAGAAGAAAAGCGCCAGCTGGCCGAGGCCGGCAGCGACGTGAGCTCCAAGGGCAAGGTCGTCATCGCCACCGTCAAGGGCGACGTGCACGATATCGGCAAGAACATCGTCACCGTCGTGTTGCAGTGCAATAATTTCGAAGTGATCAACATGGGGGTCATGGTGCCGTGCGCCAAGATCCTCGACATGGCCAAGGAAGTCGGCGCCGACATGGTCGGCCTCTCCGGCCTGATCACGCCCAGCCTCGAGGAAATGGCCTACGTGGCCACCGAAATGCAGCGCGACGCCTATTTCCTCGAGCGCAACATCCCGCTGCTGGTGGGCGGCGCCACCACCAGCCGCGTGCATACGGCGGTAAAAATTGCGCCGCACTACGAGGGGCCGGTCATTTACGTACCCGATGCCAGCCGTTCGGTCGGGGTGGCCACCAGCCTGATGTCGCAGAACAAGGCCCGCTATCTGCAGGACGTGGCCGATGAATACGCGCTGGTGCGCGAGCGCCATGCCAAGCGCAAGGCCAATCCCATGCTGAGCCTGGCCGAGGCACGTGCCGCCAAGCCCCGCATCGACTGGGCCGATTACACGCCGCCACGGCCCAAATTCATTGGCCGGCGAACCTTCCAGCATTACGACCTGAACGAGATCCTGAAATTTCTCGACTGGACGCCGTTCTTTCAATCCTGGGGGCTGATGGCGCAGTACCCGGCCATCCTGGACGATAAAGTGGTGGGCGAGCAGGCGCGCAAGCTGCACGCCGACGGGCTGGCGATGATGAAGCGCATCGTCGAGGGCCGCTGGCTCACGGCCAGCGGGATCGTGGCCTTCTATCCGGCCAACAGCATCAATGAAGATGACATCGAGATCTACCGTGACGAGACCCGCAGCGAGGTATTGCTCACCTGGCGTGGCGTGCGCCAGCAGACGCAGAAGCGCGAGGGGGTGGACAACAAGTGCCTGGCCGATTTCATCGCGCCCCGGGAAACGGGTCTCACCGACTACATCGGCCTGTTTGCCGTTACGGGCGGGTTGGGCATGGAAAAATACGAAAAACAGTTCCAGGCGCAGGGCGATGATTACTCGGTCATCATGCTCAAGGCACTGGGCGATCGCCTGGCCGAAGGCTTTGCCGAGACCCTGCATGCCCGGGTGCGGCGCGACCTCTGGGGATATGCCGCCGACGAGGCCCTGAGCAACGAGGAGATCATCGCGGAAAAATACCAAGGGATCCGCCCGGCGCCTGGATACCCGGCCTGCCCCGAGCACGTCGTCAAGCGCGAGATGTTCCGCCTGCTGGACTGCGCCGAGATCGGCATGCAGCTCACCGAAGGCTATGCCATGATCCCGGCCTCCAGTGTCTGTGGCTTCTATTTCAGCCATCCGCAGTCGAAGTACTTCAACGTGGGCAACATCGGGGCGGATCAGGTCGAAGACTACGTGCGCCGTACGGGGCGCGACGAAGAAGACGTGCGTCGCACCCTGGCGAGCACCTTGCGCTAGGGGCGGGGCCCATGGGCGCGGATGCACAACGGCGCAAGGCTCTGGGCGCCTTCCTGCGCAACGCCCGCGCCCGGCTGCAGCCGGCGGATCATGGCCTGCCTGCCGGCACGCGGCGCCGCACGCCCGGCCTGCGGCGCGAGGAGCTGGCCCAGCTCAGCGACATCAGCCTCACCTGGTATACCTGGATCGAACAGGGGCGTCCGGTTTCTGTCTCGGCCGAGGTCTGGTGCCGGCTGGCGGATGTGTTGTCGCTGTCGCACGCCGAGCGCCATTACCTGTTCAACCTGGCGGGCGCCACGGATCCGCGGGCGCGCAGCAGCCACCCCGCGACCCTGCCCGAAGGGTTGGACGATTGCGTGCACAGCATCCGGGCCGCGGCCTATATTCTGGACCAGTGCTGGAACATCCTCGCGTGCAATGCCGCGCTGCGGGACGTATTTTGCGGCTGGCCGGGCGATGCGCCGGCCAATCTGCTGCGCTACATTTTTCTCGACCCGGCGGCGCCCGCGCGGATCGTCCACTGGGAGACCCGCGCGCGGCGCGTCGTCGCCGAGTTCCGGGCCGACATCGCCAGCGTGGTCGATACGCCCGAGATCCAGTCGCTGGTCGCCGAGCTCCAGGCGGCCAGCCCGGCCTTTGCCCGATTCTGGAATGGCCAGGCGGTGACCGAGCGCGAGGGTGGCTGGCGTGCCTTCGAGCACCCCGCGCGGGGCCGCCTGATGTTGCGCCAGTTCACGTTCCGGCTGGCGGTGCGTCCCGATTGCAAGCTGGTCATTCTGCTCGATGGCCCCAATCCGGCACCCGACTGCAGTACACTGGGGCGCATTTGATCCACCCCGATTCATGAGTACATCATGGCCCGTCATTACGAATCCCCGCTCACACAGTTTCTGAAACAGTACAAGACGCAGCATGCGGACACCGAGGCGCGCCAGCGTGCCGGGCGCGGCCGGCTCTGGGACGTCGAGCTCGATCCCGAGCAGCAAGAGGGGTTCCGGGGGGCCTACGTGCCCCAGGATCCCTACGTGTACTACCAGAACGCTTGATGGCCGGAGACGTGCCTGCCCAGGACACCCTCCTGCCCGGCCTCTGCGCGCCCATTGAAAGCGATGGCGCGGCACGGGCCGGCCAGGCGGCGCTGGCGCGCCTGTATGGCGAACCGCTGTTCGACATCCCGCGCGACCTTTATATCCCGCCCGAAGCGCTCGAGGTCTTTCTCGAGGCCTTCGAGGGGCCCCTGGACCTGTTGCTCTATCTGATCCGCAGGCAGAATTTCAATGTGCTCGACATCCCCATGGCGGTACTCACCGAGCAATATCTCGCGTATGTAGAGCAGGTGCGGCAGCACAATCTCGAACTGGCGGCCGACTATCTCCTGATGGCCGCCTTGCTGATCGAGATCAAGTCGCGCATGCTGCTGCCCCGCCGGCCCGATGGCCCGGATGATCAGGCCGACGAAGACCCGCGCGCCGAGCTGGTGCGCCGCCTGCTCGAATACGAGCGTATCCAGCAGGGTGCCCGGTCTCTGGATCAGCTGCCACGGCTGGGGCGCGACTTCGAAGTGCCCCGGGTCCCGGCCGGTCTGTCGCGCGCTGTCGCGCTGCCCACCGTGCAGGCGTTCGAGCTGCACCAGATCTGGCTCGACTTGCTGCAGCGCGTGCAGTGGCAGGCCAGCCACCGCATCACGCGCGAGCAGCTGTCGGTGCGTGATCACATGAGCCACATCCTGCGCCGGCTGTCCGGGGTGCGTTTCATCGAGTTCTCCGAATTGTTCCAAGAACGCATTCACACCGGGGCGCCCGCGGCCGTTCTGGTCGTGCATTTCCTGGCATTGCTCGAACTGGCCCGTGAATCCTTGCTGCAGGTCACGCAGGCCGAGCCGTATGCCCCGATCTACATCCGTCTGTCCCCTATGGCTGCGGCCTGAAACCAGGAGACCTTCTTGAAAGTCGTCCATTCCATCGAAGATCTGCGTGACCAACTGCGGGGCCAGCTGCGGGTGGCCTTCGTCCCCACCATGGGCAATCTGCACGCCGCGCACTTGTCCCTGATGCGCCTGGCGCGCCAGCACGGCGATCCGGTGGTGGCCAGCATTTTCGTCAACCGGCTGCAATTTGCCCCCAACGAGGACTTCGACCAGTATCCGCGCACCCTGGCCCAGGACGTCGAGAAGCTCGAAGCCGAACGGGATGTCTACGTGCTGTTTGCGCCGGACGAGAGCGTGCTGTATCCAGAGCCGCAGAACTTCCGCATCCAGCCCAGCAACGCCCTGGGCAAGATTCTCGAGGGCGAGTTCCGTCCGGATTTCTTTATGGGGGTCTGCACGGTGGTGCTCAAGCTGTTTTCCTGCGTGCAGCCCAAGGTGGCGGTGTTCGGCAAGAAAGACTACCAGCAGCTGATGGTGGTGCGTGCCATGTGCCGGCAGTTCCAGCTGCCGGTAGACATCATCGCCCATGAAACCGTGCGCGATGCCGATGGCCTGGCCCTGTCTTCGCGCAACCGGTATCTCTCGCCCGAAGAGCGGGCCGAGGCCCCCAGGCTGTACGCGCTGTTGCAGCAGGTGCGCGACCAGCTGGCCCGGCATGGTCAGCGGGCGCGGGCCGAGGCCGATGCGCTGCAGTCTCTGCGCGAGCGCGGTTGGGCGCCAGACTACGTCTCGGTGCGCCGGCAGCGCGACCTGCTCGAGCCCACCGAGGCCGAGCTGCACGCGGGCGAGCCCCTGGTGGTGTTGGCCGCGGCCCGGCTGGGCCAGACGCGGCTGATCGACAATCTCGAGTTTAAAGTGTAGTCAAGCTGTCAGTTCTTGCAGTACAGGGCCTGATATCTGCGTGTCAGAATGAACGGACCTATATCGTGTCCGTATTCAACAGGAGTCAGGCATGTACACCACCCCATCACAGCCAGAACCCGAAGAACCGCCCAAACCGTGTTTTCCGGGGCTCACCCAGCGCGAACAGCAAGTGGCTCACTATGTGACCCGTGGCTGTCCCAACAAAGTCATCGCTGCCGAACTCGGGGTCTCACAGCGCACCATCGAGGCTCACAGGGCCCGGGTTTTTCAGAAGCTCCGGGTACGCAATGCGGTAGAACTGGCCGGGTATTACTGGTCGCGGCAATCTGCCGGGGGGGCCTCTGTCCGCCGTGCCGCCCCGCCCGCTGCGGGGCCATTGCCGCCCGCCGGCCCGCTCACTCCGTGGTCCCGCCTCAGCACGACACAGCAGGCTGCCCTGATAGCTCGGGGATGGGATCAATATCTGCCTGCCGGGTCAGGTGTGATTCCAGCAAAGGGGTCTTCCCACTCAACCAGCTGATGGCCAGCACGTTGGATTGCTGAAATCTTAATGTGGCAAGCGATTGCTCGCCCGTTTGCAGCACGATGCGGGTGGGTTGCGTGCCGATCAGGTGCCAGCATCCCATTTGTGCTGCGGGTGCGCCACCGCCATCCAGCGGCGTACGGCGGGCGCGCCATTGGCCGTCGGGGGCCAGCGTCAGGCTGATGCGCATCGCCGTGCAACCGCTGCCGGGTGGGCACGGGATCGTGCCCAGATAGCTGCGGGTGTCGGCCAGCTCTGCGGGCAGGGCTTGCCTGGCCGTACGTACCGGGGCTTCTGCCTGGCCTGATTCGGCGGCCTGCGACGGGGCCTGCGCCTGCTGCTGCCCAAACCCGAACTGCAACTGCGAGGGCGCCACCGTGCCGGCGCCGTCTCCGCGTGCCCGGTCGGCGGCGTCTGTTTGGGTGCTGCCCCGCGGGGTTTCATAGTAGCCGGGCTCGCTTTGCTGGGCACAGGCAGCCAGCAGGCCCAGCAGCACGATGGAAAAAAGGCGGGTCATCATCGACCAGGCAAGGCGCGTCATGGCATGTTCGTGTCAGGTCAGGAAACCTTCATTCTACGCATTTGCCAGCGGCTTGGCGATGCCCGGCACCGCGAACCCCGAAATCGCGGGCGGGCCCCCGGACGGGCCCCATTGAATCGCAGCTTGGCCAGCGCGCCGCGTGGCCTCCGCGTGGTTCCCGCGCAGCCCCCGCGTGGCCCCGGTGGTCCAGAGGCCGGCTCCTGCGTTACAGTCATGGTTGCGCAACCATCCTACAGGAGTCGGCATGCTCACCATCGGCCTGACGGGCGGCATTGGTTCGGGCAAATCCCAGGTTGCCAGCTGGCTGGCTGCCTGGGGGGCCAGCGTCATCGATGCAGACGTGCTCGCCCACGGCCTTACGGCCGCTGGCGGGGCCGCCATGGCCGCCATCCAGGCCCGTTTCGGGCCTGCGGCCGTGCGCCCCGATGGTGCGCTCGACAGGCCCTGGATGCGTGAGCACGTCTTTGCCGATCCATCGGCCCGGACGGATCTCGAAGCCATTCTGCACCCGCGCATTCGTGCCGAGATGGAGGCGCAGGCGGCTCGGGCAAAAGGCCCGTATCGGGTGGTGGTCGTACCACTGCTGGTCGAATCCGGCCAGTGGCGCGGTCGGGTCGATCGGGTCTGCGTGGTCGACTGCGACCCCGAGACGCAGGTGCGCCGCGTCATGCAGCGCAGTGGGCTGACGCCAGAGGCCATTGGGCGTATCATGTCTGCTCAGGCGTCTCGCGCAGATCGTCTGGCCGTGGCTGATGACATCATCGTCAATGATGGGGCGACTGATCTCGCTGCTTTGCAGCAACGCACGCGGCATATGCACGATGGCTGGTGCAGGCTTTCGGATGCACGGGCTGTCGATGGGCACTTCAATCAAACCTAGGGTCCAGGCCGCGTGATTCTGTACGAGTATCCCTGCAATGAACGTGTACGCTCCCTCCTGAGGGTCGAATACCTGTTCGACCGCCTGTTCTACTTCATGCAGGGCGAAGACGCACGCTGTCACCAGATCGCATTGGCGGCCCTGTTCGATCTGCTCGACGTCTGCGAACGCACGGACGTGCGCACGGCCATCCTGCAAGACATGGACAAGCACCGCGCCTCGCTGGCGGCGCTGCGCGATCATCCCGGGGTAGACGTGCACACGCTCGATGGCCTGCTCGAAGAGCTGCGCGTCGCATCGTCCGAACTCTCCGGGCATGGGCGCATCGGCCAGTGCCTGCGCGACAACGAATGGCTGGTCAGCCTCAGGGGCCGCGTGGCCGTGCCTGGCGGATCCTCGTCGGTCGACATGCCGTCTTATTATGCGTGGCAGATGCGCGCGCCCGAAGAACGCAATCAGCACCTCGAACAATGGGTCGCGCCGCTCATGCCCCTGCAGCGCTGCATGGCGCTCATCCTCAAGCTGCTGCGCGAAGCCGGGCAGGCCACCGACCATCAGGCCGAGCAGGGGGCCTATCAAGAAATGCTGGGTGGCAAGAGCTTCCAGATGCTGCGCGTCTGGGTCGACCCCGGCCTGTTCGTATTTCCTGAAATCAGCGCCAACAAATATGTCATCTGGGTGCGCTTTTCCATGCTGGACAGCGACTTCAAGGCGCATCCGGCAGGGCGCACCATCGCCTTCCGGCTGGCGCGCTGTAATCTGTAGGTCGGCCATCATGGGTGTCGTCTCGACGCAGCGGGGTGCTCTGCGCCGCAGTTTCCTCTGGTTGCTGGTCATCCTCGGGGCCGCCGCGGCCTGGTTTTTCTGGGGATCGGGTTCCGATACCGTCCCGCGCGTGGCCCGCATGGCGGCACCCAGCACGCCGGTGGCCGTGGCCCAGGCCCAGGAAGGCCACATCCAGCGCTTGTTGCGCGCCCCGGGCACCGTCACGGCACCGGCCGTGGTCACCATACGTTCACGCGTCGATGGCACGCTGTTGGCACTGCACGTCGAGGATGGCCAATATGTACACGCGAATGACCTCTTGGCCACCCTGGACCCGGAACCGTTCCGCATCCGGCTCGAGCAGGCGCTGGGTCAGCAGACCAGCCGCGGGGCGCAGCTGGATATCGCGCGGCGCGACCTGGCCCGCTACGAGGCGCTGTATCGGCAGGATTCCGTCGCGCGCCAGCAGCTCGAAGCGGCGCGAGCCGAGGTCCTGCAGCTCGAAGGCCAGGCGCGCAGCGACCAGGCCGCGGTCGACGAGGCGCGCCTGCAGCTGGGCTACACCGAGATTCGCGCGCCTCTTGAAGGGCGGCTGGGCCTGCATTTGGTCGATGTCGGCAACCTGGTCCGTGCGTCCGATCCGGACGGGCTGGTCGTGTTGACCCAGAGCCGGCCCATGGATGTGCTCTTTGCCATTCCACAAACGCGCCTGTCCGAGCTGCGCCAGGCGCGCAGCCGACAGGCGGATTTGCCGGTCCACCTGTATTCGGGCCCGGCGGGTGCTATCCGTGCACAGGGTCGCCTGCTTGCGGTCGACAACCAGATCGACGTCGCCACGGGCACCGTGCTGCTCAAGGCGCGTTTCGACAATGCCGATGAATCCCTGTTTCCCAACGAGTTCGTGCAGGTCGGCCTGGAACTCGGCATACAGGATGGCGTGGTCATCCCATTGCGCGCCGTACAGCGGGGGGCTCGCGGTGAATACGTGTATCGTGTCACGGGCGACGACAAGGCGCAGACCGTCACGGTCACCACGGGGGTGGATGACGGCCGTCTCGTGGTGATCGAATCCGGGCTGCAGGCAGGGGATGTCGTGGTGGTCGAGGGGGTGGACCGCCTGCGCGATGGCAGTCCGGTCGAGATCGTCACGGAGGCCGGGCAGGAACCCGCTTCGTGAACCTGTCGCGGCCTTTCATACTCCGGCCGGTGGCCACCGCCCTGGCCATGGTGGCGCTGGCCCTGGCCGGGTTGCTGGCCTGGCGCGAGCTGCCGGTGTCGGCCCTGCCCCAGGTGGATTTCCCGACCATTCAGGTGACCACGCTGTACCCGGGCGCGGGCCCCGATGTCATGGCGGCCAAGGTCACTTCGCCGCTCGAGCGCCAGCTGGGCCAGATGCCGGGCCTGCAGCAGATGCTGTCGACCAGCACCGGCGGGGCCTCCAGCATCACCCTGCAGTTCGAGCTGGGCCTGCCGCTGGATGTGGCCGAACAGGAAGTGCAGGCGGCCATCAATGCCGCCTCCAACCTGTTGCCCAATGACATGCCTGCGCCGCCCATCTATCGCAAGGTGAACCCGGCCGATGCGCCGGTGATCACGCTGGCGGTCACGTCGCCGACCCTGCCCCTGGACGTGGTGCGCGATCTGATCGAGGTCCGGGTCGTGCAGAAGCTGTCGCAGATCCGTGGCGTGGGCCTGGTCAGCGTGGCCGGCGGTCAGCGCCCCGCGGTGCGCATCCAGGCCGATCCTCTGGCGCTGGCCGCCCATGGCCTGAGCCTTGCGGATGTGCGTCGGGCGGTGACCCAGGCCAACGTCAACCAGCCCAAGGGCAGCCTGGACGGTTCCGAGCGGGCCATCACCATCAGCCTCAACGACCAGTTGCGCGACCCGGCCGAATACGCCGACCTGATCCTGGCCTACGAGCAGGGGGCGCCCCTGCGGCTGGGGGATGTGGCCAGCGTGCAGCGGGCCGCCGAAAACCGCGAGCAGGCGGCCTGGTTCGAAACCGAACCCGCTCTGCTGCTGAACATCCAGCGCCAGCCCGGGGCCAACGTGATCGAGGTGGTCGACCGGGTGCAGGCCCTGCTGCCGGCTTTGCGTCCCAGTCTGCCGGAAGGCGTCGATCTGAGGGTGGCCGCCGACCGCACGCAGACCATCCGCGATTCGGTGCATCACGTCCAGATCGAGATGCTGCTGGCGATCGTGCTGGTGGTGGCCGTCACCTTCGCCTTCCTGCGGTCGTGGCGCGCCACTCTGATTCCCTCGGTGGTGGTGCCGTTGTCCCTGGTGGGCACGTTCGCGCTGATGTTGTGGCTGGGGTTCAGCATCAACAACTTGACGCTGATGGCGCTGACGGTGGCCACGGGCTTCGTGGTGGATGACGCCATCGTGATGATCGAGAACATCGCGCGCCACATCGAGTCGGGAGAATCTGCGCTGTCGGCGGCGCTGCGGGGCGCGCGCCAGATCGGTTTCACGCTGGTGTCGCTGACCGTATCGCTGGTCGCCGTGCTGATCCCGCTGCTTTTCATGGAAGACGTGGTCGGCCGGCTGTTTCGCGAGTTCGCAGTCACCCTGGCGGTGGCCATCCTGTTGTCGCTGCTGATCTCGCTCACGCTCACGCCCATGATGTGCGCGCGCATGCTGCGTTCGGAGGTGGACCTGGCCGGCGCCGCAGCGAATCAGCCGACCACCGGGCAGGCCGCTTTGGGCTGGTTGCACGCGTATGACGTGGGGCTGCGCTGGGTCTTGCGGCATCAGGTCCTGACCCTCTGGCTTGCCGTGGGCACGTTGTTCCTGACGGGCGGGTTGTACCTGGGCATTCCCAAGGGGTTTTTTCCGCAACAGGATACCGGCTTGCTGCAAATCGTGACCCAGGGGCCGCAGTCGGCGTCCTTTGCCCGCATGGCGGATCTGCAGCGCCAGGCGGCCGCCCGCCTGCTGGCGGAACCCGACGTGCAGTCGCTCACCTCTTTCATCGGCATCGATGGCGACAATGCCACCTTGAACACCGGGCGCATGCTGGTGACCCTGACCCCGCCTGGCGCGCGCGGCGCGCCAGCAGCCGTATTGATGGGTCGCCTGCAAGACGCGCTCAGCGGTATTCCGGGCCTGCAGGCGTGGCTGCTGCCCGTGCAGGAGCTGTCCGTCGAGGACCGGCCCAGCCGGGCCGCCTATCAGCTGACCGTGTCCAGCCCGGACGACGCAGCGCTGGCCCGCTGGGTACCGCGGTTGCTCGAGGCCCTGCGTGGCGTGCCTGGGCTGCAGGACGTCACCAGCGATTTGCAGGATCGCGGCCTGCGGCTGCAGGGCGTCGTCGATCGGGATGCGGCCGCCCGGCTGGGCGTGTCGCAGACCGCCATCGATGACGCGCTCTACGATGCCTTCGGCCAGCGCCTCATCTCGACCATCTATACGCAGTCGGCGCAGTACCGGGTGGTGCTCGAGGGCGATGCCGCCTTGCTCGGGGCCGGTCCGGCTGCGCTCGATGCCTTGCACGTGGCCGCCCGAGGCGGCGGGGTGGTGCCCCTGACCGCCCTGGTGCGCTTCGAACCCGCGCTGGCGCCCCTGTCCATCCAGCGGCTCGATCAGTTCCCGGCGGTGACGGTCTCGTTCAATCTTGAAGCGGGGGTCGCCCTGTCGGATGCCGTGGCGGCCATCGACGCCTTGCGCCAGCAGATGGACGTGCCGGCGGCGGTAGAGTTCCAGTACCAGGGCGCGGCCCGGGCCTTTCAGGCATCGTTGTCCAGTACGCTGTGGCTGCTGTTGGCGGCGGTCGTCACCATGTACATTGTCCTTGGCGTGCTCTATGAGAGCCTGATCCACCCCATCACCATCCTGTCCACGCTGCCGTCGGCTGCGATCGGCGCCCTGGTGGCCTTGTGGCTGGGTGGCGCCGAGCTCGACATGATCGGCGTGATCGGCATCATTCTGCTGATCGGTATCGTCAAGAAAAACGCCATCCTGATGATCGACTTCGCCCTGGATGCCGAGCGCGAGCGCGGCCTGAGCCCGCAGGCGGCGATTCACGAAGCGGCGCTGCTGCGCTTTCGGCCTATTCTGATGACCACGCTCGCGGCCTTTTTCAGCGCGCTGCCCTTGATGTTCGCCACCGGTTCGGGGGCCGAGCTGCGCCAGCCGCTGGGCCTGGCCATGGTCGGCGGGCTGGCGTTCAGCCAGTTGCTGACCCTGTTCACCACGCCGGTCATCTATCTCTGGTTCGATCGCCTGGGTCACCACCGTGTGGGGGTCTGAGCCATGCGATTCTTTGCCCTGTTCCTGAAACGCCCCATCGGCACCGGTCTGCTGGCCCTGGCGGCGGTGCTGGCCGGGGTGCTGGCTTTGCGTTTCATTCCGGTGGCGCCCCTGCCGCAGGTGGATTTTCCCATGATCTCGGTGTCGGCCTCGCTGCCAGGCGCCAGCCCCGAGACCATGGCCTCCAGCGTGGCCATGCCGCTGGAGCAATCCCTGGGCGTGATCTCGGGGATCAACAGCATGAGCTCGCGCAGCAGCGAAGGGCAGACGTCCATCAATCTGATGTTCGACCTGGACCGGGACATCAACCGGGCGGCGCGCGACGTGCAGGCGGCCATCAACGCCGCGCGTCCGCTGTTGCCATCGGGCATGCGCGGCAATCCGGTGTATCGCAAGGTGAATTCGTCATCCTCGCCCATCATGACGCTGGCGCTGACCTCCGATACCGAGACGCGTGGGGCGCTGTACGATCTGGCGGCCACCGTGCTGGCCCAGAAGCTGTCACAGGTCGAGGGCGTCGGACAGGTCACGGTGGGGGGCAGTTCGCTGCCGGCGGTCCGGGTGCTGCTGGATCCGCGGGCATTGGACGCCATGGGGATCCCGCTCGATCGGGTGCGCGAGGTCTTGCAGGATGTGAATGCGCTGCTGCCGGTCGGTCAGGTCGCCCAAGACGGCGCCCTGCAGTGGCAGATCGATTCCGCGGGCCAGCTGCGCCGGGCCAGAGACTACGCATCCCTGATCGTGGACTGGCGCGATGGGCGCCCGGTCCGTCTCGTGGATGTCGCCCAGGTGGAAGACTCGGTCGAAGACCTGAACCAGGCCGGCTATTTCAACGAAGATCCCGCGGTCCTGCTGATCATCCGCCGCCAGGCCGATGCCAACATCATCGAGACCGTGAATGCCGTACGCGAACGCTTGCCGGCGTTCCAGTCGCTGCTGCCCGCGTCCGTCAAGCTGACCATCGCCCAGGACCGCACGCCCAGCATCCGCGCTTCGCTGTACGAAGCCGAGCTGACGCTGGTGCTCGCCGTGCTGCTGGTGGTGGCCGTGGTGCTCGCGTTCATGGGCAGCTGGCGTGCGGCGCTGATCCCCGCGGTGGCCGTGCCCGCCTCGCTGCTCAGCAGCTTCAGTCTCATGTGGTGGTTCGGCTTCACGCTGAACACGATCTCGCTCATGGCTCTCATCGTGGCGACGGGGTTCGTGGTGGATGACGCGATCGTGGTGCTCGAGAACATCATGCGCCATCTCGAGCGCGGGGTGCGGCCCGCGCGCGCCGCCCTGCGCGGGGTCACCGAAGTGGGTTTCACCGTGCTCGCCATGAGTGTTTCACTGGTGGCCGTGTTCATTCCGCTGTGGCTGGTCGGTGGCCTGGTGGGGCGCTTGTTCAAGGAATTCGCCGTCACGCTGTCGGTGGCCATCGCGATTTCCCTGCTGCTGTCGGTGACCCTGGTGCCCGTGCTGGCGGCCCGCCTGCTGTCCGAGGCTGCGGCGGCCGACGCGCCGCAGAGGCCGCGCGGCATACTGCGGCGCGCGCTGGCGCGCCTGGGGCATGTCAGTCAGCAGGGCTATGCACGCTCGCTGCGCTGGTCGCTGGATCATGGGCGCCTGGTGCTCCTGATTCTGCTGGCGACCATCGGCTTGAACGTTTATCTATACATCGACATTCCCAAGGGGTTTTTTCCGCAGCAGGACACGGGCCAGCTCACCGGGTTCTTCCGGGTCGATACCGGCACGTCGTTTCAGGATACGCAGGCCCGCCTCGAGCAGTTTCGCAATGTCCTGTTGCAGGATCCCGCCGTCGACACGGTCACCGCGTATGCCGGCGGGCGCGGCGGCAGCAACTCCAGCTTCATCCAGGTGCAGCTCAAGCCGCTGGACGCGCGGGATGCCACCGCCCAGCAGGTCGTCAACCGCCTGCGCGCAAAATTCGAGCACACCCCGGGTGCGCGGATGTTCCTGGTGCCCCAGCAGGATATTTTCGTGGGCCATTCGTCCCGGGCCGGTTCGTACAGCTATCTTTTGATGGGCAGCGACCTGGCTGTCCTGCGCACCTGGTTGCCGCAGGTGCGGCGCGCGCTGGCGGCCCTGCCCGAACTGGTGGATGTCGATGACGAGGCCGACGACGGGGGCCGCCAGGCCGAGCTGCGCGTCGACCGCGATGCCGCCCGGCACCTGGGGGTGGAGATGGCGGACCTGGCGGCGGTGTTCAACAATGCCTTCAGCCAGCGGCAGGTCGCGGTGCTGTATGAGCCCCTCAATCAGTACCATGTGGTCATGGCCGTGGCCCCGGAATACGCGCGCGACCTTCATTCCCTGCAGGCCGTGCATGTGATCAACAGCCGCGGCGAGCGCGTGCCGCTGGTGGCCTTCACGCACATTTCCGAAGGCACCGCCCCGCGTTCGGTGAATCACCAGGGCCTGATGGTGGCCGAGTCGATCGCCTTCGGCCTGGCGTCCGGGGTGTCTCTGGATCAAGCACTGCAAGCCATCGACCGCGCGGTGGCGCGTACCGGCCTGCCGACCCACGAATTGCAGGCCGGGCTGGACGAGAGCTCGGGCATGATGCGCGACGCAGTGGCCCAGCAGCCCTGGATGCTGCTGGCCGCCCTGCTGGCCATGTATCTGGTGCTGGGCATGCTCTACGAGAGCCTGATCCACCCCATCACGATTCTCTCGACCCTGCCTTCGGCCGGCGTGGGCGCGCTGCTGGCCTTGCGGGTGATTGGCATGGAATTCACGCTGATTGCGCTGATCGGGGTGTTCTTGCTGATCGGCATCGTGAAGAAAAATGCCATCATGATGGTGGATTTCGCCCTTCAGGCGCAACGGCGCGACGGGCTGGACCCACGCGAGGCGATCCACCAGGCCTGCCTGGTGCGGCTGCGGCCGATCCTGATGACCACCTTGTCGGCCATGCTGGGGGCGCTGCCCCTGCTGCTGGCCACGGGGGCCGGGGTGGAGATGCGCCAACCGCTGGGGCTGACCATCATTGGCGGCCTGCTGGTCAGCCAGGTGCTCACGCTCTACACTACGCCGGTGGTTTATCTCAGTCTGGATCGTCTGCGTCGTGCCGCTCGCCCCGCCTCCTCGTCTTCCTCGCGCCAGCGGGCCCCTTCGCATGGTTAGGGCGCTGGGTGTCGCATATCGGCGTGCAGGGGGCTGGCGCCGTTTCGGTGGCCTGGCGGCCCTGCTGGCCGGCGTGCTGCTGGGCGGATGCAGCCTGGCCCCTGATCGCCCTTTACCGGACGTGCTCACGGCCGACCGCTATGCGCACGCGCCCGAAGGCCAATGGCTGCCGGCCGATTCGGTGGCCGAGCGCGCCCCGCAGCGGTGGTGGACGTCGTTTCAGGATGCCGGGCTCGATCGGCTGATGGGCCGGCTGGCCGACGGCAGCCCTGACCTGGCGCAGGCCGAAGCCCGGTATCGCGAAGCCACGGCCGATTTGCGTGCCGCCCGCGCGGGGTTTTTCCCGACGGTCTCCGCCCAGGGCTCGATGAGCCGGGCGGGGCAGGGCGGCGGCGGGCCCGACAATCCGGCCAATAGCTACTCGCTCTCGGGCAGTGTCCAATGGGAAGCCGACCTCTGGGGGCGCGTGCGCGGCTCGGTGGCGGCGGCCCAGGCCGGCGAGCGGGCCAGTGCCGCCGACCTGCAGGGGGTGCGCCTGAGCCTGCAGTCCACGCTGGCCCAGGCCTGGTTCGGCCTGATCTCCGCCCGGCGCCAGGAGCACCTGCTCGACCAGACGCTGGCCGAATACGAAAAAGCGTTGCAAATGACGCGCAATCGTCAACAGGCGGGCGTCGCTTCCCCCGCCGACGTGGCCGCCTCCCGCGCCCAGCTCGAGCAGGCCCGGGCACAGCGCATCCGCCTGGCCTGGCAGACCGAGCAGCAGGTCCATGCCCTGGCCGTGCTGGTAGGGGACGTGCCGGGCGACTTCGAAGCGCAGCTGGCTCTTCCCGAGGCCCTGCCGGCAGTGCCTCAGGTGCCGGTGGGGGTGCCTTCGGTGCTCTTGCTGCAGCGGCCGGACATTGCCGCCGCACGCGAGCGGGTGGCGCAGGCCAATGCGCGCATCGGCGTCAGCCGCGCTGCCTGGTTCCCGGATCTCACGCTGGGCCTTCAGGGGGGCTTTCGGGCGGCCGAATTGGCGACCTGGCTGACGGCCCCGGCGCGTTTCTGGTCGCTGGGCCCTGCGTTGGCGCTGACGCTGTTCGATGGGGGCGCGCGCAGCGCCGCCACGGCAGCCGCCGAGGCGGCTTACGATGTCCAGGCGGCCGCTTGGCGCCAGACGGTGCTGGAGAGCCTGCGCGAGGTCGAGGATGCCCTGGTGCAGTCGCAGGCGCTAGTAGACGAACAGCAGGCGCGCGAGCGGGCGCTCGCCGCCGCCCGTGAAACCCTGCGCCTGGTCACCGATCAGTATCGTGCCGGCCTGGTCGATTACCTGAACGTGGTACAGGCTCAGGCCAGCGCGCTGTCCGCCGAGCAGGCCGCCCTGGATCTGCACCTCGAGCGCCTGACGGCGGCCGTGCGCCTGCGGGTAGCCCAGGGGGTCTGACACGGGCTCCAGGGTCGGCCTCAGGGCTGGCCGCTGCGCGCGAACCGGCGGCTGGGATGGCTCAGGGGGTCTGGAACAGGGGGCCGCGCAGGGCCGCGACCCCGTGAGCCCCATGCAGGCGCGCCGTATCCAGCGTGGCGGCCGACTGCCCCCCCAGGGCAAAGACCGGGCGGCCTGCCTGTGCCGCCAGCTGCTTGAATCCGGCCCAACCCAACGGCGTCTGCCCAGGGTGGCTGGGCGTTTCGAGCACGTGGCCAAGGACCACGAAGTCGGCGTGCAGTTCGGCTGCGCAGGCAAGATCGGCAAGATTGTGGGCCGATACGCCCAGCCACCCCGGCGGCCGCTGGTCCTGCTGCAGCACGTGGCGGGCGTCGCCTGCGCGCAGCTGCACGCCGTCTGCCTCGGCCCACCAGGCGTGTGGATGCACGCTGTTGATCAGGCAGCGGGCGCCGTATTGCCGGCACAATGCCACGGTGGCCTGGAATGCGGCATGCAGCGCTGCCGGGCTGCCTGTCCAGGCCGGTTCGCGAAACTGGACCAGGCGCAGACCACGCAGCAGTTCGCCGCGCAGGTGGGCCAGCCAGCCGTCGAGCCGGTCTGGGCGCTGGATCTGGCTGAGACGGTAATGGGTGGGCAGGCGCAGCCAGCGCAGCGGTGCCATGGCCGCCGGCAGCAGGGAAGCGCCGCCGGGCCCGATGGGATGGTCGGACTCATCGAGCCGAATCTGGGCGGGGTCGACCCAGTCGAGCGCCTGATCCTCGCGGCCGGTGGGTTCGCCCTTCCAGGCGGTGACCTGGCAAAAAGACAGTTCGACCACGGTTTTCGGGTATTCGTGCATATACACGACCCAGGGGTACACGCGCGTGGCCTGGATGCCCAGTTCTTCGTCGAGTTCGCGCACCAGGGCCTGCTCGACGCTTTCGCCGGCTTCGATTTTGCCCCCAGGAAATTCCCACCAGCCTGGCCAGACCTTGCCATCCGGGCGCTGGCCAAGCAGCAGGCGGCCGCGCGCATCGAAGATCAGGCCTGCGGCCACGCGGATGTACGGCTTGCCCTCAGACATGGCGCGCAGCCCAGTCGCGGGCAAACTGGCGCGCCACCCGCCCCGAGCGCGAGCCGCGCTCGAGCGCCCACTGAAGGGCTTCGGCGCGGGCCGCTTCGGCGTGTTCGGGCGGGCAGCCGTGGACCCCCAGCCAGTGGGCCACGATATCCAGGTAGTCTTGCTGGCCGAATGGATAGAAGGACAACCACAGGCCGAAGCGTTCGGACAGTGAAATCTTTTCCTCTACGGTTTCGCCAGGGTGGATCTCGCCGTCGGGCTGATGCTGCGCCTGCAGGTTTTCGTGCATGTACTCCGGCATCAGGTGGCGCCGGTTGGACGTGGCGTAGATGAGCACGTTCTCGCCAGGCGCCGCCACCGAGCCATCCAGGGCCGATTTCAGCGCCTTGTAGCTGGCCTCGCCCTCTTCGAAGGACAGGTCGTCGCAGAAGATGATGTAGCGTTCGGGGCGACCGCTGATCAGATCGATGATCTGGCCCAGGTCGCCGAGGTCGGACTTGTCGATTTCGATGAGCCGCATGCCGCGCTGGGCGTGCGCGGCAAGCAGGGCACGCACCAGCGAGCTTTTGCCGGTGCCGCGCGCCCCGGTCATGAGCACGTTGTTGGCGGGCTTGCCCTGCAGGAAGGCCAGGGTGTTGCGCTCGAGCACGGCCTTCTGCCGGTCGACGTGCTGCAGGTCGGCGAGCTGGATCGGGGCGATGCGGTGAATGGCCTCGAGCCAGCCACGCGCCCCACGGCGCTGCCAGCGGTAGGCATGGGCGGACCAGTCCATCGCGGGAGGCGCCGGCGGCAGCCAGGCCTCGAGCTGCGCCAGCACGCCATTGGCGCGTTTGATCAGGGTCTGCAATTGGGGGTCGGACACAAGGTTCTCCTGAATAAGATGCGGAAAGTATAATCTGGGTCTTTGTGGTCGACTTTCTCGTCCAGATTCCTTCCGTTTCCAGGTCTGCCTTGAATTTTTCCGAACTGTTCGTTCCCATCGCCGCCGACATGCAGGCCGTAGACGCAGAGATCCGTGCGCGCCTGGATTCCGAAGTCGTTCTCATACGCACCATCGGTGATTACATCATCGGCGCCGGGGGCAAGCGCCTGCGGCCCGCGCTGCTGCTGCTGGTGGCCAGGGCGCTGGGGTACCAGGGCGAAAAGCACCATGGCCTGGCGGCTGTGGTCGAATTCATCCATACCGCTACGCTGCTGCACGATGACGTGGTCGACGAATCCGATCTGCGGCGCGGGCGGGAAACGGCAAATGCCGTGTTCGGCAATGCGGCCAGCGTGCTGGTGGGCGATTACCTGTATTCGCGCTCCTTCGAAATGATGGTGGCCGCCGGCTCGATGCCGGCCATGGCGGTGCTGTCGGCGGCCACTACGGTCATTGCCGAAGGCGAGGTCCTGCAGCTGCTCAATGTGCATGATCCAGACGTCTCGCTCGAGCGCTACCTGCAGGTGGTGCGCTACAAGACCGCCAAGCTGTTCGAGGCGGCCGCACAGGTCGGCGCCATCATCGCGGGGGCCAACGTGCCCCACCAAGAGACCGCCGCCGCGTGCGGCCGCCATCTGGGCACTGCCTTCCAGCTCATCGATGACGTACTCGACTACAGCGGCGACGTCCAGGCGCTGGGCAAGAACGTGGGCGATGACCTGCGCGAAGGCAAGCCCACGCTGCCGCTGATCCGTGTCCTCGAAGTCGGTTCCCCCGAGCAGCGCGCGCTGGTACGCAGCGCCATCGAGACCGGTGAGGCCGATTTCGAAGCCGTGGCCCATGCCATCCACGCCACCGATGCCCTGGCGTTTACCCGGCAGGCGGCCCTGCACGAGGCCGATCTGGCCCGGCAGGCCATCATGCGCTTCGACGATTCCGTTTATCGGCAGACTCTGCTAAAATCGTGTGCTTTCGCGGTCGAGCGCGACCGTTGAAGTTTCCCGGGGCGCATCCTTGCATGCGCCCATGTCCCTAAGTCGGGGTGTAGCTCAGCCTGGTAGAGTACTACGTTCGGGACGTAGGAGTCGCATGTTCGAATCATGTCACCCCGACCATTCATGCCATCCATTCGCATCGGCCACCTTGGGGTGGCTTTTTCATGGCAGGATAGGGGGGTGGCCGGCACGGCCAGCAACCTCGAGGAGAAACCCGACATGAACAGCCATCCTGATTCACCAGGCCACAGCCGCCGGGACGATGTCTATGCGTCCATCGAGCTGGCCGGCCAGCTTCCCAAAGACCGCTTTCCTGTGCGCGAGCGGGATCCCCAGAATGTATTCAGCGCGGTGCGCGACGAGCTCATGCTCGATGGCAACTCGCGCCAGAATCTGGCCACCTTCTGCCAGACCTGGGTGGATGATGAGATCCGCGACCTCATGAACTTGTCGATCGACAAGAACATGATCGACAAGGATGAATATCCCCAGACGGCGGAAATCGAGTCCCGTTGCGTGCGCATGATGGCCGATCTCTGGAACTCGCCGGATGCCGGGGGCACGCTCGGCTGCTCGACCATTGGTTCGTCCGAAGCGGCGATGCTGGGGGGGCTGGCCATGGTGTGGCGCTGGCGCAAGCAGCGCAAGGCGGCGGGCAAGCCCATCGACCGGCCCAACATGATCACGGGGCCCGTGCAGATCTGCTGGCACAAGTTTGCGCGCTACTTCGATGTCGAACTGCGCGAGATCCCGCTCGCGGGCGAACGCCTTCTGATGAGCCCCGAAGAAGTGATCCGGCGCGTGGACGAGAACACCATTGGCGTGGTGCCGACGCTGGGGGTCACCTTCACGGGCCAGTATGAGCCGGTCAAGGCGGTGCACGATGCCCTCGACCAACTGCAGAAAGACACCGGGCTGGACGTCTCCATGCACGTGGATGGGGCCAGTGGCGGTTTCCTGGCGCCCTTCTGCGCCCCCGACCTGCTCTGGGACTTTCGCCTGCCGCGCGTGAAGTCCATCAATGCCTCGGGCCATAAATTCGGCCTGGCGCCTCTTGGCGCCGGCTGGGTGATCTGGCGCGAGGCGGGCGATCTGCCGGAAGAACTGGTCTTCAACGTCAATTACCTGGGCGGCAACATGCCCACCTTCGCGCTGAACTTCTCGCGGCCGGGTGGGCAGATCATCGCACAGTACTATAACTTCCTGCGCCTCGGGCGCGAAGGCTATCGCAAGATCCACGAGACCTGCTACCAGACGGCCCGGTATCTGGCCGAAGAGGTCGCCCGCCTGGGGCCGTTCGACATGCTTTATGGGGGCGACAGCCAGACCGGCATCCCCGCCCTGACCTGGGCGCTGAAGAAAGGGGCCGATGCGGGCTATACGCTGTACGATCTGGCTGATCGGCTGCGCAGCCGCGGCTGGCAGGTGCCGGCCTATTCCATGCCGGCCAACCGGGAAGACCTGGTGGTGCAGCGCATCCTGGTTCGTCATGGGGTCAGCCGCGATTTGGCAGGCTTGCTGCTCAGCGACATGAAACGGGCCATTGCCCACCTCGAGGCCCACCCGGTCAGCAAGCCGCTGACCGAGGCCGAGGCCGCGGGCTTCAACCACGGCTGATTCTCCCGCGGCTCTTGAATCTTCTGCTGCAAACCCCATCTATCAGACATCAGAATGATGCGGGCCCAGGTGGGCCGGTATCTGTCACCAGTATGGTAGAAAGGAGATTCAAGATGACCAACGATCTGACTCGCTTCAACCCGTTTGCCGAACTGTCCGGGTTCGAAGAATTGTTCAACCGCTTCCCCGTGGCGTCCCGCCTCGCCCAGCGTACCGAAGAACCACGGATCAACATCGATGTCACCGAATCGGATTCAGGCTACACCGTCAAGGCCGAAGTGCCTGGTGTGCGCAAGGAAGACGTGAAGGTCTCCATCGAGGGCAACACCGTGTCCATCCGGGTCGAGAAGTCGGCCGAAGATGTCGAGAAAAAGGGCGAGACCGTCTTGCGCCGCGAACGCTATCATGGCGTGCAGGTGCGTCGCTTCAGCCTGGCTCACGATATCGACGCCGCCCAATCCGAAGCGCGCTGCGCCGATGGCGTGCTCGAGCTGTCTTTGCCCAAGAAAGTGGCCGAGAGCACGTCGAAGTGGCTCGAGATCCGCTGATCAGGGCCGGATGGTAACCAGGGGCCGCCCGCCAGGGCGGCCTTTTTCTGGTGCGCGCGGGCCCGCAGGCGTCGTTGCCTGCCGGCCCCGCGATCACGGCCGGCCCGCAGGGCCTACAGGTTCATGTGGCGCGGGTCGAGTTTGACGTCGATCAGGCAGGGCGAGCGCCCGTCGCGTTCGTTGATGAAGCGCATGGCCCGCGCCAGGTCTTCGCTGTTGCGCACCGTCATGGATGCGATTCCCATCGCTTGCGCAATCGGGGCGAAGTCGGGCGAACCCAGCATGGTCAGGTCGGGTTCCATGCCTTTGGCGACGAACTGCTCGTACTCGGCGCCGTAGCTGCCATCGTTGCAGACGATGACCGCCAGGTTCAGGTTTTCACGCTGCGCGGTCATGAGTTCGGTCATGCCGCCGAGCTCCAGCCCGCCATCGCCCACCACCAGCAGGGTGGGCTTGCCGGCCCCCGCCACCGAGGCGCCAATGGCCGTGGACAGGCCCAGGCCGATGGCTCCATAGCAGATGGTGTGGACGAAATCCCGTGGCGTCTGGACCTTGACGTCCACCCAGGCGATGTATTCGTAGCGCCCCCCGTCGGTCAGGTAGATCCTGTCTTGCGGAAACTGGGTATTCAGGGTGTGAAACAGTTCAAGGATGTCGACCGTGCCAGGTGCGTTCTGGTCCGATAGCCTGGGCTTTTGCCGGTAGTTGCGGATGCGCTCGGCCAGCTCGTCGCTGCGGTTGGCGGCGGGCGGGATTTCGGCTTCATCGAGCAGGCGGACCATTTCATCGGCGATCCGGCCCAGGTCGCCGACGAGGCCGGCTTCGACGGGCGTGTATCGGCCGATGTCCCGGGCGTGCGGGCTGACGTGGATGATCCGTTTCTTGCCATCGAAGAAACTGCCCAAACCGCCCGTGTATTTATTCAGGCCGGCGCCAAAGGCGATGATGCAGTCGCTGTTCATCAGGACGTCGCTGGCGATTTCGTTGCTCAGCGTGCCGCAGATGCCCAGGTTGAAGGCGTCGTCCGTGAAGAGGTCCTTGGCGCGTACGGTGGTGGAAACGGGCGCGCCGATCCGTTCGGCAAACCGCTGTATGGCGCGTTTGGTGTCTTCGTCGGCGGCGGCGCGGCCCGCCAGCACCACCGGCTGGCGGGCGAATGCGATCATCCCGACGGCATGGTCCATGTCGTCACCCAGGGTGGGCGCCAGGGTGATACCGGGCAGGCGCAGGGTCTGGCGCTGGTACTCGGCCTCTAGCCACTGGAAGTTGTAGGGCATGTTGAACACGATGGGCCGGCGCTCGATCCACGCGCGGCGAAATGCGCGGTTCAGGTCCTGGGTGATGGTATGCGGTGCGCGCAATGGCTCGAAGCCGATGCCGGCACTCATGACCAGTTCGCGCTGGTTGATGAACTGGATGTGGCTGTGGTCTTCTTCGGCGGTATCGCCGGCCAGCAGCACCATGGGGGTGGATGACTTGACGCCTTCCAGCAGCGCGGTCAGTGCGTTGGTCAGGCCGGGGCCTTGCGTCACCGTCACGACCCCGACGGTGTTTCGCACTTGCGCGTAGCCCACCCCCATGGCCGTGGCGCCCGCTTCGTGGGCGGCGCGGATGTAGGCGCCGCCGCAGGCGCGCACATAGCTGTCGACCATGTACAGGTTGGCATCGCCGATCAGCCCGAAGAGATGCTCGATGCCGACGTCATCCATGGCATCTTTCAAGGCGCGCGCAATGACTTCATAGACCTTCATTTCATGACTCCTGAACACATCGAGCCGAACCCCGTGTCGCCCGCCTGGCGAGGAGGTCCGGCTCTTGAGGAATGGGCTGGCCCAGCCGGGCCGCGGTGTGGCCCGGCCGGACGTACCGGTTATTTCTTGATCAGCCCGAGCTTGTCCATGACCTTGCGGGTGGCTTCATCGCCTTCGATCATGAACTGAGTGAAGTCTTCACCGTTCAGGTAGACCACTTCATAGCCCTGGTTTTTCATGAAATCGCGGTATTGATCGCTGTGGTTGATCTCGTCGAGGGCTTGTTCGTATTTCTTGGTGACCTCTTCGGGCAAGCCAACGGGCGCCACGATGCCGCGCCACGCGGACGCCAGCCAGTCGCTGCCCGTGGCTTCTTTCAGCGTGGGCACGTCGGGATACAGGGCCACGGCATCGGTGGCCATGACAGCCAGCGGCGTGGCTTTGCCGGATTCGATCATGGAACGGGCTTCGGGCAGGGAAACAGGCACGAAATCCACCCCGCCCGCAACCAGTTCGAGCAGGGCCGGTGCGGCGCCCGCCGAGGGTACCCACTTGACCGAGTCGGCCGAAATGCCCAGGCTGTCGACCATGCCGGCCATGGCGAGGTTCCAGACCCCGCCCGTGCCGGTGCCCGATGATTTGAGCTTGCCCGGATTGTCCTTGATGGCCTTGACCAAGTCATCCATGTTCTTGTACGGCGATGAGGTGCTCACGATCACGGCAGAGGGATCGTTGTTCATCAGGGCCAGGGCGGTGTAGTCTTTTCCGCTGCGTTGGGTCAGGCCCACGTTGTGGTTCATGAAGGTTTCGGCGCTGACCAGGCCGATGGTGTAGCCGTCGGGCTTGGCGCCCGCGATGGTTTCCTGCCCTACCACGCCGCCCCCCGCAGGATGGTTGACGACGTTGACGGGCGTATCGAGCTTGTCTTTCAGCATACTGGCAATGATGCGGGCCGTGGCATCGGTGCCGCCGCCTGCGGCATAGGGCACCACCAGGGTGATGGGGCGCGTGGGCCATTCGGCGTGCGCCGCGCCGGCCGCTACGGTCAGGGCCACGAGGCAGGCCAGTTTTTTATATTTGGACAACATGGTGTGGGATCTCCGTCAGGTGGAATATCATGATGGCCGCCTGGTGTTGCGGGCCGCCATCATGACGGGTTGTAACGAGCCAGTGTAACAGTTTGCCAGCGCCATACGGCGATGGGTGCTCACCGGCCCGCGTGGGGAAAATCAGTGGCCAGGCCACGCGCTTCATTGGCCTGAATGCTGTCGATCTTGGCCTGCAGGCGCTCGGTACCCAGGCGGATCGCGGCCGCGCCCAGTGCGATGTTCAGGGGCGCGTTCTGTTCCAGGGACAGTTCGAGCATTAGTTTAGCGGCGCGAGCGGGGTCGCCCGCCTGCTTGCCACTGGCGTCCTTGATGCTCTGCATGCGCGCACCGGCGGTTTCTGCGTAGTCTTCGACCACGGCTGGCGTCTGGTGCAGCGAACGCCCGGCCCAGTCGGTGCGAAACGGCCCCGGTTCGATGTTGGTGACCTGGATCCCCAGCGGATTGCATTCCTGTGCCAGGGCATCGGCCCAGCCTTCGATGGCGTGCTTGGTGGCCGCGTAATAACCCGAGCCGGCAAAGCCGCGCAGCCCGGCCAGCGAGGTGATATTGAAGACGTGCCCGCTGCGCTGTTGGCGCATGATGGGCAGGATGGCGCGGGTCAGGGCGAACAAACCAAAGACGTTGGCATCGAACATGGCGCGGATTTCGGCGTCGTCGCCTTCCTCGATGGATGACTGGTACCCGTAGCCGGCGTTGTTCACCAGTACGTCGATGCGTCCGAACTGCCGCAGGGTCGCCGCGACGGCCGCGTCGATCTGGTCGTGGCGGGTCACGTCCAGTGGCTGGGCCAGGGCGCGATCCGCATGGGAGGCCACCAGGTCGCTCAGGCTGCCTGGCTGGCGGGCGGTGGCGACCACCCGCCAGCCGCGCGCGAGGGCCTGGCTCGCGAGTTCGCGGCCGAAACCGGTGGAACAGCCCGAGATGAACCAGACGGGTGTGGCGGAAGAGTGGTCAGAGGACATGATCGGCTCCTAGTTGGTGGGAAAGACGCTGGCAGATGTCTTTCAGAATGTGCTGTACATCGTCTATGGTCGGGGTGTGCGCGCCGTCGATGCGGGCGATGTAGGGCACGTTGATGGCGGCGACCCCATGATGCTTGAGGCCATGAACCGGAAAGGCGATATTGGTGACCCCCCGGATCTGCTTGCTGGGCATGAGCGAGCAGCCCGTTTCCCGCACCTTGGCCAGCAGCGCCAGCAGCTGGCCCGGATCCAGATCCAGCTCGCCCTCTACCCGCACGTGGTCGCGCAGCATGCGGGCGCGGCCGGCTTCGTCCTGATAGGCCAGCAGGATGTGGCCCGACGACGTGTCGGCCAAGCCCATCAGCGAACCCAGTTTCAGACCCAGCGACCAGCGCCCGGGGCTGTCCACCTGGGCGATGACCACGCAGTGGCCCTGTTCGTACACGGCCAGGTGGCAGGACTGCTGCGTACGCCCGGCCAGTTCGTGCAGAAGCGGCAAGGCTTTGTCGATCAGGTGCTTGATGGGCGGCTGGTGGTGGGCCAGGGTGAACATCCGCAGGGTGAGGGTGTAGCGGTCGTGCTCATCCACCTGGATGTAGTGCCGCCGCAGCAGCACCATGACCATGCGGAAGATCTGGTTGACGTTGCGGTCCAGGGCGCCGGCCAACTGCTTGAGCGTGAGCCCGTCGGGGCTGCGGCTGAGGGTTTCGAGGATGTCCAGACCCTTGTCGAGCGCAGGGGCGTTATAGCGCGACGGTTCGGTTTTTGCGGCAGGCGCGGCTGGGGCCGGTGTGGCGGATACAGGCTGAGCGGGGGCGCGGGACACGATGCGGGGCGATCCAGGATAGAAGCGCAGCGGCTTGTTTTCAGTTTTGGGGTTTGGTTTTCATATATGGAAGAAACTATACCGCAGTTACCCCTGCCGATCGGGCCCATCAGGGAAAATCCGCATTCATGGGCTGCCTGAAAGAAGAGAAATCGATATGGCGCGATAGTCGTGAAACACGGTATGATTTTTCTCTGTGCCAGTGAAATAAATTTTCATATAAAAAATTCCAGGAGCGTTCATCATGACAGGTCGTCTTGCAGGCAAGGTCGCGCTGCTCACCGCAGCCGGCAACGGAATCGGGCGGGCTACCGCCTTGCGTTTTCAGGCCGAAGGCGCGCACGTGATCGCCACCGATATCCAGGCCGAGGCCCTGCAGTCGCTGGCGGGCTGCGAGACCCACGTGCTGGATGTCACCGATGCCGCCGCCATCGAGGCGCGGGTGAAGGCGGCAGGCCGTATCGACGTCCTGTTCAATTGCGCTGGCTTTGTCGACAGCGGCTCCATACTCGATTGCTCGCGCGAGGCCTGGGACTTCTCCTTCCGGCTCAACGTCACGTCCATGTATGAAATGTGCCGGGCCGTGTTGCCGGGCATGCTCGAACACGGCGCGGGGTCGATCGTCAATGTGGCCTCGGTGGCTTCCAGCGTGAAGGGCGTGCCCAACCGGTTCGTGTATGGCACGACCAAGGCTGCCGTCATCGGCCTGACCAAGGCGATTGCGGCCGACTTCATCGGCCGTGTGCGCTGCAATGCCATTTGCCCGGGCACGGTCGAATCCCCTTCGCTGCATCAGCGCATGCACGAGCAGGCCAAGGCGCAGGGGCTCACGTTCGAGCAGGTGCGGGCGGCCTTTATTGCGCGCCAGCCGGTGGGCCGCCTGGGCCAGCCCGAGGAAATCGCGGCGCTGGCCGCCTACCTGGCCTCGGATGAATCGGCCTACACTACCGGCACCGCAAACATCATCGACGGGGGCTGGGTCAATTGAACCGGCGTTGATCAGGGCGTTGATCCGGGCCGCGCTCTGGGTCAGGCGCTCAGGCGCAGCATCTTGCCCGGGTTGAAGATGTTGTTCGGGTCCCAGGCCTGTTTGATCAGCCGCATCAGCTGCAGCGCCTCTTCGCCGTGCTCGAGTGCCAGAAAGCCGATCTTGTGCAGGCCCACGCCGTGCTCGCCCGAGCACGTGCCGTCCATTTCGATGGCGCGCCGTACCAGGCGGGCGTTGACGCCTTCGGACTTCTGCCACTCGGTCTGGTTGTTCGGGTCGATCAGCATTTGTACGTGGAAATTGCCGTCGCCCACGTGCCCGACGATGAGCCATGGAAACGGCATGTCCTGCAAGTCGGCCGCGGTCTGGGTAACGCACTCGGCCAGGCGTGAGATGGGCACGCAGACGTCGGTGGCCACGCTGCGTGAACCGGCGCGCAAGTGCAGCCCCGCATAGTGGGTGTTGTGCCGGGCCTGCCACAGACGGCTGCGGTCTTCGGGTTGCTCGGCCCAGTCGAAGTCCATGCCGCCGTGGGTGCTGGCAATGTCTTGCACGATGTCGATCTGCTCGCGGATCCCGGCCGGGCTGCCGATGAATTCGAACAGCAGCAGCGGCGTTTCCTTGAGGTTCAGCTGGCTGTGCCGGTTGACGGCGCGCACGGCGTTCTGGTCCATGAATTCGACCCGGGCGATGGCGACCCCGCATTGCATGACGTCGACCACGCACTGCACCGCCGAGGCCAGGTCGGGGAAATTGCAGACTGCCGCCATGGTGGCTTCGGGGCGCGGGTAAAGGCGCACCGTGACTTCGACGATGATGCCCAGCGTGCCTTCGCTGCCCACGAACAGCCGGGTGAGGTCGTAGCCCGACGACGACTTGCGGGCCCGGCCCGCGGTGCGCACGATCCGGCCTTCGGCGGTGACGACTTTCAGCGAAACCACGTTTTCGCGCATGGTGCCGTAGTGCACGGCATTGGTGCCGGATGCGCGGGTGGCCGCCATGCCGCCCAGCGTGGCGTCGGCCCCCGGGTCGATGGGAAAGAAGAGCCCGGTGTCGCGAATTGCCTCGTTGAGCTGGGTGCGGGTCACCCCCGGTTGTACCGTGACGGTGAAGTCATCGGCGTCGATGGCCAGCACGCGGTTCATTTCGGTGAAGTCCAGCGTGACCCCGCCCTGAACCGGCAGTACGTGCCCTTCGAGTGAAGAGCCGATGCCAAAAGCGATGATGGGGACGCGATGGCGGTTGCAGATCTGCACGGCCTGCACCACGTCGTCGGTGTCGTGCGGGAAGATCACGGCATCCGGCGGACAGACGGGGTAGGGGGACTCATCGGTTCCGTGGTGCTGGCGTACGGCTTCGGTGGTGACGAAGCGCGTGCCGAACTGCGCATGGAATTCGGCCAGGGCTGCGGGGGATAAGGGGCGTCGCTGGGTTGGGTCAAAAGGCGTCATGGTCGGGGATGGAGACAGGGAAAAGAGTAGCCGCGGCCCGACGTTGCATACAGGCCGCGGCGCGGCTCAGTGATTGTCGCGGGCTTCGCCGCGCTGCATGATGATATCAAGGTATTGCGTGGCGGGTTCCATGCACGCCCCGGTGCCGTGCTGGCCTACCGTCTTGCGGTAGATTTCTTCCCAGGGGGTCTGATTCTTGAGGATCGGTGGTTTCCAGGCATTGCGCCGCTGGCTGAGTGCCTCGTCGGATATCAGCACGTCGACCCGGTGCGCGTTCAGGTCGATGCGCACCATGTCGCCTGTGCGCAGCAGGGCCAGCCCGCCGCCCACTGCTGATTCGGGCGAGACATTCAGGATCGATGGGCTGGCCGAGGTGCCGCTCTGGCGCCCGTCTCCCATGGTTGGCAGGGTGTCGATGCCGCGCGAGATCAGGGCCGCCGGCGGCTGCATGTTGACCACTTCGGGGCCGCCGGGATAGCCCACCGGACCCACGTTGCGGATCACCAGCAGCGAGTGTTCATCGACCCCCAGCGCAGGGTCTTCGATGCGTTCGTGATAGTCTTCGGGGCCTTCGAAGACCACGGCCTTCAGATCCACCCGATTGGGGTGTTCCGGGTCGCTGAGGTAGCGTTCGCGGAATGTTTCGTCGATCACGCTGACTTTGATGATCGCGTTGTCGAACAGGTTGCCCGTCAGTACCACATAGCCGGCCGCCGCCTTCAGGGGATCGTCCCAGCTGCGTATGACTTCGCGGTCGGGTTCGGGCACCTGCGCCAGGTTTTCGCCCAGGGTTTGGCCGGTGACGGTCATGGCGTCCGCGTGCAGTTTGCCGGCCCGCATGAGCTCGCGCATCACGCCCGGCACGCCGCCCGCTCGGTAGAAAGATTCGCCCAGGTAGCGTCCGGCGGGTTGACAGTCGACCAGCAGGGGAATGTCGGGCCCCAGCCGCTGCCAGTCGGCCAGACTGTGTTCGACCCCCATGTGGCGGGCGATCGCGATGATGTGGATGGGGCAGTTGGACGAGGCGCCCAGCGCCGCGGCGGCCACGACGGCGTTGTCGAAGGCCTGCGCCGTCAGGATGTCGGACGGGCGCAGGTTTTCATGCACCATCTGAACGATGCGCTTGCCGGTTTCAAAGGCCATCCAGCTGCGGTCGCGGTACGGTGCCGGGATGGCTGCGCAACCTGGCAGCGACATGCCCAGCGCCTCGGCCAGCGAGTTCATGGATAGGGCGGTGCCCATCGTGTTGCAGTGGCCCACCGATGGCGCCGAGCTGGCCACGCTATCCATGAATTCTTCGTAGTCGATATCGCCTGCGGCCAGATGCTTGCGGGCGTCCCAGACCACCGTGCCCGAGCCGGCCAGCTTGCCGCGCCACCAGCCATCGAGCATGGGGCCGCCCGACAGGACGATCGCCGGTATGTTGACGGTGGCGGCGGCCATGAGGCAGGCTGGGGTGGTCTTGTCGCAGCCCGTGGTGAGCACGACGCCGTCGATCGGGTAGCCGTGCAGGACTTCGACCAGCCCCAGATAGGCCAGATTGCGGTCCATGGCCGCCGTTGGGCGTTTGCCGGTTTCCTGGATGGGATACACGGGAAACTCGAGCGGGATGCCGCCCATTTCGCGGATGCCGTCGCGCACGCGGTCGGCCAGCTGCAGGTGGTGCCGGTTACATGGCGCCAGGTCGGAGCCGGTTTGGGCGATGCCGATGATGGGCTTGCCGGACTGCAGTTCGGCGCGCGTGATGCCGTAGTTCATGTAGCGCTCTATATAGAGCGCCGTCATGCCCGGGTTGTCGGGGTTGTCGAACCACCGCTGGCTGCGCAGCCGGGGTTTGTCTGATGCGGACATGGATGGGCGTCTCCAAAAAAACGCCGATCCGGTGACTGCGCCCGGGCGGGCATGGATACCGGATCAGGCGGGGGCGGGTGATGTCGGATGCTGGCCTCGGGAGGCCCCGGGGGATGTGGCCATCGTACTGCTTCAGGCGCGGAATTGATACTGGGCCAGCGAGCCGCGCTTCATCTCGATGGAATAGCCGGGTGCGGTCGGTGGGATGTAGGCGGCATCGCGGATGATGCAGGGGTGCACGAAGTGCTCGTGCAGGTGATCCACGTATTCGATCACCCGGCCTTCCAGGGTGCCGGCAAAGCACAGGTAGTCGATCATCGACAGGTGTTGTACGTATTCGCACAGCCCGACGCCCCCGGCGTGCGGGCACACCTTGAGGCCGTACTTGGCGGCCATGAGCATCACGGCCAGCACTTCGTTGACGCCGCCCAGGCGGCAGGCATCGACTTGCACCACGTCGATGGCCGATTCCATGATGTACTGCTTGAACAGGATGCGGTTCTGGCACATTTCGCCCGTGGCCACCTGCATCCGCCCCTGCAATGCGTCGCGGATCCGACGGTGGCCGGCGATGTCATCCGGGCTGGTCGGCTCTTCGATGAACCAGGGCCGGGCAAAGGCCAGGTGCTGGAGCCAGCCGATCGCCTGGTCGACTTCCCAGACCTGATTCGCATCGATCATGAGATGGCGCTCGGGCCCGATCACTTCGCGGGCGATGTGCAAGCGCCGGACGTCGTCGGCCAGGTCACGCCCCACCTTGAGCTTGAGGTGCGAGAAACCGGCGTCCACCGCTTCCTGGGCCAGGCGGCGCAGTTTTTCGTCGCTGTAGCCGAGCCAGCCGGCGGACGTGGTATAGCAGGGATAACCGGTCTTCATCAGCGCGGCCAGACGCGCTTGCTTGCCAGCGGCCTGATGGGTCAACAGCTCGAGAGCCTCGTCGGGACGGATGCAGTCAGTGATGTATCTGAAATCGATCAGGCGCACCAGTTCTTCGGGCGACAGGTCGGCCACCAGGCGCCAGACTGGCTTGCCTTCGGCCTTGGCCCAGAGATCCCAGACGGCATTCACCAGGGCGCCCGTGGCCAGGTGGATCGCGCCTTTGTCGGGGCCAATCCAGCGCAGCTGGCTGTCGGAGGTGACATGCCGCCAGAAGCGGCCCATGTCTTCAGTGATCCAGTCCAGGTCCAGGCCCAGCAGCCGCGGCTTGAGCGCCTCGATGGCGGTGCAGACGATCTCGGTGCCGCGCCCGATGGTGAAGCTCAGCCCGTGGCCTTCCAGGCCTGGCTGGTCGGTGTGCAGGATGGCGTAGGCCGCCGAATAGTCTGGGTCTGGATTCATGGCATCCGAGCCATCCAGATGCTTCGAGGTCGGAAAACGGACGTCCAGAATCTCAATCGATTGGATCAGAGGCATTCGAATTGGTCAAACAGGTGGGTTGCCTATGACAGCGGCGAGCCGATCGCGGATAGGCGGCAGGTCAGCCATTCGATAGTCTAAACATTAAAACTGGTAATACCAGTCATGGATTTCCCTAATTTATATCAACCTGTCTGACCAAAGTGGTCTGCAAGCCACTTCGAGCGGCTAGAATGAGCCAGGCTTTGTGAACCACAGGAGTGGGCTGCATGATCCGGAACCGGCATTCCGCAGTGGCTGTAGACCCCGCGCGGGGCTACCTGCAGATCGCCGAGGCCCTGCGCCGTGAAATCGGCCGGCTGGCGCTGCCGGTGGGTTCGCGCCTGCCATCCGAGCGCGAACTGGCCCAGCGCCTGAAGGTATCCAGGCCCAGCCTGCGCGAGGCGCTGGTGGTGCTCGAACTCCAGGGAGAGATCGAGATCCGGGTGGGATCAGGCATCTACCTGCGCCAGGCGGCACCCCGCCAGGTCGCGGCAGCGGATGCGAGCCAGGCCGTCAACGAAAGCGTCATGGGCTACAGCCCGAAAGAAGTCAGCGAAATGCGGTTCTTCCTCGAAAGCGGGGTGGCCGCCCATGCGGCGCGCTATATCTCCCGCAGCCAGCTCAAGGATCTGGCCGACAGCCTTGCCGCCATGCGCGCCGCGCTCGAGCTGCAACGCGGCCCGGGCGACCGCGCCCTGGCCGATGCAGACCGCAGCTTTCACCTCACGCTGGCCGCCACGGCCGACAACCGTCTGCTGTCGCAGACTGTCAGCGAGCTGTTCGATCAGCGCTACATGCCGATCGCCGGCTCGATGCACCGCTTGTTCGAAAAGCAGACCGTCTGGGAAGATGCTTTGCAAGAACATGTAGACGTCTACCACGCCGTGGCCGACCACGATCCACTGCAGGCCATGGCGGCCATGCAGCGCCACCTGAAGCGGGCGCATGCCCGCCTCATGACGGTGATCGGATGATGCCCATGCCAGCCGATCAGCCCAGCAGGCCCCGCCGCGCCAGATTGTCCATGAACCAATGGATGCCGCGCGTCCATTCGGGCGCCTTCTCGCTGTGGGTCACCCGGTTGACCAGGCTGCCCAGGTGCGGCGATGAAATACGCACGACATCGCCAAGATGGTGCGTGAAGCCCTGGCCCGGGGCGTCGCGATCGGCGGTGGGCGCGAACAGCGTGCCCGTGAACAGCATGAAGCCATCGGGATACTGGTGGTGGCGGCCGCAGGCCTGGGCCACCAGGTCTTCCAGGTCGCGGCTGATGCGGTGGGTCGAGCTCGAAGCCGTCCGTGCCTGTTACGTTCAGGTGGATTTCCAGGTGGCGTGCCTGGTCGAGCGTAAACTGGCTGTCGAACAGCCGTATGAACGGGCCGATGGCACACGAGGCATTGTTGTCTTTGGCCTTGCCCAACAGCAGGGCGCTGCGGCCTTCGATGTCGCGCAGGTTGACGTCGTTGCCCAGGGTGACCCCGCGTATCTGCCCGCGCGAATTCACGGCCAGCACCAGCTCGGGCTCGGGGTTGTTCCACTTGGATGCCTCGAGGATGCCGATCTCGGCCCCGGGGCCCACCGCGGACAGCACGGGGGCCTTGGTGAAAATTTCGGCATCGGGCCCGATGCCGACTTCCAGGTACTGCGACCAGAGATCTTCCTGGATCAGGTATTTGCGCACCTGGGCCGCTTCTTTCGAGCCGGGGCGAATGTCGGATACCGCGGCGCCGACGGCCTTGCCGATTTGCGCACGGATGCGGGCGGCATCGGCCGGGCTGCCCCCGGCGCGTTCTTCGATGACCCGTTCGAGCATGCTGTCGGCAAACGTGACGCCGCAGGCCTTGATCACCTGCAGATCGCAGGGGGCCACGAAATGGGCGGCCTGGGGGTTGGCCTGGCGCGCGTGGGGCAGCAGGTCGTCCAGAGACCAGCGGGTGCTGGGCGATGTGTGCGCTACCATGGCGGCGACGTCGTCGCGCTCGAGCAGGCGCGATACCGTGGGGCAGATCGGGGTCAGGTCATGCAGGGCGCCGCGGTGGATCGCCACCACGCTGGGGCCCTGGTCGTCGGGGTCGTGGATCCGGCCCACCAGCAGGGCATGTTCCAGGTCGTCGGGCAGCAAGGAAGGGATGGGGTTCATGGCAAGGCGGGATTTTGGGTTTTTTTGGTAGAGGTGTCGGTGATATCCCTAGTAGTAGGGTTTTCATTATGTTCTTTAGGATCATAACCTCTTGTTGGCATCATCCGATGGATAAGGAGAATGACATGAAATGGTTTTCAATGGCAGGGGTTGCCACGGCAACGGCTTTGGCGCTGGTCTCGGTGCCGGCAACGGCCGCCTTCCCAGAAAGGCCCATCACGCTCATCGTGCCCTGGGGCGCCGGGGGCGGAACCGATGCCACGGCCCGCATCATCGGCAGCATCATGGAAAAAGAGCTGGGCAAGCCGGTCAACGTGGTCAACCGGGCCGGGGGCAACGGCGTCGTGGGGCACCAGGCCATTGCCGAAGCCAAGCCCGATGGCTACACCATCGGTCTGGCAACGGTCGAGATCACCATGATGCACTACATCGGCCTGACCGATCTCACCTACAAGGCCTATACACCGCTGGCGCTGATGAACTTCGATCCGTCCGGCGTCACCGTGGCCACCAGCTCGCCGTTCAAGACGCTCGATGATCTGCTCAATGCCGCCAAGGCCGATCCAGGCAAGCTCAAGGCATCGGGCACGGGCGAGGGCGGCATCTGGCACCTGGCCTTGGCCGGGATGCTCAATTCCGTCGGTATCCAGCCCGACGCCATCCGCTGGGTGCCGTCCAACGGCGCGGCGCCGGGCATGCTCGAACTGGTGGCTGGCGGTGTGGACGTCGCCCCCGTCTCCATCCCCGAGGCCCGCTCCATGATCGACGCCGGCAAGGCCAAGCCGCTGGCGGTGATGGCCGACGAACCCCCCGTGCTCTACCCCGACGTGCCCACGCTCAAGTCGCTGACCGGTTCAGACTGGACCATGGGTGCCTGGCGCGGCATGGTGGCGCCCGCGGGCCTGCCGGCCGAGGTCACGGCCAAGTACGTGGAAGTGCTTGACAAGATCAACCACAGCGAAGAATATCGCGACTTCATGAACAAGCAGGGTTACGGGATCGCCTGGGACGGCGGCGAGAAATTCGGCGAGTTCATGGCCAAAAGCGATGCCGACATGGGTGAGGTCCTGAACCTGCTTGGCATGGCCAAGAACTGATGGCCCGCGATCCGTTCTTTCAATGATGCACAACCTTTGCCGGCCGGGCAGTCC
>NZ_JBAYTI010000013.1:0-53182 GCF_041675725.1 Castellaniella sp. | reverse complement strand
TATGGCCTGGGTTGCCGGCCATGATGACGCCGTTGATGGCCCCGATGGACACGCCACCGATCACGCCCGGCATGATCCCGGCTTCGTCCATGGCGCGGATCACGCCGCATTCGAATGCGCCCAGGGCCGCGCCGCCCTGAAGAATGAGGATGGTCTCGCGCGCCAGCCCGTCGAGTGCCGCAGACGCATCAGCCAGTTGGCTTTCTGCGCCTCCGATCGGAATGCGATCGCGAATCAGGCGCTTGACGATTTGCGTTTCCTCGGGCGGCCGCCCCGTGGAGAACAGGCCGATCACGTGGCCGTTTTCGAGGTATAGCTCCGCAAACGAGCGGTCTGCCAAGGTACCCCGGGCGATGCGCTGCTGCGCATGATCGCTGCGCCCCAGAAAAGTGAAGCTGAAGTCCAGAAAATCGCAGTAGTAATGCAGCACGCTGGTGTACGGGATGCGCTGATCCAGCATGTTCTTGGCTGCAAGCTGCCCCTGCCGGCGTGCGTTCTGCCAGTGCATCGAGCGTTGGCGCTGACCGCCCTGCACCGGATAGGATGCGACGTCGCCTGCTGCAAAAATATCCGGATGGCTGGTCTGGAGGAATTCATCGACCAGCACGCCATCGCCGACGGCCACCCCCGAACCCTCGAGGTAGTCGGTTTGTGCGGCCGTCCCCACGGCCATGATGACCGTGCGGCACGCAATCGTTTGGCCGGCCAGGGTCTCGACGGCAGTCACGGTCCGCTTGCCGTGAAACCCGCGTATCGTCTCGTTCAGCCGCACTTCGATGCCGTAGCGTTCGCAGCGCTGTAGAAAATAGGCCGACAGCGTGTCTGAATGGATGCGTGGGAAGACACGCTGGGCACGGTCGAACAATAGGATCTTGAGGCCCATCCGGGTCAGCGTGGTGGCCAGCTCCATGGCGATGAAGCTGGTCCCGATGATGGCGACCGGCCCAGGATGCGCCGAGACCCACTGCTGCACGGCGCGTGCATCTGCAAGCGTGCGATAGGTGAATACGCCGGGCAGATCCGTGCCCGGCACGTCGAGGCGGCAGGCATGCGCGCCGCTTGCCAACAGCAAGCGGCCGTAATGGTAGGCGTGCCCGGAGGCGTCGATGACCTGGCGTTTATCCGGGTGAACGCGCTGGGCCCGGCAGGCGGGCCGAATGTCGATGCCGGCCTGCCGGTAGTCCTCTGGGGCTGCCAGCCACATCTGTTCGATGGTGGTTTCGCCAGCCAAAAACGATTTGGTCAGGGGCGGGCGGTTGTACGGGTACTCGGGCTCTGCGCACAGCATGACGATCGAGCCTTGCGCGCCTTCGTTGCGTAGAGTCCGGGCCGCCGTGGCGGCTGCGATGCCGCCCCCGATCAGCAGGAAATCGACTGGCTCGGGCGATTGCGGCCCGGTAGGCGGATGATCGTGTTTCAGAGTGGGGCCTCCTGGATTTGGACGGATCCAAGCATGGTAGCATCCGTCGTACACAAAATGTCGTACGCGCCCGCCACTCGCCGCGTGCCGGCCGGGGGGGCGGCGTCAGTGTGGTTGTGAGCGCATGCCCAGCGCCATCTCGACCAGCCAGGCGCAGCCCAGCAGGGTCATGTTGATCGCCAGGTACAGCAGCCCGGCGATGATGAAGGTTTCGACGATCAGGTAGCTTTGGCTCATCAACTGGCGGGCAAGGCCCGTGAGTTCCATGACGGCGATGGTCGACGCCAGGCTGGTGCCCTTGATGGCCAGTACGAGCTCATTGCTGTAGGCTGGAAAGGCCTGGCGCAGCGCCAGGGGAAAGCGGATACGGCTGAAGACCTGGACCGCGGTCATGCCGAACGCCGTGGCGGCATCCGTCTGCCCCTGGGGCACGGACTGCAGCCCGCCCCGGATCGCCTCGCTCATATAAGCGCCGCTGTTCAGTGAGATCGCCAGGATTGCACAGCGCGCGCCGTCGCTGAACAGCCACCACAGCCCCGGCTGGTCTCGCACGAATTCCAGGGCGCCGATGCCGTAATAGAGCAGGAACAGCTGGATCAGCAAAGGGGTCCCCCTGAAGGCCGTGCTGTACAGGAACGCGAGCCAGGCAAGCGGCCTGTGGCTTGATTCGCGCATCAGGGCCGCCGCCAGGCCCAGCACGGTGGCAAAGACGATCGCGGCCAGGCCGATTTGCAGCGTGACCCAGAAGCCTTGCAACAGCACGGGCACTGCCTTCTGGAAGAGCTCGATCATGCCCGGGATGCGCGCATGCCGCGCCCGTAGTGTCGTTCGGCCCACACGAATGCCGCTTGGCTGAACACACCGATGATGAAATAAAGAAGGCCGGCCAGCACGTACATGGGCAATGGCGCGCGCGTGGCCGCGGAGCCCAGCACGGCCGCGCGCATGAGTTCGACCAGGCCCACCAGCGAGACCAGCGCCGTGTCCTTGAGCGCGTTCTGCCAGACATTGTTCGCGCCAGGCAGGGCATACCAGAACAGCTGGGGCAGGGTGATGCGCCGCAGGCATTGCCAGCGGCCCATGCCGATGGCGCGGGCCGCTTCGATCTGACCGGGGGCGATCGCCGTCAGGGCGCCCCGAAACACTTCCACGCTGTACGAACCTGAGATCAGGCCAATGGCGACGATGCCCACCAGCATCGGAAAGAACGAACTCATCAGTTCGTCCAGGTCGAGCCAGTCGGCCAGATCGGCCGCTGGCTGCACCGTGGCAAAGAACAGCAAATAGATGATGAGCAGCTCGGGGATGCTGCGCACGATCAGCGTATAAAGGTTGACCAGGCCGCGCCACAGCCTGTTCCCGCCGGTCTTGAGCGCCGCCCCGCCGATGCCGATCAGCAGGCCCAGGATGATGCCGCACAGGCTGATGAAGACCGTCATCAGCGCACCACGCAGCAGCATGGTGCCCCAGCCGGAGGTCAGGATTTCATGCAGGGCATCCATCATGAAGGCATACCCCGCCTGAACGGCGAGGTATGGGGCGTTACTTGCAGGCTTCGTAGTTGGACAAATCGACCCCGAACCACCGGGTGCTGGAGGCCTTGATCATGCCTTCGTTCATCAGTTCGCACAGGGCCTTGTCCACTCGGGCCTTGAGCTCGGTGTTTTTCTGGTTGATGCCGGCCCCGATCCCCAGGCCCAGGACCTCGGGGTCGGCGCTGCTCTTGACGATGTAGTCGCCCATGGCGAACTTGTCTTTGCCGGACGTGTCGAGAAACTGGCTCTGTGGGGTCACCTCGGAAAAAGTGGCATCCAGGCGCCCGGCCATGAGATCCATCTGCATTTGGTCCTGGGTTTCATAGGTCTTGAGCTTGAGTGCGGGCGCGTATTTTTGCAGGTAAGCCCCTTGTGTCGTGCCGCTTTGCACGCCGACCGATTGCCCTGCCAAGCCATCGAACAGCGCCTGCTGCGTGTCGGCCTGGATCAAGGGGCTGCCCAGGGGCAGCACGAATGCCGAGTCTTCGGACGCGTAGGGGATGCTGAAATTGATGACCTTGGCGCGTTCGGCCGTGACCGACATCCCCGAGATCACCAGATCAAAGCGCTCGGCCTGCAAGGCCGGGATCAAGCTGTCGAAAGCCTGCACCACGAAACGGCATTTCATGTCGAGTTTGGCGCACAGGGCATGCCCCATGTCGGCGTCGAAGCCGGTAACCTGGCCGCTGGCATCGACCATGCTCCACGGCGGATAGCCGCCTTCGGTGCCGATTTTCAGCGTGGCCGCGGTACTTGCCGTCGCCACGCTGGCCAGGCCCAGTACGGCCAGTGCGGCCGCCTTGCGTAGGATGGAAATTGCCATGGACGGGATCCTTTATGAAGTTGGGGGTCTTGAATATCGCAATAGTAGTCCATCGGCTGCATCCTGGCCGATCAGCCCACCTGGATCGGGATCTCGGGGTGACGCACCCGGCTGTGCCCCTGGGTCCCCAGGTTGTAGACCAGCGTCAATGGGCCCAGACGCCCGACGAACATGAGCACCATGAGCAGGATCTGGCTGGGTCGGCTCAGGGCCGGCGTCAGCTCGGGGCTCAGGCCCGTGGTGCTGAACGCCGCCATGACCTCCATCACGATACTGATGAACGGCATGTGCTCGAGCAGGCTGATGACAAAGATACCGACGCAAACCAGCAATGCGGACACCATCAGTAACGCCAACGCCTTGTGGATGGATTCCGGGGCAACCGTGCGGTTCATGAGCACCACTTCTTTGCGCTGGCGTATATATGAGCGCACCACTGCCATGAGAATGATGAAAGTGCCCAGCTTGATCCCACTGGCCGTGGACAGAGACCCGCCGCCAATGAACATCAGACCCACCAGAAGGAAGCGGCTGCTGTCGCGCAACTGGTCGATGTCGACGCTGGCAAAGCCGGCCGTGCGGGCGGACACGACCTGGGTCCAGGCCGCCAGGCCCTGGCTTGCCACGGGGAGCGGGCCCAGTGTGAAGGGATTATTGGCCTCGATCAGCCAGAACAGTATCCACCCGAGCAGGTTGAGGATCAGGGTACCCAAAATCATCAGCCGCGTGTAATACGAGAGCGTGGACCAGGCGCGCTTCTGGTGGATGTCGGCCAACACGCTGAACCCCAGGCCGCCCAGTATCACGCAGAATGTAAGCACGAACGTGGTGACCGGATCGCCCGAGAAGCTGGCCAGACTGTTGGGAAAGAGCGTGAGGCCCGCATTGTTGAATGCGGATACCGCATGGAACCCCGCCATCAGGAATGCGTGCTCGAAGCGGTCGTGGCGCCACCACCAGAGCGTCAGCACGAGTATGGCCGTGAGCTCGATGGCCAGTGAGAACTTGAGCACGATGAAGGCGGTGCTCTTGACCCGCTGCATGCTGGTCTGATTGAAGGCCTCGAGCGCCAGCGCCCGATACTTGAGGCTGACCCGCTTGCCCAGGGTGACGGCGGCGATGATGGCGAAAGTGACGAAACCGATGCCACCGATCTGTACCATGGCCAACATGACGGCCTGGCCGAAGAAGGTCAGGTCATGGATCGGGTCGATGATCGTCAGGCCCGTGACGGTGACCGATGAGGTTGCCGTGAAAAAAGCCTCGAAAAGCCCGAACGGCCGGCGTTGCGAAATAGGCAGGCTGAGCAGGAGCGTGCCCAGCAGTATCAGGACCACAAAGCTGCCCGCCAGGATGGCGGGTGGGCTCGCCTGCAATTGCCCGGTGTGACGTGCACGCCGGTAGATGTTCAGGGGTTGGATAGGGAATCGGGCCATGGAGCATATCCGCGCCGTGTGCGCCTGCCCCATGCAACGGAGCGGGCTCGCGGTGCCGGCGGACTCAGCGCAACTTGGGGGCTGCCATTTTCAGGTATTGTAGAGGGCCAAAGAGTATCAAGGTGTCTTTGGCGCGCACGACGAACTGGTCGGTCGGGTGGATCGTGGTCTCCCCACGGCGCTTCACGGCGAGTGCATGGATGTTGCCGGGCGGTTCGGTCATCAGGGCGTCGCCGAGGGTACGGCCGTCGAGCTTGTCGCTGGCCTCGATCTCGACCACGAAGTCGCCATTGCCCAGGGCAATGTAGTCGTTCACCATGGGATAGCTGAGCACCTGGGCGATGCGTATGCCCATTTCTTCTTCGGGGTGGATGATCCGGTTGGCGCCCAGTTTATTGAGGATCAGGTGGTGGGCCCGCGACGATGCCTTGACCCATACGGTCTTGACACCCAGCGCCTTGAGGTGAACGGTGCACACCAGACTGGATTGGACGTCTTCGCCGATGGCCACCAAGACCATGTCATAGTCGGGCAGCGAGAGGTCGGCCAACGAATCGCTGTCGGTCGCGTTCACGATCATGGCCTGGGTCAGGCGATCGGCAAACTGGGTGACGATGTCGTTGTCGCTGTCCACACCCAGGACCGAGTGGCCCAGCCGCATGAGCTCGAGGGCTGCCGCCCCCCCGAAGCGCCCTAATCCGATGACGGCGAATTGCCCCACGAATGCACTCCTTAGCCCGCCAACTGCTGGCGTACCAGGCCGGAGACCTGAGCCATGTCGGCCCGTCCGGCCAGGGCTTTTTTCAGTTGTCCCATGATGGCGCCCATGGCCGCGCCGCCGTGCAGGCCCTGGTCTTTCGCCTGGGCGATTGCAGCCGCCACTGCGGCGGCAATTTCTTCCGGGTCGGCCTGTTGAGGCAGGAATTCGTGCAGGATGTCGAGTTCGGCTTGTTCTTGGGCGGCGCTGTCAGGACGGTTGGCCGCATTGTAGGCGGCAATGGATTCGCGGCGCTGCTTGGCCTGTTTCTCGATGATCGCCAGAATGGCGGCGTCATCGGGCGTGATGCGCTCGTCGATGGCTTTCTGCTTGATGGCTGCCTGAAGCAGCCGCAGGGTTTGCAGGCGGGTGCTGTCATGGGCTCGCATGGCCTGTTTGACGGCATCGGCGATTTGGGCGGCAAGTACTGCACTCATGGTCATGATCCGATACGGGCAAATACCTATTTTAACGGTTGATGCGCCAGTCGTGTCGTTCTGTGGGGCGACCCGCGGCGTCGTGACTCTGCTCGCAGAAGAGCAGCGAGCCGTCTATGCCCATGGCCAGGATGCTGGAGCTTCGCGTGCCATAGTCGGGGCTGATGATGAACGGGCTGCTAAGCAGCCGCTCGAATGCAGGCGCCAGACCCGTCTGCGGCAGTTCGCCGTCGGTGGCGGGCGTCGTGTCGCGCAGGCGCGCGAGAACGTCTTCTGGCTGCCGTACCCAGTGCGCGGCCGGCAGGGCATCGAGTGCGGCGCGCAAGCGCCGGGCCTTGGGCCAGGGGGTGTCGAGCAGGTGGTTGGATACGACATAACGGCCTGGTGCCAGCGGGTGCGGCCCCGGTTGTGGATCGCGGTTGCTGTAGTACCACCACTCGCGGCGCGAGCCCACGATCAGATTGTAGCCAGCCAGGGCCTGGGCCTTGCTCGCCAGTTCGGACATCCAGGATTTCGGGTCGGCGTCGGCCAGCAGGTAGTCGCGCACCAGCGCCCCCCTGGACGGTGCGTGCGCCGGTACGGCAGCAGCGGGTTCGCGGTAATTCGTCAGCAGCGCGAAGCGCCCGTCGCGGGTACAGCCCATCCAGGTGCCGCCCGCCTGCAGGTCGCGGCCAGCCAGAATCCCGGGATGTTCTGGCCAAGGCCCCAGGGGGGCGGTGGGCCGATGGTGGAATTCATCCCGATTGGCGGCCACGAGAACCGGCCAATGTGGGTGGCCCAGGGACAGGTAGGCAATACACATGATGGTTTGTTCGAAAAAGGAAACCAGAAAACGGACGAGGGCTGCGCTCGCGCCTGTACAGCCCTGATTTTTGCATGTCTACGGCCAGTTTGCAGGCGACTTCGCGCATTCAACGCGGGTGCCACAGGGTATACTTAATGGCTTGGCATGTGATCACTGGGGTCGCATGCCATCATTTCCTGCCCATGGGTGCATTCCCACGTCACGACAACCAACGACATCATGCAGAAAAACAGTTACAGCTACGAAGAGCTATTGTCTTGCGGCCGCGGTGAGCTCTTTGGTCCGGGCAATGCCCAGTTGCCTCTGCCCCCCATGCTGATGTTCGACCGTATCGTGCATATCGATGACCGGGGTGGGCCGCATGGCAAGGGTGAAATCATCGCCGAACTCGATATACGGCCGGATCTCTGGTTTTTCGACTGCCATTTCCAGGGTGATCCGGTCATGCCCGGCTGCTTGGGGCTGGATGCCATGTGGCAGCTGGTCGGCTTCTTTCTGGGGTGTTGCGGCGGCCAGGGCCGTGGGCGCGCCCTGGGTGTGGGCGATGTCAAATTTACGGGGCAAGTCTTGCCAACTGCACAAAAAATACGTTATCACATCGACATGAAACGTGTCATGATGCGTAAATTGGTCATGGGCATCGCAGACGCCCACATGGAGGTCGACGGCCACGAAATCTACGTGGCGCATGATCTGCGCGTGGGCCTCTTTACCCGTACCGACAATTTCTAGGAGCTCCGATCATGCGTCGAGTGGTCGTCACTGGCATGGGCATCGTGTCCAGCCTGGGTAACAACCAGTCCGAAGTCCTCGAAAGTCTGCGCGCGGGGCGCTCGGGTATCCGTCTTCAACCCGAATACGCCGAGCATGGTCTCAGGTCTCAGGTCGCGGGTACCATACAGCTCGATGCGCTGTCGCTCATCGACCGCAAGCTGGGCCGCTTCATGGCGGCGGGCCATGCCTATGCCTGGCTGGCCATGCAAGAAGCCATCCAAGACGCCGGCCTGGCGCCCGAGCAGGTATCCCATCCGCGAACCGGGCTGATCGTGGGCGCGGGCGGGGCGTCGCATTCGTCCATCTACGAAGGCATCCAGGTGCTGCAGGAAAAGGGTGTCCGGCGTGTCGGCCCCTACATGGTAACCAAGGCCATGGCCAGCGGGGTCTCGGCATGCCTGGCCACCGGGGCCCAGATCAAGGGCGTCAATTATTCAATCAGTTCGGCGTGCTCCACCAGCGCCCACTGCATCGGCAATGCCTACGAGCAGATCCAGCTCGGCAAGCAAGACATCGTCTTCGCTGGCGGGGCCGAAGAAGAGCACTGGTCGCTCTCCTTCATGTTCGATGCCATGGGCGCCTTGTCGACCCGCTACAACGATGCGCCCGAAACCGCGTCGCGTACATACGATGCGGATCGCGACGGTTTCGTGATTTCCGGCGGGGGCGGCATTGTCGTGGTCGAAGACTATGAGCACGCCCGTGCCCGGGGGGCCCAGATCCTGGCCGAAATTGTGGGTTACGGGGCCAACTCAGACGGCTACGACATGGTGGCGCCATCGGGCGAAGGCGCCGAACGCTGCATGCAGTTGGCCCTTCAGGGGGTCGACATGCCGGTGGATTACATCAATACCCATGGCACGAGCACGCCGGTCGGCGACATCAAAGAACTCGAAGCCATCCGTGCGGTGTTCGGGGCGGCGCAACCATTGATCGCATCCACCAAATCCCTGTCGGGGCACGCCCTGGGTGCGGCTGGGGTCAACGAGGCCGTCTATACCCTGTTGATGATGAAGCATGGTTTTCTGGCGGCATCGGCCAACATCGAAAACCTGGATCCAGCGGCCGAAGGCATGAATATCCTGCGCGAGGCACAGCCCCGTGCCCAGGTACAAACGGCCCTGTCCAATAGCTTCGGCTTTGGCGGCACCAACGCCACCCTTGTATTTTCGCGCGCGCGACTTTAATCGCGCGGCTTTAATTCTTGCGCACGGCATTCAACGCACGGCTTTAAGAACGGCCGCGCCACACGGCCTTAAGAAGAAAGGTCCGCAGGGCAGCCGGCTTGTGCGCATCCTGGGGGTTCAGCGACCGGGGTGCAGGGTTTCGGCCTTGACCAGCCGGTTGCTGCCGGCAAGCCAGCCGGCTGCCGTCGCCAGCAGGCCCAGGGCCGTCAGCAGGATCCACACCGAGTCGAAATTGCCCGTGAAATCATGCAGGAAACCGATGAACAACGGGCCGCTGCTTGCCAGTACGTAGCCAACCGTCTGAGACATGCTCGACAGGTACGCAGCGACGTGCGAGTCGCTCGAGCGCATCACGATCAGCATGAGCGCAAGGGCGAACAGGCCCCCCTGGCCCAGCCCCTGCAAAATGGCCAGAAACCATGCAAGCTCGATGGGTCCGGATACCATGCCGATGAGCGGCAGGGTAGCGAGTGCCGTCAAGGCCACTGCCAACAGGCGCTGGTCACGGCTGCGGGCCGCCAGGGCGGGTGCCAGCAGACAGGCGACCACCTGGACCAAAATGGAGACCGAGGTGATCAGGCCCGCTTCGGTACCGTCCAGCCCACGCGCCCGCAATATGGGTGCCATCCAGCCCAGTACGCAGTATGCAAGAGCCGATTGCAGGCCCATGAACACGGTCACCGCCCAGGCCAGTGGATCACGTTTCAAGCCCCTGACGGGTAGCAGCCGATGGGATCCTGCGGATTTGCCATGAGCGGAGCGCAGCGCCAGGGGGATCCATGCCAGCAGCGCAATGGCTGCGGGGATGGCCCATAGCGACAACCCGAAGCGCCAGCCCTGGCCAAAATAGTCGATCAGCGGCAGCGTCGCGGCGGACGCCAGCGCGGCCCCGCCGCACAGGCTCATCGTATAGAGCCCGGTCATCAGGGCGGCGTGTGCCGAGAAATCCCGCTTGACCAGGCTGGGCAGCAAGACGTTGCCCAGCGCGATGCCGGCGCCAGCCAGCGCCGTACCGGCAAACAGGCCCTCTATGCCCAGCTGGGCGCGCAGCAGCGTGCCCACGAAAATCATGAGCAGGACCAGCCATAAACTACGCTCCATCCCGATGCGTGCGGCGCAGCGCGGCGCAAATGGCGCAAACAGCCCCATGCACAGGACGGGCAACGTGGTGAGATAGCCCGCTTGGGCCCCGCTGAGCCCCAAGCCCTGGATGATTTCCGGCAGCAGAACGGACAAGCTGGCGAACAGCGAACGCAGGTTGGCTGCCAGCAGCAGTAAGCCGATTGCGGCAAACCAAAGGGTCCAGGGCCCGTTTCGGGGCATGATCGATGCTGCGGGCCTGGACACGGGCCGGTTCATCAGGCAGCTGGACGTTGCCGCATATCGGGCAGGAAGAACGCCACCAGGCCCAGCACGGGCAACCAGGCGCATAAGTGATAGACGAATGCGATGCTGGTGGCGTCAGCCAGCCGGCCCAGCCCGGCCGCGCCGATCCCGCCCATGCCGAATGCCAGGCCAAAGAACAGGCCCGAAACCGTCCCGGTCTTGCCTGGCATGAGTTCTTGCGCATACACGATGATGGCCGGGAATGCCGAGGCAATCATGGCGCCGGCACAGAATACCAGAATCAGCGTCCATTCCAGGTTGACGTAGGGCAGAGCCAGCGAAAAGGGCGCCGTACCCAGGATGGAGCCCCAGATGACGCGTTTGCGGCCGATGCGATCGCCGATGGGCCCGCCCACGAGCGTGCCTGTGGCGACACCGGCCAGGAATACGAACAGGGAATACTGCGCCTGCTGCACGTCGACATGGAAGCGATCAATGAGAAAAAAGGTGAAATAGCTGTTCAGGCTGGCCAGATAAAAAAACTTGCTGAAGATCAGCAACAGCAAAATCGACAGTGCGCCAAACACCTGCCCGCGATTCAGGCCGTTGTCTACCTTGTGCAGCGACTGCCGTCCGCGGGTGCTGGTCAGGTTGGCCGCATACCAACGGCTGACCCCGTACAGAATGAGCATGCCGATCAGGGCTGCGGCAGACACCCATATGACGCTGCGCTGGCCATGGGGCACGATCAGCAACGCGGCGAGCAGTGGCCCAATGGATGAGCCGATATTGCCACCGACTTGAAAGATGGATTGTGCAAGCCCATGTTGGCCGGCCGAGGCCATGCGGGCCACCCGCGACGACTCGGGGTGAAAAACGGAAGAGCCGGCCCCGACCAGCGTGGCGGCCAGGACGACCATGGGAAAGTTCCAGGCCATGGACAGCAGTACCAGGCCGCAAAAGGTAAAGCCCATGCCAATGGGCAGTGAATAGGGCAGGGGGTGCCGATCGGTGAAACGGCCTACGAGCGGCTGCAGCAAGGAAGCCGAAAACTGGAACGCCAGGGTGATGATCCCCACCTGCGCAAAGCTGAGGTCGAAATTGCCCTGCAGGATCGGATACATGGCCAGGAGCACCGACTGCATCATGTCGTTGAGCAGATGCGTCAGACTGATGGCCCCCAGAACCGGGTAGACCATCTTGGCCTGGCCGGCGGTTGTGTCTGGGCGCAAGGTGGAAGGAGAGACGAGGACTGATTTCATGAGCCTGATCGGGGTGATATGCCACGGACCGCCCGCCCTGGGGATGAGTCAGGGTTTTCAGCAGTCCGTGCCATTGTACGCCGATCACACGGGCTGTTCGGGCGCCCGGCGAAAAAACCCCGACGCGAAGGTCGGGGTTGGATTGCAGGGTGGGCGGCGTCAGGTGGCTTGGCCGACGGCCGGGGCCACCATGCCCGGTTCAGTGGACACCACCGGTGCCGGGCGTGCTTCGAGGGAGGCGAGGAAGCGCCATACGAAGAGCAGCGTGATCAGCAACAGGCCAGGGTAGCCAATGCCGCCCAGGACGTACGGGATGGTGGGATCCCCCTTGGCCACGGTTTCGAGGTTGAAGCTGAGCAGGCCCAGCGTGATGATCGCGCCGAAGATCCACATGCCCATCAGCCAGAGACCGGCTTCGACACCGCGCAATTGGGCCGACCAGCGACCGCGTACCGGCTGCGCAGCCCGCACGGGTTCTTCGACGGGCGCCTGGCGCGACCGGTAGCCGATGGTGAGCAGGTCGTAGATCAGCAGGCCCGCACCGGTGGTGAACACCAGCCCGAAGACCGGCACCAGTATCTTATAGAACTGCATGGCCGGGAAGATCTCGCCGCCGAACCACGACAAGCCCATGGAACGATACAGGAACACCTGGATCGTACCGCCGATGGCAAAGCCGAATGCGATGCCCAGCATGCCGGTAAACACCAGCCAGAAGGCGATGCGCCCCAAACGTTGGTCGAAGTGCTTGACCCCGCGCAGCAGCGGCACCGCGTAATAGGCTGCGGCGATGCCCAGCATGCCAAACGTACCGAACAGCGCCAGGTGTGCATGGCTGGGCGTGACCCATGTACCGTGCGACCATACGTTCGTGAGGGCGAAGGTCATGGTGAAGCCGAGAATACCGGCGCCCACCTGTTCGAGCACCACCGAGCCCAGGATGAAGTAGAACGCAGGTGCGTTTTCGAGTGGCTTGCGATCCTGGTGCGCGTCGAGGTAAATATGCCAGAAGCAGAACACCAGCGGCAGTGGTTCGAGGGCGCTGAAGAGCGATCCCCAGAACTGCCAGAATTCCGGCGTGCCGATCCAGAAATAGTGGTGGGCGTTACCGATCAGGCCGGACAGCCACACCATGGCAACCCCCCAGAACACCGCATATCCGACGGCCTTGATGTCGGCCTTGAACATGAGCACCAACAGGAAGCCGACCAAGCTGATGTGAATGACCTCCCAGACGCCTTCGACCCAGTAGTGGACCACGTACCAGCGGAAGTATTCTTGCAGGTCGAGGCGCTCGACGAAGAAGACGCCGAACAGCCAGACGAAGGTCAGCGCCACCACCCCGATGGCCAGCCCCCAGTGGATTTCATTCCATTCGCGACGGGGCGGGAAGGTGCGCAGGACGATATAGGCCAGGATGGCAAAGCCGACGAAGATGATGATATCGGCCACCCGACCGGCTTCGAGGTATTCGAGGCCTTCCTGCAGCCAGGGTTGGCCCGCCCACCAGCCGGCAATCCCTTCGGCTGCCAGGGCCTGGGTGCAGACGTTCCAGATGGTGACCGCCAGCAGCGCCCAGAAAAGGAACTTGATCAGCCCGGTGGCAGCGAGTTCGCGGTGTGACAGCAGGGGGCCCACGAACAGGATCGTGCCGATGAAGCCGGCCAGGATCCACAGGATGCCGAGGTTGGTGTGTTCAGCCCGCAATATATTGAAGTTGGCCACACCCGAAAGCAGGGTGGGGTCGACGTGCTGAGTGGCGATCACCAGTCCGAATGCGACCTGGAAGGCGAACAATACCAACATCAGCATGAAAAAGCGCAGACTCAGGCGCTGTGTAACGTATTCAATCTTGATCATGATGACTTCCCCTTACAGGCTGCGAAGGTAGGCGACGATGGCTTCCATGTCGGCTTCACTGACCAGCGCGTCATAGGATGGCATGACGTGCGGCGGATAGCCTTCGACCACCTGTGCATCGGGTTCGCGGATCGAACGTACGATGTATTCTTCGTCTGCGACGACGGTACTGCCGTCGGCGAGCTTGACTTCATGACCAAACAGCCCCCCCCAGCCGGGGCCCACCATGCGCGTCTGGTCGGTGGCGTGGCACGCCACACAGCCCAGATCCCCGACCAGCTTCTGCCCGGTTGCGACCAGGTCGACTTCGCCATTGCCGGAGGCGCTGTCAGCAGCTGCTGCCGGCGCCGCCTGGACACTGGCTGCAGCGGCAACCGAGGCTGCCTGGATCGGCAGGCGCCGGTCCGGGTCGGGCTTGGGCGGCCAGCCTTCGGTGTGCATGGCGGAGGTGTACTTGAAGAATGCCATGAGCGCCGTGATTTCGCCGGCGTCCAGCGGCAAATTGGGCATCAGGCTATGCTGCCCGCCACGATGGTCCATGCGCTCGGCCGCGCCCGGATACTGCTTGCGGTATGCGTCTATGTCGGCCACCCCCGCTTCCTGTTGCACCAGCGGATTTTGCAGCTGAACCTGGACGGCTGCCGTGGTCGGCCAGCCTGCAGCGGAGGGAAGGAAGGCTGCAAGCCAGGCGGGCCCGGTGTCATGGTAGATTTTTGTCAGATCGGGCCCAAAGTAGGCCCCATTGCCCACGATGGTGTGACAGCCCATGCAGTTGTACGCCTGAAAGACGCGTTTGCCGGCCACCGCGTCGACGTCGCCATACTGTATGGTCGAAGGAATGGCCTGCGAGCGCGACGGCAGGAAGGACCACGCCGACAGCAGAAGGAAGATCACCAGCATCAGGCCCAGCACGGCCAGCGCGGTGTGCCGTTTGGCCTGTTCGCGACAGTCGGTTCCGTTCAGACAGCTCATTTTGAACCCCCGGCATTTTCTTGTTGGCGTGCCTGTTCATCATGCTGGAACAGGGTTCTGAGGCTGCCCAGAAAGGCGTAGAACACATAAATCGCCAGCAGATAGCCGATGATGATGTAGATCCACCACATCGTTGGGGATTCAGCCCAGTACTCGTAGTCGCGCCAGTATGGCCACGACAGCAGGACACTGAGCAGGGCCGCCAGTGCCGACAACACAAAATCAATCATTCGCTGAGCCATTTCATTCCCTCCTTTCAGGCAGAATGGCTCATGCAGTCTAAAAACCGAATGCGCACAAGGCAAGAATGCCATTATTTACAAAGGGGGAAACAAATGATTCAGTATGAATATTATTCGATACGTTTGAATCAAATTTTTATTGCTTTTAGGTTTGGACAGGCTGCGGCTTCTGCTAAACGAGCCGTCAATATTATTTTTTAATTTATAATTATCATTATAAATCAATGTATTAGATAAATATATTAAATTAAATTGTATATAAAACAGGCGTGACTTCAATACCGGCAATCAAAATGTGGGCTTTATTGGCTGCTGGTTTGCTCGGTCTGCAATGATGCAGATCAATTTTGTCTTAAAATAGGGAATACCCTGATTTCGACATGGCAGGCGGTGCCCGCGCCGGTTATCTCATTCGATGTTTTGGGCCTGTTCGCGCATTTGCTCGATCAGCAATTTCAAATCGATGGCGGCCTGGGTCACACTGATCGACGCGGCCTTGGATCCCAGTGTGTTGGCCTCGCGGTTCATTTCCTGAAACAGAAAATCCAGCCGTTTTCCATGCCCGCTTCCATGCCTGCGACCCGATGCCGGGATAAGATCCCCCAGCAGCTCGTGCAGCTCCTGCACGTGGGACGCGAGGCGGGTCAGCTCTTCGGCCACGTCGCTGCGCAAGCTGAACAGGCTGGCTTCCTGGGTAATGCGCGCCGAGAGTTCGGGGCCGCCGATCTGGCCCAGCCCCTCGGGGCAGGCCTGCATCAGGGCATCGCGCAGGCGCTGGGCGATTTTTTCCTGGTGCTGCTGCACCAGGGTAGGCATATGGGTTTCCACGTCGGCTATCAGAGCCTGCATCTGGGCAGCCAGCTGCAACATGGCGTTGGCCAGGCGCGCGCCTTCCCGCTCGCGGTGCTCGGCAAGCTGCCGCAGGGCATTGGTGCAGGCCTGTTCACACAGCGCCAGCAGGGCTTCGGGCTGCTCGCCCCGCAGAGATCCCGGCATGCGCGGCAGCTCGTGGAACGCTGGAGGCTGAATCTCGGGCATGACCTCGCGGGCCTGCGCCAACTGCTCGGCCAGTGCCTGCAACGCCTGCAGGTCGATCGGCTGGCGCGCCGCGTCGTCGTCCGTGTCGAGCTGCATGCGCAGCTCGATCTTGCCACGTAGGACATGTTCTGCAATCAGCTCGCGCACACGCGTTTCGGCAAACCGCAAATCTTCGGGCAAACGCAGGGAAACGTCCAGGAAACGGTTGTTCACGCTGCGGATTTCGACGGACAGGGTGGTCTGGCCTGCCTTGGCCTGGGCATTGCCGAAGGCGGTCATGCTGCGGATCATGAAATGGCCTCGTCCTGTAACTGTAATTCTCTACAATGTACGGTATTGTAGTTTGTCTGAAGAGTCCCATCCCCATGTCATCTCCGTCATCGCCTGTGCCACCGGTGGTCGCCTGCGTCCGTCGTGGCGGGCGCACCGCAGACCAGCTGCGGGCGCTCGAATTCATTACCGGGTTTACCCAGCACGCCGAAGGCTCGGTTCTGGTGCGCATGGGCGCGACCCATGTTCTGTGCAACGCCAGCGTCCTGGAGCGGGTGCCGGCATTCCTCAAAGGCCGCGGGCAGGGCTGGGTGACCGCCGAATACGGCATGCTGCCCAGGGCGACGCATGAACGCAGCGACCGGGAAGCCGCGCGTGGGCGGCAGGGGGGGCGTACACAAGAGATCCAGCGCCTGATCGGCCGCAGCCTGCGGGCCGTGTTTGATCTGCAGGCCCTGGGCGAGCGCACCCTGCAACTCGACTGCGATGTCCTGCAGGCAGATGGCGGTACGCGGTGCGCCAGCATCACCGGGGCCTGGCTGGCGGCGGCGCTGGCAGTCAGGGGCCTGCAGGCCGCGGGCCGGTTGCCAGGTGAGCCCTTGCGCGGCCAGGTGGCCGCCGTGTCGGTCGGCCTGGTACAAGGCCAGGTGCTGCTGGACTTGGACTACGCCGAAGACTCGGCCTGCCACACGGACATGAATGTGGTCATGGCCCGGCCCGCAGCGGCTGACGCCGAGTCGCACCCGGACTTCGTCGAAGTGCAGGGCACGGGCGAAGGGGGCAGTTTCACGCGTAGACAGCTCGATGCGCTGCTCGATACGGCCGCCGGGGGCATCACGGCTCTCTTTTCAGCCCAGCGCCGGGCGCTGGAGCGCGCATGAACCTCAATCCGGATCTTGACGCGCGGTCGTCCGCCAGGCCAACCAAAACCGGCGCGCATGCAAGCGATCCCAGTGCAAGCGGCCAGGAAGGCCGGCGCGTCGTATTGGCGTCCGGTAACCCCGGCAAGCTGGCCGAATTTTCAACCATTCTGTGCGCCGCGGGCCTGCATATCGTGCCGCAATCCAGTCTGGGGGTCGAAGAAACGGCAGAACCTTACGGCACGTTTCTGGAAAATGCGCTGGCCAAGGCCCGCCATGCCAGCCGCCAGACCAGCCTGCCCGCATTGGCCGACGATTCGGGCCTATGCGTGCCGGCCCTCGGGGGCGCGCCCGGCGTTCATTCGGCGCGCTACGCGGCCCTGCACGGGGGGCTGCGCGGCGACGCGGCCAATAACGATCGGCTGTTGGCCGATATGCGCGGTCGGCCCGATCGGCGTGCATTTTATGTCGCCGTGCTGGTCTATCTGCGCCGTGCCGATGATCCCTTGCCACTGGTCGCCCAGGGCCTCTGGCCTGGCCTGTTGCTGGAGGCGCCCCGCGGCAGCCATGGTTTTGGCTATGACCCGCTATTCCATCTGCCGGACCTGGGGAAAACGGCGGCCGAGCTGCCTGCCGCCCTGAAGAACCAGCACAGCCATCGCGCCCAGGCCCTGACGGGCTTGCTGCAGCAATTGCGGGCTGAATCCGAATTCTATTCATGAGTCTTGCATGAAACGCCTGATTCCCGTTCCCATGCCCGATGATGACAAGCCGGACGGCCGCCCCGGCGTGCGGGGTCGCCCCGGGCTGGTCGCTTTGCCGCCATTGTCCGTCTACATCCACGTTCCCTGGTGTGTGCACAAATGTCCGTATTGTGATTTCAATTCGCACGAATTCCAGGGCAACCTGCCGGAATCGCGTTACCTGGAGGCGCTCGAGGCCGACCTGGAGCAGGCGGTACCCGATGTCTGGGGGCGCCAGGTATCGACGGTGTTTTTCGGTGGAGGCACACCCAGCCTGCTGTCCGCACAGGCCATCGACCAAGTCCTGGGTCTGCTGCGCGCCTATCTGAATCTGCCGCCGGATTGCGAAATCACCCTCGAGGCCAATCCCGGAACCGCCGAGTCCGGGCGCTTTTCAGGGTACGCGCGAGCCGGTGTCAACCGGATTTCCCTGGGGATCCAGTCTTTCAACGACGACATGTTGCGCCGCCTGGGCCGTATCCACGATGCGGCCCAGGCGCGCGCGGCCATCGACATCGCCCGCCAGGCTGTTCCCAGGGTCAACCTCGACCTGATGTTCGCGCTGCCGCAGCAGACGCTGGCCCAGTGCGAGGCCGATATTCGCGAAGCATTGTCCTTCGAGACCGGTCATTTGTCGCTTTACCACCTCACACTCGAGCCCAATACGGTGTTTGGCAAATATCCGCCGCCGGTGCCCGCCGACGAACTGGCCGCGACCATGCAGGATCGCGTCGCCGAGCTGGCGGGCCTGGCGGGCTACGACCGCTACGAAGTATCCGCCTATGCCAAACCCCATGAAGAATGCCAGCACAACTTGAACTACTGGTGTTTTGGCGACTATCTGGGCCTGGGCCCCGGCGCGCATTCAAAACTGTCGTTCCAGAACCGGATCACTCGCCAGGCGCGCGCGCGCATGCCGGAAGCCTGGATGCGGCGCGCGCTGCTGCGCGACGGCTCGCACGTGGTCGAGCGGCGCGAACTCAGCGCGGCCGATCTGGGTTTCGAGTTCATGCTCAATGCGCTGCGCCTGAGGCAGGGCGTCGACGGCGGGCTGTTCATCGAACGGACGGGGCTTTCGCTGATGTCCATCCTGCCCACCATGCAGCGCGCCGTGGCGCGGGGTCTGCTCGAACCCGGGTTGGGCAGGATCCAGGCCACCGAGCGCGGCTGGCAATTTCTCAACGAGCTGCAGATGGCGTTCCTGCCCTGATTGCGGCCCAGAGAATTGTTCGCCGGCAGGCGATAAAATAGACCGTTTTGCGGTTCATGGTTTGCCGATGCCTGGCATGGCCTGCCGCCATCCCGCCGGAGCCCGCCCCCATGTCTACGCCCGAACACGTCATTCACCTGATCGCCGAACACGAGGTCCGCTTCGTCGACCTGCGTTTCACCGACATGCTGGGCCGCGAACACCATCTCACCATTCCGGCCAGTCAGATGGATGAAGACCGCATGGAATCGGGCATCGCGTTTGACGGTTCGTCGCTGCCCGGCTGGAAAGGCATCGAAGCCTCGGACATGAATCTCATGCCCGACGCAGGGACCGCCCGGCTGGATCCATTTCGTGACGAAATCACCCTCATTCTCACCTGCGACGTCGTCGAACCGGCAGACCTGAAAGGCTATGATCGCGATCCGCGCTCCCTGGCGCGTCGCGCCGAAGCCTATCTCAAGTCCAGTGGCCTGGGCGATACGGCTTATTTCGGCCCGGAGCCCGAGTTTTTCGTGTTCGACGGCATCAGCTGGCAGGCCGACATGTCCGGGTGTTTCGTGCGTATCCATTCAGACGAGGCCGCGTGGTCCAATGCGCACGAATCCAACGGTGGCAACTCGGGCTACCGGCCGGCGGTCAAGGGCGGTTATGTGCCCGTGCCGCCCATGGATTCTTTTGCCGACCTGCGCGCTGAAATGTGTCTCCTGATAGAACAGATGGGGGTGCCGGTCGAGATCCATCACCACGAGGTCGGCCACGCCGGCCAACTGGAGATCGGCACGCGCTTTGCCACCCTGGTCCAGCGGGCCGACTGGACGCAGGTCATGAAATACGTCATCCGCAACGTGGCGCACTCATACGGCAAGACCGCCACATTCATGCCCAAGCCCATCAAAGGGGACAACGGTTCGGGCATGCACGTGCATCAATCGATCTGGAAAGACGGCCAGAACCTGTTCTCGGGCAGCGGCTACGGCGGCCTGTCCGAATTCGCGCTGTATTACATCGGCGGCATCATCCACCATGCCCGCGCCCTGAATGCGCTCACCAACCCAGGGACGAATTCTTACAAGCGCCTGGTGCCGCACTACGAAGCGCCCGTCAAACTGGCCTATTCGGCGCGCAACCGCTCGGCCTCGATCCGCATCCCGTACGTCTCCAATCCCAAGGCCCGCCGCGTCGAGGCCCGTTTCCCGGACCCGCTGGCCAACCCCTATCTGGCCTTTTCGGCGCTGATGATGGCGGGGCTCGATGGCGTGCAGAACAAGATTCATCCGGGCGACCCGGCCGACAAGAACCTGTATGACCTGCCGCCCGAGGAAGACGCAAAAATCCCCACGGTCTGCGTGTCGCTCGAGCAGGCGCTCGAGGCGCTCGATCAGGACCGCGAATTCCTGGTGCGTGGCGGGGTGTTCAGCAACGATTTGATCGATACCTGGCTGGATCTGAAAGAACGCGAACTCGATCGCTTGCGCATGACCCCCCATCCGGTCGAGTTCGACCTGTATTACACCCTTTGAGGATACTGCCATGGCTGCTTTTCGTACCGAGGAAGTACTCAGCGTGCATCACTGGAACGACACGCTTTTCTCGTTCACCACCACCCGCGATCCGGGCCTGCGGTTCAACAACGGCCATTTCGTGATGCTCGGCCTGGAGGTCGATGGCAAACCCTTGCTCAGAGCCTACAGTATTGCCAGCGCCAATCACCAGGAAAATCTGGAGTTCTTCAGCATCAAAGTACCCAATGGGCCACTGACGTCGCGTCTGCAGCACCTGAAGCCCGGCGATCGGGTGCTGATCAGTCGCAAGCCCGTCGGGACCCTGGTGGTCGACGACCTCAAGCCGGGGCGCAACCTGTATCTGTTTGCCACGGGCACGGGCCTGGCGCCGTTCCTGAGCATCATCCAGGATCCAGACGTCTATGACCGGTTCGAGCACGTGGTGCTGATGCACGGGGTCCGCTTCATCAGCGAACTGGCTTATACCGATCTCATCCAGAAGCAGTTGCCCGAAGACGAATACCTAGGCGAGATGGTACGTGAAAAACTGATCTATTATCCGACGGTCACGCGCGAGCCGTACAAGAACGAGGGGCGGCTCACCACCCTGGTAGAAAGCGGGCAGCTGTTTGCGGATATCGGCCTGCCGCCTCTGGATCCCGCCCTGGACCGGGCCATGGTCTGCGGCAGCCCAGCCATGCTGGCCGATATTCGGGCCATGCTGGATGCGCGTGGCTTCGTGGTGTCCACCGGCGTAGGGGAACCGGGCGATTACGTGTTCGAGCGCGCTTTCGCTGAACGCTGACCCCATGGCTTTAATTCTTTGCTATGGGTCGTTAAACTCTGATAGTTGAACAATTCTGGCGGATCTTTATGACCAAACACATCATCCATACCGACAGCGCGCCTGCTGCCGTGGGCCCTTACTCGCAAGGGGTCGCTACACCCGCCGGCAGCCGGCTGATTTTCCTGTCCGGCCAGATCGGCCTCGAGCCCGGCACCGGCGAGCTGGTCTCCGAAAATTTCGAGGGCCAGGTGCGGCAATCGTTCGCCAACCTGCAGGCGGTGGTCGAAGCAGCTGGAGGCTCGCTCGAAAACATCCTCAAACTGACCCTCTTCCTCACCGACCTGAGCAAGTTCGCCAGCGCCAATGCCATCATGGCCGAGCTCATTCCGCAACCCTATCCTGCGCGCTCCACGCTTGGCGTGGCCAGCCTGCCCAAGGGGGCCCAGTTCGAGGTCGAGGCCATCCTGGCCCTCTGACTCGCCCCGCCGCCTTGGTCCAGGCTCGCGGCCAGCGTCCAGCGACGCGTTCGGCCGGCGCTCCAGGCAACCGTCAGGCCCGGCTGTTCGAGCGTCTGGGCTTGCGCACCCCCGCGGATTTCGTCACGCATCTGCCGCTGCGCTACGAGGACGACACCACGATCACGCCGATCTCCCGGGCCGAGATCGGCGCATACGGCGTCTTCGAGGGCGAGGTCCTGGCCTGTCATCAGCATTCCGCGCCACGGCGCGAGCTGCAGGCCTTGCTGGCGGATGCCACGGGGCGGCTGAATCTGCGCTGGGTGCACGTCTATCCGGGTCTGCAAACGCGGATGGCGCAGGGGCGACGGGTCCGGGTGCGGGGCGAAGTCAGGCAGGGCTTCAATGGGCTCGAAATCATGCATCCCCGGGTCTCCGACCCCGATACCCGGCTGCCGGATACGCTGACGCCCGTCTATCCTACGACCCAGGGCCTGTCACAGGCCAGTCTGCGCAAGGCGATCAATCAGGCGCTGGACGCTGCCGACCTGTCGGACACCCTGCCGGCACCGGTGCTCGAGCGCCATCGCCTGGCCGCCTTCGAACCCAGCCTGCGGTTGCTGCACCACCCGGGCCGGGACGTCGACGCCCAGGCGTTGCAGGCCCGGACCCACCCGGCCTGGCGACGCATCAAGTTCGACGAGCTGCTGGCCCAGCAGCTGGCACTGGCCGATGCCCGGGCCGCGCGCCAGGCCTTGCGCGCCCAGCCGCTGGTGGCTTCCGGCACCTTGTGCCAACGTCTGCTCGAGCGGCTGCCATTCCAGCCAACCGGTGCCCAGCGCCGGGCGGCTGAACAGATCCGGCAGGATCTCCAGCGCCGCCACCCCATGCATCGTCTTCTGCAAGGGGATGTGGGCAGCGGCAAGACCCTGGTGGCCGCGCTGGCCTGCGCCCAGGCGATCGAGGCCGGCGCCCAGGTGGCCGTCATGGCGCCCACCGAAATACTCGCCGAGCAACTGCACCGCAAGCTGCACGAATGGCTGGAACCCCTTGGCGTGCCACCGGCCTGGCTCAGTGGCAGCGTGCCAGCCGCCCAACGACGGCACAGCCTCGAGGCCGTGGCGTCCGGGCAGACCCGCCTGCTCGTGGGCACCCAGGCTTTGATCCAGGAAAAAGTGCGCTATCGGAATCTCGGCCTGGTGATCAGCGATGAGCAGCACCGCTTCGGGGTGGGACAGCGTCTCGCCCTGAGTACCAAAGGGGCGGCCGATGGTGTGCTTCCCCATCAATTGAGCATGAGCGCCACGCCCATTCCACGGACCCTCGCAATGGCATTTTTCGCCGACATGGACGTTTCCGTACTCGATGAGATGCCGCCGGGACGCCAGCCGGTTCGCACGCGCCTGTTCGATGACCGGCGCCGCGCGCAGATCGTCGAGCACGTCGGCGCGGCCTTGCGCGGGGGCGCCCAGGCGTACTGGGTATGCCCGCTGGTCGAGGAGAGCGAAGCCCTGCAGTTGCAAACGGCCGTCGATACCCATGCGCAACTCGAAGTGGCCTTGCCGGACCTGCGGGTGGGCCTCATGCACGGACGCCTGCCGGCCGCCGAAAAAACCGAAGTCATGGAGGCCTTTCGGGCCGGCCTGCTGGATCTGCTGGTCAGCACGACGGTGATCGAAGTGGGGCTGGACGTACCCAATGCTTCGCTGATGGTGATCGAGCAGGCCGAGCGCTTCGGGCTGGCCCAACTGCACCAGTTGCGTGGGCGGGTTGGGCGGGGAACCCGTCCGTCGGCCTGCATCCTCCTGTATCACCCGCCCCTGTCGCAGATCGCGCGTGATCGTCTGCGCGCTTTGTATGAAACGACCGACGGTTTCGAGATTGCGCGCCGCGACCTGGCCTTGCGCGGGCCCGGAGAATTGCTGGGCGTGCGCCAATCCGGACAGGCCTTGCTGCGTTTTGCGGATCTCGAGGCCGATGAAACTTTGCTTGAACTGGCCCGAGATCTCGCAGTGTGCCTGCGCCGGGCCTATCCGCAGCACGCGCAGGCCCACCAGGAACGCTGGATGTCGGGCGTGTTGCAGTATTTGCGCGGCTGAAGCGCTGCCCGGTTGCCGGGTACGGCAAGTCGACGCTGCAGAATGGGTTTGAAGATATGACTTTGACCGAACTGAAATACATTGTGGCGGTGGCACGCGAACGTCATTTCGGGCGCGCCGCCGAAGCATGCTTTGTCAGCCAGCCCACGCTCTCGGTGGCGATACGCAAGCTCGAGGATGAGCTCGAGGTCGTCCTTTTCGAGCGCGGCGGGGCCGAGGTCGGCGTGACGCCGATCGGGCTGCGGGTGGTGGCCCAAGCCCAGAAAATATTGGAAGAAAGTGCCAATTTGCGCGAAATCGCGCGCCAAGGGCAGGATCCCCTGGTGGGGCCGCTGCGCGTGGGCGTGATCTACACTATCGGTCCGTATCTGCTGCCATGGCTGGTGCCCGAGCAGATTCGCCGCACGCCGCAGATGCCGCTGTTGTTGCAAGAGAACTATACGGCCCGCCTGCTCGAACTGCTGCGCCAGGGGGAGATCGACTGCGCGATCGTCGCCTTGCCCATCCCGGACAACGGCCTTGCGCAGTGCGAGCTCTATGATGAGCCGTTTTTCGTGGCGCTGCCGCACGAACATCCATGGGTGAGCAGGCCGCGCATACCGGCTGGGCAGCTGAAAGAAGAAACCATGCTTCTGCTGGGCACCGGGCACTGTTTTCGCGATCAGGTCCTCGAAGTCTGCCCCGAGCTGTCGCGATTCTCGGCGACCAGCGAAGGCATTCAACGGACTTTCGAAGGCTCGTCGCTGGAGACGATCCGGCACATGGTGGCGGCGGGCATTGGCATCACGGTGCTGCCGGCCAGCGCCCTGGGGGTGCAGGGGGCGGAAAGCAGCCTATTGCGTTTCGTGCCATTCGAGCCGCCCGTGCCTGATCGGCGCGTCGTGCTCGTGTGGCGTCGAAGCTATCCGCGTCTGGCCGCCATCGAGGCGTTGGTACAAGCCATACGAGGCTGCGGCATGCCGGGTATCGAACTGCTCGAAGGCGAGCCGGCCAGCGCGGCGGCCGAAGCCTGAGCCCCTGCTCGCCCGACGTTCCGCGCGCGCCGTCACACAGGGCATCCACCGACTTCAAGGCGTGCTATTCTGGGGCTGTCCGTCATTCCCACAAGGAGATCTCAATGGCCAAAACCAACAATCCATCCGCTCAGATCGCCCCGCCCAGCGGCCTGCCCATCGATATCGGGATTTCCGCAGAAGATCGCGCCGCCGTCGTGGCCGAGCTCTCCAAAACGCTGGCCGACACCTACACGCTGTACCTGATGACGCACAACTTCCACTGGAATGTCACGGGGCCCATGTTCAGCGCCTTGCATAACCTGTTCATGACGCAATACACCGAAATCTGGCAGGCGCTCGACGAAATCGCCGAACGCATTCGCGCGCTCGGGCACTATGCCCCAGGCACGTATGCCGAATACGCGCGGCTCAGTTCCATTGCCGAACCCACCTCGGTGCCCAACGCCCAGGGCATGCTGCAAATGCTGGTCGACGGCAACGAGGCCGTGGCCCGTACGGCCCGCAGTGCATTTCGCATGGCCGACGAAGTCAACGACCAGCCCACGGCCGATTTGCTCACGCAACGGCTCGACATCCACGAAAAGAACGCCTGGATGCTGCGCAGCATGTTGGCCTGACGCCATCTGCAGCGGCAGGCGCCCGGCTTCCGGGGGTAAACCCCCATCGAGGGCACTACCCGCGAAGCAGGGCCTTCGTGTATTCTTTTCGGGTCATTTACAGGAGGTCTTATGAACGTACGCTTTACGCCGATGGCAATCGCGCTGGGCCTGGCCACCGGCCTGATGCTTTCTTCCGCTGCGCAGGCCGACACCATCCGCATCGCTGTTGCCGGGCCTTATACCGGCGCACTGACCCAGTACGGCGACATGGTCAAAGAAGGGGTGGACACAGCCGTCGAGACCATCAATGCCGCAGGTGGCGTGCTGGGCAACCAGTTCGAGGTCGTCGTGATGGACGACGCCTGCGAACCCAAGCAGGGGCCCGTCGTGGCCAACCGGGTGGTCAATGAAAAAATCCACTATGTCGTCGGCCATGTGTGCTCCGGCGCCACCATTGCCGCCACGCCGGTGTACAACAACGAAGGGGTGGTCATGGTCACGCCCTCGGCCACTTCGCCGGCGGTCACCGATGGCAAGGGCTACGACACCATTTTCCGCACGATCGGCCGGGATGACCAGCAAGGTCCTGCCGCCGCCGACTTCATCAAGAACCGGGTCAAGCCCAAGGCGGTGGCTGTCCTGCACGACAAGCAGTCATACGGGCAAGGCATCGCCCAGGCCGTCAAGAATGATCTCGAAAAAGCCGGCATCGATGTCGTGCTGTTCGAAGGCATCAACGCCGGCGACAGCGATTATTCAGCGGTCATCACCAAGCTGAAGTCGTCGGGGGCGGATTTCGTCTATTACGGCGGCTATCACCCCGAAATGGGTCTGTTGTTGCGCCAGGGGGCCGAACAAGGCGTGCAGGCCAAGTTCATGGGGCCTGAAGGGGTGGGTAACCCAGACATCAATGCCATTGCCGGCCCGGCCGTCGAAGGCATGCTGGTCACCCTGCCGGCCGACTTCACCACGGATCCTGCCAACGCAGCGATCGTCAAAGCGTTCAAAGACAAGAACCGCGACCCGGGCGGCGCATTCCAGCTCACGGCATACGCAGCTGTCGATGCCATTGCCAACGGCATCAAAGGGGCCGGTCAGGACGATCCGGCCAAGGTGGCGGAATGGCTGCATGCCAATTCGGTCAAGACGCCGATCGGCGAGATTTCCTGGAACGACCAGGGTGACCTCGAATCCTTCAAGTTCGATGTCTTCACCTGGCACGCCGACGGCAGCAAGTCGGTCTTCGACTGACCCTGGCATTGCCAGGTATCCGGGCGCATCGCGCCCGGATTTCGCGGTGCCCTTCGGGGCACCGCTTTTCAATTCACCAAAGTGCCACTTCTTTCATACAATACATCCATGAAAGAAGAATTCACTCTGGCCCTCGTCGGGGGCGGCAACATGGCCGGTGCGCTGGCCAGCGGCCTGATCGGGCGGCGTTGTGCGGCCAACCATGTGCACGTAATCGATCCCGTCGCGGCCACACGGGCGCACTGGCAGGGCATGGGCACTACGGTCGCTGCCGAACCCGATGCCCACCTGGCTGCAAGCCGTGTCTGGTTTTTTGCGGTCAAGCCACAAATCATGGCGCAGGTCGTCCAGCAATGCCGGCCCTGGCTGCAACCCGATACGCTGGTCATCAGCATTGCCGCGGGCATCCCGGCACAAGCGCTCTCCCAGTGGCTGGGGGCGCCCGAACGGCCCTTCACCCGTGTGGTGCGCTGCATGCCCAATACCCCCGCGCTGATCGCTGCGGGCATCACGGGCATGATGGCGCTCGCCGGTGTCGATACGGCAGATCGCCAGTTGGCAGAAGACCTGCTGTCGGCCGTGGGGGAAATCCTGTGGGTGGCCGATGACGCCGCCATCGATGCCGTCACGGCGGTCTCTGGCAGTGGTCCAGCCTACGTGTTTCTGTTTCTCGAGGCGCTGATCGCTGCGGGCATCCAGCAGGGCCTGTCGGCCGAGCAGGCCCGCATGCTGGCATTGGCCACCTTCAATGGCGCGACGCAGCTGGCCAGCCTGTCGCCCGATTCCCCAGCCGTGCTGCGCGAGCGCGTGACCTCTCCCGGGGGGACGACGGCCGCCGCCCTGGAAGTCTTCCAGGCCCATGATCAGGCCGCCATCATTCATCAGGCGGTGGCCGCCGCTGCGCGCCGCGCGCGCGAACTTGCCGGGCAATACGCCTCATGACGCATTTTTCCGCCATGTCCACGCGCCAGTTCGGGGTCGCGTTTGCCTGCATGGTCGCCATCGTCGTGGGTTCCAACATCCTGGTCCAGTACCCGATCAACCCCTGGCTCACCTGGGGGGCCATCACCTATCCCGTGTCATTTCTCGTCACCGACGTACTCAACCGGCGGTTTGGCCCGCGCGCTGCACGGCGCGTGGTCTATGGCGGGTTCGCGGCGGCGCTGGTCGCCTCGGTCTGGCTGGCCAGCCCGCGCATTGCCCTGGCGTCGGGCAGTGCTTTCCTGATTGCCCAACTCACCGACATCACCATCTTCGACCGTTTACGCCACCAGCGCTGGTGGCGCGCGCCCTTCATCGGTGGCGCCATCGCCGCCGTATTCGATACCGTCGCCTTTTTTGCCATCGCATTTGCCGGTACCGACGTTCCCTGGACGACGCTTCTCGTGGGTGACCTGGCTGTCAAGTTGCTGGTGAATCTGCTCATGTTGGCGCCATTCAGGGCGCTGATGTGGAACCTCGCGCGGCCGGCCAGCTGAAGGCCGGCCAGCTGAAATAAGGGAATTACCGAAGTGACAGTGTGCCGCTAAAGCCTTCAGAATACGCCTGCCGCTCAGGGCGGAAAGCAATCACACAGGCTTGGTGCCCCTGGCCATTTCCCTAAAAGGGTCCTCGTTCAGCCAGCGGCGCCTCTACCGGAGACTACCGAATGAAGCTTACATTGCGCATCACCCCCATACTGCTTGCTTTTGGCGCCATGTCGCTGGCTGCGGGCGTTCAGGCCGACACGCTCAAGATCGGCATCCCGCAACCCATGACAGGCCCCAACACCCAATATGGCGACCAGATCCAGGCAGGCGCGCTGACGGCCATCGATGCCATGAACGAGGCGGGCGGCATCCAGGGCATGCAGATCGAACCCCTGCTCATCGATGATGGCTGTGAACCCAAGCAGGCGGTACCAGCGGCCAACCGTGTGGTCAACGCCGGCGCCCAGTTTGCCGTGGCGCACGCTTGCTCGGGTACCACGGTACCTGCCGTCAACGTCTACGAGCAGGAAGGCATTGTGGCCATCACCCCGGGCGCCACGTCGCCGCTCGTCACCGATACGATCAAGCCGCATTACTTCTTCCGTACCATTGGCCGCGACGATCAGCAAGGCCCTTTTGCCGGCCAGTACATCATCGACCAGCTCAAGCCGCAAAAAGTGGCCATCCTGCACGACAAGCAAACCTACGGCTCGGGGGTGGCGACGCAGGTGCAGAAAACCCTCGAAAAAGGCGGCGTGAACATCGCCATGTTCGAAGGGATCAACGTGGGCGACAGCGATTATTCTGCCGTCATCTCCAAGCTCAAGGCATTGGGTCCCGATCTGGTCTATTTCGGCGGCTATCACCCGGAACTCGGCCTGCTGTTGCGCCAGGCCCGGGAACAAGGCCTGGATGTCCAATTCATGGGCCCCGAAGGGGTGGCCAACAAAGACCTGGTGGCGCTTGCCGGGCCGGCGATCGACAAGCTCCTGACCACGCTGCCGGCCGACTTCACCAAACGTGAAGGCAACGAAGCGGTGCTCGAGCAGTTCAAGAAATACAATCGCAGCCCTGATGGCGCATTCACCATGACGGCGTATGCGGCCATGCAGATACTGGCCGATGCCATCAATGCCGTTGGCGCGGATCCAGCCAAGGTGGCCGACTACATGCACGAACACAGTTTCGATACGGTCATCGGCAAGGTCGACTACGATGCCAAAGGAGACCTCAAACAGTTCGAATTCGCCGTGTTCCAATGGGACGCCGACGGCAACATGACCCAGATCCAGCCCTGACGGGCTCGGTCAGCCCCGGCACGCGCCGGGGCTTCTTCCGCCCGGGCCCGCAAGGGCCGGGTGTCCTACAGACCAACCCCCATCCACCATGTCCGACCTGCTCCCCCTATTGACGCAACAGCTGTTCAACGGCTTGTCGCTGGGCGCCATTTATGCCTTGATTGCCATTGGCTACACCATGGTCTATGGCATCATCGGCATGATCAATTTCGCGCACGGCGAGATCTACATGATCGGCGCCTATGTCGGGCTGGTCACGCTCTCGGCCATTGGCGTGGGCAGCGGCGTCCCCATTCCGCTGATGGTGCTGGCCATGCTGGTCGTGGCCGTGCTGGTAACGGCGGTCTATGGCTTTGCAGTTGAAAAGATCGCCTACGCGCCGTTGCGCAACAGTCCACGGCTCGTGCCGCTGATTTCGGCCATCGGCATGTCCATCTTTCTGCAGAACTGGGTGGCCACGGGGCAGGGCGCCCGGGACATGGCGGTGCCGTCGCTGATCACCGGGTCGTTCGAATTCACGCTGGGCACCAGCGACTTCACCGTGACGGCGCCCTATTCGCGCATCATGATCATTCTGGTGACCATCGTCATGATGGTCGGCCTGTCCCTGTTCATCAAGTATTCCCGCACTGGCCAGGCGTCGCGGGCCTGTTCGCAGGACCTCAAGATGGCCAATCTCCTGGGCATCGACACCAGCCGCATCATTTCCGTCACGTTCGTGATTGGCGCCATGCTGGCAGCCGTCGGGGGGGTGTTGATCGCCCTGGCCATCGGCAAGCTGAATCCGTTCATCGGCTTCATTGCCGGCATCAAGGCTTTTACGGCGGCAGTGCTGGGCGGCATCGGCAGCATTCCGGGCGCCATGCTGGGCGGGGTGCTGCTGGGGCTGGCAGAAACCTTTGCCGCGGCCTTCATCTCGTCACAATACAAGGACATCGTTGCATTTCTGCTGCTCGTGCTGATCCTGCTGTTCCGTCCCACGGGGCTGTTGGGCAAACCCGAGGTTGAGAAAGTCTGATGAGTCAACATATCAAGAACGCCCTGATCGCAGCCCTGATGGCGGGGATCATCATCGCGCCGGTATTTGGCCTGCAGATACTGCGACGCGGCCAGGAAACCTACCTGCAGCCCGACTGGACGATGATCATCGGCGGCATGCTGATCATTTTCGTCGTGCAGATGCTGCGCCCGCTCTGGAAACTTCGCAAGACCGGGGTCAGCCATTTCAGGGTGCCGCCGATCACCGACGCCGTGCGCCGGAAAGTCATCCTGGTGCTGGTTCTGTTTGCCTTGGTCTGGCCTTTCTTTACCGGGCGCGCCCAAGTGGATATCGCCACACTGGTGTTGATCTACGTGATGCTCGGCCTGGGCCTGAACATCGTGGTGGGCTATGCGGGGCTGCTCGATCTCGGTTTCGTGGGCTTTTATGCAGTCGGTGCCTACACGTATGCCTTGCTATACCACTGGCTGGGCTGGACCTTCTGGGAGGCGCTGCCGTTTTCGGGCCTGGTGTCCGCCTTCTTTGGCTATATCCTGGGCTTCCCCGTACTGCGCCTGCGCGGCGATTATCTCGCCATCGTGACCCTGGGTTTCGGCGAAATCATCCGCCTGCTGCTCATCAACCTGTACGATTTCACGGGGGGCCCGGATGGGGTGTCGGGCATTCCCAAGCCGTCGCTTTTCGGCTATCAGCTCACACGGCGCTCACTCGACGGCTCGCCCACGTTCCACGAGGCCTTCGGGATTCCGTTCAACAGCCAGGACGTGGTCATCTATCTCTACCTGCTGGCCCTCATCCTGGTGCTCATCACGCTGTTCGTCACCAGCCGGCTCATTCGCATGCCGATCGGGCGCGCCTGGGAAGCCCTGCGCGAAGACGAGATCGCCTGCCGTTCGTTGGGCCTGAATCCACGCAATATCAAGCTGTCGGCCTTCACCATGGGGGCCATGTTCGCGGGGTTCGGGGGGGCGTTCTTCGCGGCGCGCCAGGGCCTGGTCAACCCGGAGTCGTTCACCTTCATCGAATCCGCCCTGATTCTCGCCATTGTGGTGCTGGGGGGCATGGGCTCGCAGGTCGGCGTCATCCTGGCCGCCGTGCTGCTGACCGTCGTGCCGGAGATCGCCCGCGAGTTCGCCGAATACCGGATGCTGATCTTCGGTCTGGTCATGGTGGTCATGATGGTGTGGCGCCCGCAGGGGCTGCTGCCCATGAAGCGCCCGCAAGTGGAGCTGGAATCATGAGCGATCCATTGCTGAGCGTCAGCGGGCTGACCATGCGCTTTGGCGGCCTGCTGGCCGTCGATCAGGTCGAATTCGAGGTCCATCGCGACGAGGTCTTTGCCATCATCGGGCCCAACGGGGCAGGGAAGACCACGGTCTTCAACTGCGTAGGGGGGTTCTACAAACCCACGACGGGTGCGATCACCATGGACGGACACCCGATCACCGGGCTGCCCAGCCACAAGGTGGCACGCCACGGCCTGGTGCGCACCTTCCAGAACGTGCGCCTGTTCAAGAGTCTGACGGTGCTCGAGAATCTGCTGGTGGCCCAGCATACGCATATGGAAACCGGGCTCATACAGGGTTTGCTGAAGCTGCCCTCGTTTCGACATTCCGAAACCGAGGCCAAACAGCATGCCGTCCAGTGGCTGGATTTCATGGGTATACGCCAGTATGCCAATCGGGAAGCCGGCAACCTGGCCTATGGGCACCAGCGGCGCCTCGAAATCGCGCGCTGCATGATCACCAAGCCGCGGCTCTGATGCTCGACGAACCGGCGGCGGGCCTCAACCCCCAGGAAAAACGCGATCTGCAGGCCCTGATCGACCAACTGCGCCGGGAGTACGATGTGGCCGTGTTGCTCATAGAGCACGACATGAGCCTGGTCATGGGGGTGTCGGACCGCATTCTGGTCATGGAGCACGGCAAACCGATCACGACCGGCTTACCCGATGACGTGCGCCGCGATCCACGGGTCATCAAAGCCTATCTGGGGGAATAAGGGTGCTCAAGCTTGAAAACGTCAGTACGTTTTATGGCGCCATCCAGGCGCTCGACGGGGTGTCGGTCGAAGTCAATGAAGGCGAGATCGTCACCCTGATCGGTGCCAATGGCGCAGGCAAGACGACCCTGCTCATGTCCGTATGCGGCAACCCCCGTGCACGCGCCGGCAGGATCACTTTCCTGGGCGAGGACATCACCGAGCTGCCCACCCACGTCATCATGCAGATGGGCATGGCCATATCACCCGAAGGCCGGCGCGTGTTCCCGGACCTGACCGTCTACGAGAACTTGAACATGGGGGCGTTTTTTCTCAACCGCAGCCAGACCGAAGACAGCATGGCGCACGTCTTCGAACTGTTCCCTCGCCTGAAAGAACGCGCCAGCCAGCGCGCGGGGACCATGTCCGGCGGCGAGCAGCAGATGCTGGCCATTGGGCGGGCCCTGATGACGCGCCCCAGGCTGCTGCTGCTCGACGAGCCCACGCTGGGCCTGGCGCCCCTGATCATTGCACAGATCTTCGACATCATCCGCACCATTCGCGATGAAGGCGTCACCGTGTTTTTGGTCGAGCAGAATGCCAACAAGGCCTTGCAGGTCGCCGATCGCGGCTATGTGCTCGAGACGGGCCAGGTCGTCATGTCCGACACGGGGGCAAACCTGCTGGTCAACGACGATGTGCGCAAAGCCTATCTGGGGGCCTGACAGGGCCCCGGCATCAGGCCAAGCCCTGGGTGGGAAGCCAGGGCCCTGGGTTTTTCAGGCCAGGCCCTGGGCCCGAAGGGCGGCCTGTACGCCCGGATCGCGCTCCATGCGGGCATAGAATCGGGTCAGCTCGGCGAAGTCATCGACAGGGACCTCTTTGGCATGCGCCCAACGCAGCAGAACATACAGGTAGGGGTCGGCCACCGAGCGCTGGCCAGTGAGCCAATCGCGCCCGCGCAGGCGGTCGTTGGCGATGGCAAAGAAACTGCGCAGCATGTCGGTGGCTTTGGCTGAAAGCGTCTGGGCGGCGGCTTCATTGCCATCGCTGAATTTCGATGCGCCGAAAATCAGACCGAACGTGCGGTGCATGTCTGAGTTGCAGAAACTGAGCCAGCGGCGGGTTTCGGCACGGCTGACCGGGTCGTCGCCGAGGAGCTCGGCTTGCGGGTTCAGTTCAGCCAGATATTCGAGGATGGCCGCGCTTTGCGTGAGGACGAAATCCCCATCGACCAGGGTGGGCACCAGCCCTTCGGGGTTGAGCGCGAGATAGGCGGGTTCTTTGGTTTCTTCGCGAGTGAGCCGTTGCGTGTCGTAGGGCTTGCCGATCCATTCGAGGACGATGTGGGTCACCAGGGGGCACGCACCGGGAAAATAATAAAGCTTCATCTGGGTTCCATGTGAGACGTGAACATCAAGCATGTTATACCACCGGATCCACCGGTTCGGTGTAGAACTGGCAGCCATCTCAGGGGTCGGTTAGACTACTGGCCATTGCCGCATACTGCGACTCGTTTTGTTTCTGTCATGTCTAACGCCTTGCGCATTGCCATCAACGGCTACGGAAGAATAGGGCGCTGCGTGCTGCGCGCGCTACTTGAATCCCCCCATCACCAGAACATGCAGGTCGTGGCCATCAACGAGCCGGCCGACCTGGACGCCATGGTCCACCTGACCCGCTTCGATTCCACGCACGGGCCCTTTCCGGGTACGGTCGAGGCCCTGCCCAACGCCATGGTGATCAATGGGCACCGCATCGCCGTGACGCATGAGCCCGAGCCGGCTCGGGTGCCTTGGCATGACATCGCCCCCGACCTGCTGTTCGAATGCTCGGGGCATTATGCCACCCGGCAGGCTCTGGAACGCTTCATCGCCGCTGGCTGCCCGAAGGTGCTGGTCTCCCACCCGACGCACAGCGCCGAGGACGTCGATCATACTGTGGTGTACGGCATCAATGAACAGGGCCTGAGCCGCGATCAGCGCATCGTTTCGGCGGCATCCTGCACCACCAATGCAAGTGTGCCGGTGCTGGATGTGCTGGATCGGCATCTCGGCGTGCGCAGCGCCATGCTCAGCACCCTGCATTCGGTCATGAATGACCAGCCCATGATCGATGGCTATCACCATAGCGACTTGCACCGCACACGCTCGGCCATGCAGTCCATCATACCTGTGGCCACGGGCCTGGCAGCGGGCGTGGAAAGGCTGCTGCCGCATCTGGCCGGCCGGATACAGGCCAAGGCCATCCGCGTCCCCATCCACAATGTGTCGGCTATCGACCTGGTCGTGCACCTCGAGCAGCCCACCACTGTGCAGGCCTTGAACGCGCTGTTCGAAGAATCGGCCCGTATGCACCCCGACCTGTTCGCCTGCACGCGCCAACCCCACGCGTCGGTGGACTTCATTCATGATTCGCACTCTGTCATCATCGACCAGGGCCAGACCAGCGTCAATCAAGGCCATTTTGCGAACATGCTGCTCTGGTTCGACAATGAATGGGGTTTTGCCCATCGCATGCTTGACGTCGCCAGTGCCTGGGCCCGCGTTTTCAAAGCGGGCCATCCCTGACGGCACCCTGTCTCCATCCCTCCAGACCTTGTATTTTCCAGGAGTATTTCATCATGGCTGACTGCCGCACCGAAACTGACTCGATGGGTGCCATCGAGGTTCCAGCCACCCACTATTGGGGCGCGCAGACGCAGCGTTCCATTCAGAATTTCCCGATCGGGGTCGCGCGCTTTCGCTGGCAGGCACCCATGATCCGCGCCTTGGGGATCCTCAAGAAGGCGGCGGCCCTGGCCAACGCAGAGCTGGGCGAGTTGCCAGAGGAGACCGCCGCGCTGATCGTCCGGGCCGCCGATGAGGTCATTCTCGGCAAGCACGATGACGAGTTCCCACTGGTGGTATTCCAGACGGGTTCGGGCACGCAGTCCAACATGAATGCCAACGAGGTGATTTCCAACCGCGCCATCGAATTGGCGGGCGGCAAAATGGGCTCCAAGACACCCGTACATCCCAACGATCACGTGAATCGGGGGCAATCGTCCAACGATACGTTCCCCACCGCCATGCATATTGCCGTGGCCAGCGAACTGCAGGGCCGTTTCTTTCCGGCGGTCCGCACGCTGCGCGACACGCTGGCCGAGAAAGCGCGGGATACCGGGCAGATCGTGAAGACGGGGCGCACGCACCTGCAGGATGCCACTCCCATCACCGTCGGGCAGGAAATCAGCGCGTGGGTGGCACAGATCGATTTTGCGCTCGAGTGCGTGCAGGCGGCGATGCCCGGTATCTACAGCCTGGCCATCGGAGGCACGGCGGTCGGCACCGGCCTGAACGCGCATCCGGCATTCGGCGCGCGGGCCGCGGCCCACATCTCCGAGATCACGGGGCAGCCCTTCGAGAGCGCCGACAACAAGTTCTTTGCCCTGTCGGCGCACGATGCGCTGGTGAATCTTTCGGCGGCCCTGCGCACGCTGGCTGGCGCCTTGATGAAGATCGCCAACGACGTGCGCTGGCTGGCGAGCGGGCCGCGCTGCGGCATCGGCGAACTGGACATCCCCGAAAACGAACCTGGTTCGTCCATCATGCCGGGCAAGGTCAACCCCACGCAGTGCGAGGCGCTCACCATGGTCTGCGTACAGGTCTTTGGCAATGATGCCGCCGTGGCGTTCGCGGGGTCGCAAGGCAACTTCCAGTTGAATGTCTACAAGCCGGTGATGGTGCATAATGTGCTCGAGAGCATCGAACTGCTGGCGGATGCCTGCCTCTCGTTCAACGAACACTGTGCCGTGGGCATCGAACCCAATCGGGCGCGTATTGCAGAGAATCTCGACAAGAACCTGATGCTGGTGACCGCCCTGAATCGCCATATTGGCTACGATAAGGCCGCGGCGATTGCGAAAAAGGCCCATAAAGAGCACAGTACGCTGCGTGAAGCGGCCCTGGCCCTGGGTTTTCTCACCGATGCGCAGTACGATGAATGGATAGTGCCCCTGGAGATGACCCATCCCAGCAAGGCCTGAGCGGCCGTATGCGGCCTTGGCTCCAGTCCCGGCTCCGGCCGGGGCGCGGCCAGGCGGGCCCACCGGCATTCTGGCCACATGGGTCGGCATGGGCTCGCGACGGGGCAGGGGATAGACGCATATGGCAAGTACGATACACATCAAACGGGCTTACGAGGCGGCCGAAGAGGCCGACGGCCTGCGGGTCCTGGTCGACAGGCTCTGGCCCCGCGGGCTCTCCAAGGCCACATTCCAGTACGACCTCTGGTACAAAGACCTGGCGCCCAGCACGGCACTGCGCACGTGGTTCGGCCACAAACCCGAACGCTGGGACGGTTTTCGCCAGGATTACCTCAAGGAACTGCAGGCACCCGAAGCGCAGGCGCGCCTGCGAGCCCTGCTGGACCAGGCCGATGGCCGGCCCTTGACCCTGCTGTACGGCGCGCGCGACACCGAGCACAATCAGGCGGTCGTCCTGGCGGGCGTCCTGGGGGCCTTGCAGACATGAAGCCGCCGGCAACGATCCGGGGCAGGGGGGGCGGCCACATGGCGGTCCGCATTCAGGGTGCGCCATGTTGTTGATCTATTTCGGTTCGCAGTCGGCCTGGGCGTTGGGCCTGATGCTGCTGATCTTTCTGCTGGCCGCGGTGATTGCCATCCAGGCCCAACGCCAAAGGGCGCAGGGGGGTAACGAAGAGCTGCCCGGTATGGTGGGCGAGGTCACCCAGGAAACCGATGGCCGCGGCCGGGGCTGGGCGCTGGTGCGGGGCGAGGTCTGGCAGGTCCGCTCAAAGGCGCCCTTGCAGGTCGGGCAGGCGGTGCGGGTGCGCAGCGTGCAGGGCCTGGTGCTTCAGGTCGAGCCGTCTGGCCACTCGTCAGACCATTCGTCTGGCCATTTGAACCAAGACACCGAGGTGACGCGATGATGTTTCTGAATCTGGGCTCTTTCATCAGCCTGGTCGTACTGGTTTTCCTCTTCACCGTGCTGCTGCGGCTCTTTCGGATTCTGCGCGAATACGAACGCGGGGTCATCTTCACGTTGGGCCGCTACGGGGGCACCAAAGGGCCGGGCCTGATCGTGGTGATCCCGTTCCTGCAACAACTGGTCCGGGTCGATACGCGGGTGGTCACCATGGACGTAGAGCCCCAGGACGTGATTTCACGTGACAACGTATCTGTACGGGTCAATGCCGTGGTGTATTTTCGGGTGGTGGATCCGGCAAAAGCCATCATCCAGGTCGAGCAGTACTACGAGGCCACCAGCCAGCTTGCACAAACCACGCTGCGGGCCGTGCTGGGCAAACACGAGCTCGATGAAATGCTGACGGAGCGCGAAAAGCTCAATACCGATGTCCAGGCCATCCTGGATGCCCAGACCGATGGCTGGGGTATCAAGGTCACAAACGTCGAAATCAAACACATCGACCTCAATGAAACCATGATCCGCGCCATGGCGCGCCAGGCCGAGGCGGAGCGCGAGCGGCGGGCGAAGGTCATCCACGCCGAAGGCGAGCTGCAGGCCTCGAAGGCGCTGGCCGAAGCCGCTACTGTTCTGGCCAGCGAACCCTCTGCCATGCAGTTGCGCTATCTTGATACGCTCACGCAGGTTGCCGGCGACAAGTCGTCCACCTTGGTGTTCCCCATTCCGATCGACTTGCTGGCGGGCTTCATGCGGCAGCCCGAGACTGTGCTTCGCTCAGGAGCTGGCCCAGAATCGCGCCCACACGCAGGTCTTCGGCCTGACCCAGGTGATTCAGCCGCACGCGCCCCAGATCGTCCAGAATGATCAGGGTCGGGGTGCCCTCGAGCGCCCAGGCCTGCATGGTTTGGGGGACGGGCTGGCCTTCGGTGCCAGGCATGTCGATCCCCACCGGGAAACGGATGCGGTATTCCTGGATGAACGCCCTGAGGGCGGTTTCGGTCATTGCATCATGGTGTTCGAACACGGTGTGCAGGCCCAGCACTTGCAGCCGATCGGCCGGGAAGGCCTGGTGGATGGCCTTGGCCTGTGGAATGCCGTGCGCCACACAGCCCGGGCACAGCATCTGAAATGCGTGGATGACGACGACTTTGCCGTGCAGCTGCTCGAAAGAGGGCGGTTTGGTGTCGTCGGACCAGTTGATCCAGGTCCGTACAGACCAATGAGGTAATGTCTGCCCCGGTATCATGGTACTGTGCTCCTGAGGCCCGTACAGCGTTTATCATAAACTGCTCTGGCGTTGGAATGAAAATACCTACACGGCCTGTATGATTATCCTTCAATACCCGTGTCAGTCGTGGTGTAATGCAGGCTGACCAACCCACTCACTCATTCGATACCTTTGGAGACCATGCCCATGAAACTGTCTGTCGTTGCACTGAGCCTGTCCCTGCTGGCTTTCGGGTCTGCCGTCCAGGCAGCACCCGACTACGCCCAGGTCAGCCCCATCCTGACCAAAAATGCCTGCCTGGCGTGTCACGCGGTCGACAAAAAAGTCATTGGTCCGGCCTACGAAGAAGTGGCCGCCAAGCACAAGGGGCAGGCCGACGCAGCGGCCGTGCTCACCAAACACATCAAAGAAGGCAGCTCCGGGGTATATGGTCCGATTCCCATGCCGCCCAACGTCGGTATTTCCGATGCCGACATCGCGGTCGTGGTCGAATGGCTGGTTGCCGGTGCGCCGCACTGATACCCGCCGTCAGATCTCTGCATGCTGAAAGGCAGCGCCAGCCCACACGGCTGGCGTTTTTGCTGGTGGCCTCGCACCGCCTGTCGACAAGGATCGCCTTTCCATTACTTTACATAATATACATTATGCGAATTTTATCCTGGGTGCCGGATCCTGATATCATCAGACACGGATCAGGATTTTGGCTGGTATCACACCAGTTCGATCAGTTGAACAAGGGGTTGTCATGGCAGGGATTGCATTGGTGACGGGCGCGTCGGCTGGCTTTGGAGCGGCCATTGCGGGGCGTCTGATCGAACAGAAATACACCGTAGTCGGTGCCGCGCGGCGCCTCGACCGGCTCGAGCAGCTGCGCGAAAAACTAGGGGCGGATTTTCATCCCTTGGTGATGGACGTCACCGACCCAAGTGCCGTAGAACATGGGGTGGCTTGGGTTCAGTCCCAGTTCGACGGCATCGACGTGCTGGTCAACAACGCTGGGCTGGCCCTTGGGGTTGCGCCAGCGCAGGAGTCCAGCCTGGCGGATTGGGAACAAATGATCGCCACCAACGTGCTCGGGCTCACCCGCCTGGTACACGCCGTACTGCCCGGCATGGTTCGCCGCAATCAGGGCCACGTCATCAACCTGGGGTCGATAGCGGGCGTCCACCCCTACCCTGGCGGCAACGTCTACGGGGCCACCAAAGCCTTCGTGCACCAGCTCAGCCAGAATCTGCGGGCCGACCTCTGGGGCACGCGGGTGCGGGTCACCAACATAGAGCCCGGGCTGTGTTGCGGGACTGAATTCTCGCTCGTGCGCCTGGGGGATGCGGCCCTGGCCAAGGCCGTCTACGATGGCGCTGACGCGCTGACCGCCGAAGACATCGCCGATGCCGTCGTCTGGGCCACTACCCGGCCCGGTCGGGTCAACATCAACACCATCGAACTGATGCCGGTGTCCCAGGCCTTTGCCGGCCTGAAGGTTCACCGCGAGGGCTGATGCCATGCCAAAGCGTTTTTTCCTGGCGGGTTTGTGCCGGGCCGCCACCCTGGCTGTAGCCGGTGCCGTACTGGCGGGCTGCGCGAGCGGCCCCCAAGACGACCTCTCGCTGGTTCCAGCGGCACTGGACGACGAGACCAGCACGCAGGGCTACTTTACCCAACCCGTGCGCTACACCCGGCTGCCGGCCGGCTGCGAAGGCACGTGTCCGAAACTGGTGGTGGACTCGCTTGCCTTTCCTGGCCATCCGAAGCTGACCCAGTTGGTCGATTATGCCCTGGCAGGCATGACCTGGCTCGACCAGGAACGGCCCGCCCCCTACGAGACGATCGAGGAATTCGAGGCCTATTATCTGAAGACTGCCGCGGCCCGCGACGAAGTCGATCTGATCGCCCGTACCCGGTACCGCAATGCCGACCTGACGACACTCGAACTGACCTCGGGTCAGTACCAGACCGGCATGGCCCATGGCATTACCGGAACGCAATTCATCAACTGGGACAACCGCACAGAAAAAGTGCTGACGCTTGGCGACTTGCTGCAATCGGGGGCTCAAGGCGCCTTCAACGAGCAACTGCGTGCCGCGCATGCCCAATGGCTGCAGAAACAGGCGGATCAGGTCGACGATACCGATGCCTTCAACCGCATGTGGCCTTTCGCGCCCACCGACAACGTAGCACTGACGGATCTGGGGTTGGTGGCCAAGTATCAATCCTATGAAATCGCACCCTATGCCTGGGGCCAGCCCGAGCTGCTGATCCCCTATAGCCAGCTCGGCGACATTCTGCGCCCCCGTTACTTGCCGCCGACCCGCTAAGCGTGCCGCCCCGCCCCGCCAAGGATCTCACTGCATCCCGGCCGGGGTGTGGTCGAACCGGTCCAGGTCGAAATAGCGCGAGAAAGAGGATTCATCCTTGCGAGGCGCCGCCTGCTGCTGCGGCAGTTCGGATGCGATGCTGTTCGAGCCTGGGATACCCCGGGGCAGCAGTTCGGCGATACTGTGGCCAGCCCGGGGCCGCGCCGCCTGCGCCCCGGCTTGACGCCGCGCAGCAAAGGCTTGCGATTCAGCCGCCAGCCAGGCCGCCATGCGTTGGTGGTTCTGCTTGTTGGCCCAATCGACGGCTGTTTCCCCTGTGACATTGAACATCGTGGGATCCGCCCCCTGCGACAACAGCAGGGTGGCCATCTCCTGTTTGCCGGAAAGGGCCGCCATCATGAGCGGCGTGGTGCCGTCAGGCCCCGGAGCGTTGATGATGGCGCCTCGATCGATCAGCAGCTGCGCCATGCCCATCTGAGCCTTCGAGGCGGCATAATGCAGCGGCGTCCAGCCCAGGCGATTGACCTGCGCCCCGGCCTGTATCAGCTTCTTTGCGCGCTCGGTTTCCCCCAAGATGGCCAGGTACATGAGCGGCGTTTCATTCAAGGCATTGGCCTGGTCGACGTCGACCCCCGCCGTGGTGGCGAGCAAGTCGAACACCTGCCAGGATTGGTCCCGTGCCGCCTGTGTCAGGGCCGGGTTGCCCTGATCGTTCAGCGCAGCGGGATCCACCCGACGCAAAAGCATGTCCTGCACCGTCCTGGCGTCATCCCGGCGAATCGCCGACCACCAGTCGGCTGGCGGGTCGATCTGTATTTGTACGACCTGGCCAACCGCCGGCCCGAGCAGCAGGCCAGCCAGCAGCCAGCCAGCCAGCCCCCGCCCTATGATGCGGCGAAACCGCGCGGAGGAAGGCATGCGCACGCTGCGCCAGGCGTGCCGTGCCGCACGCCAGCGTTTATGTAAAGCATGCCGGTTCATTATCGAGTGAGCCATTGTGATGTCTCCCTGAATCAGGCGGCCGCCAAGGCGCCGGCTTTCTTGAACAAGGTGAAATAATTGTGCGTCGTGGCCTCGGCAATGGTGCCCACGGGCACACCGCGCAGTTCGGCAATTTTTTCGGCCACGTGGATGACGCGTGACGGATCGTTCAGTTTGCCACGATAGGGCACGGGCGAGAGATAAGGGGCATCGGTTTCTATCAGCATCCGCTCCAGGGGGACACGGCGGGCCACGTCCTGGATCTCGCGCGCATTCTTGAAGGTCACGATCCCGGAAAACGAAATATAAAACCCCAAATCCATGGCGGCCTGCGCTACGTCCCAGTTTTCGGTAAAGCAATGCATGACGCCGCCATGCGCTTGCTCTTCGCGCATCAGCCGCAAGGTATCCGCCGCTGCGGCCCGGGTATGGATGATCAGCGGCAACCCGGTCTGGTTGGCGGCCTGGATGTGCAGCCGGAACCGCGCCTGTTGCTGGGGCGATGGCTCGGCCAGCCGGTAATAGTCCAGCCCGGTTTCGCCGATGGCCACCACGGCCTGGTGTCGAGTGCGGTCGAGCAGATCTTGTAAAGTCGGCTCGAGGCCATCGTCGTCTTCCGGGTCATTGGCCGGATGAACGCCTACCGAAGCCCGCAAGCAGGCATGCTGCTCGACGAGCGCAAGCAAATCGGGCCAGTCGCGCAAATTGACCCCCACGACCAGCGCGTGCTCGACCCGGGCGTTGCGCATGCGGGCGAAAACCTGGGGCAAATCGGCCAACAAGGCCGGATCGTTCAGATGACAGTGCGAATCGACATACATGGCGTCAACTCCGAAAAGCGCAGAGCAGGCGGGTTGCGGCATGGGCGGCCTGCAATCCGGTGTTGAGCGGATGGCGTGCCAAGCGGCGCTGCTCTACCAGCCAGCGCGCCACGTCGGCCCAGGCCTGTGGGTCCAGGCGATCCGCTGCCTGAGTAAGTTCCGTCTGCATGGATGGATAATAACGGGCCTGTATGCCGTGCGCGGCCAACCGGATGTCGAGCCACAGGCGCTGAAAAGCGTCGACCCAGACCAGCGTGTCCTGTGTCGACAGTGCGTGCGCCAGCGCCGACCCGTCGTCCTGGCGGCCCGCCCGCGAAAGGAACATCTGCAGAAATTCCGGCACGACGGCACCCGTGGCCATGTCGAGCGCGAGCAACGGCGCGCCGCCACTGGCCGCGAGGCGCTCGGCGGCCTGGGCGGCGCCCCGGGCCTGGAGCCACTCCAGGGCCTGCGTCGGTTTGGGCGCCTGCAGATGCAAGCGGCGGCAACGTGATACCAGGGTGGGCAGCAGGCGATCCGGGGCGTCGCAGACCAGCAGGAAGGCGGTGCGCTCTGGAGGCTCCTCGAGGGTTTTGAGCAGGGCATTGGCGGCCGTGGGGTTCAGCGTATCGGCCGGGTACAGCAAGGCCACTCGCCAGCCGCCGCGGTGGGTCGCCAGATTGAACCAAGGCAGCAGCGCGCGCAGTTGATCGATACGGATGTCCCGCGACGCTTGCTTCTTGTTGTCGGCGTTTATCTCTTCGCCCTCTTCCAGCGCGATGGCATCCGGCCGTATCCGGCGCAGGTCGGGATGGTTGCCGGCCTGTACCCAGCGACAGGCCTGGCAGCGCCCACACGCCATGCCGCCGTCAGTCGGATGCTCGCACAGCAGCGCCGCCGCCCCCGCCTGGGCAAAGTGCAATTGGCCCGTGCCGCGTTGGCCATGAATCAGCCAGGCGTGTGCGAAGCGCTCGCGTTCGGAGAGCCAGCGGCGCGCGGTCTCTTCCTGCCACGGGAGAAAGGATTGAGTGAACATATCAAACGGCGTCAGGCACCGGAGGCGCCGGAAATCTTTCGATCAACTGTTGCAGCACGGCGTCTAGCTGTGCCTGGATGGCGGCCAGGGGCAGGCTGCCATCCAATACATGAAACCGGCCGGGATCGGCGGCCGCCCGGTCATGATACGCTTGCCGCACGCGCAAAAAAAAGGCCATGGATTCCTGTTCGAAGCGATCCGACCCGTTGCGCCCCCGGCCCAACCGGCTGCGGGCCACATCGGGCGCGATGTCGAACAGCAAGGTGCAATCGGGTGCCCTGCCCCGCATGACCCATGCGTCCAGCTGCCGTATCGCTTCGCACCCCAGCGCCCGGCCGCCGCCCTGATAGGCGTAGGATGCGTCGATATGGCGATCGCAGAGCACCCACTGCCCCTGGGCCAACGCAGGCTGTATGCGCGTCTGCCAAAGCTCGTTGCGGGCCGCGAACATCAATAAGGCCTCTGTGCGCGCCTGCATGTCGTGATGCAGCAGCAGGTCGCGCAGCGATTCGCCCAGCGGCGTGCCACCGGGTTCGCGGGTGCTCAACAAGCGGATTCCGGCCGCGCGCAGACGGGTTTCCATCCACGGGATGTGAGTGCTTTTCCCCGCCCCGTCCAGGCCTTCGAGTGAAATGAAACAGGCAGATTGGCGCATGCTTAGGGTTTGCTCAGTATGTATTTGTTCACCGCCCGGTTGTGTGCGCCCAGGCTGGCAGAGAATTCGCTCGTGCCATCCCCTCTGGACACGAAGTAGTAATAGCCGTGCTTTTCCGGATGCAGTGCGGCTTCGAGCGACGCTTTGCCCGGATTGGCGATCGGCGTGGGTGGCAGGCCCGCTCGGGTATACGTATTCCAGGGGGTGTCGCGCTGGAGATCTTTTTTACGCAGGCGCCCATGGTAACCGGCACCCAGGCCGTAAATCACGGATGGGTCTGTCTGCAGCGGCATGCCGGCGCGCAGGCGATTGGTGAATACGCCCGCGACGCGGGCGCGGTCTGCCCCATGGCCCGTTTCCTTCTCGATGATCGAAGCCAGGATCAGGGCTTGATACGGGTCATCCAGCGGCAGGTCGGGATCGCGCTCGGCCCATGCCTGGTCCAGGATCTGCCGGCTTGCCCTGGCAGCCCGGCGCAGGATGTCGAGGTCCGAGCTGCCGGGCACGAACACGTAGGTATCCGGGTGAAGCAGGCCTTCGGCCGAGCGGGCATCCAGGCCCAGTTCGGCCAACAGAGTGGATTCGTCCATACCCTGCGTATCATGCCGCACCTGGGGGTTTGCGTCCAGCGCGGCGCGGATCTGCGCGAAGGTCCAGCCTTCCGGGAAGGTCAGGCGCACCAGCGTCATGTCGCCGTTGACCATGCGCTGCAGCAACTGCCACGGTGTATCGCCATGTCGGGCCTCATAGGCACCCGCCTTGAGGTTTTTGTCCTGGCCGCTGAAGCGGGCCAGGGCGACGAAGGCATCGGCCTGCACGTCGATGCCGGCCTGCTGCATGGCCTGGGCGATCTGCCGCGGCGTGCTGCCCCGCTCTATCAAGTAGTCCACCACGGGGGCCTGCATGGGCACGGGGCGGTGCCAACCCCACCAGGCCGCGGCGGCCACGGCGATGGCGGCAAGCAGCACCGCCAGCACAATGAGCCAGAGTGCGGACTGGAGGATTTTTTTCATGTTCGCCAGTGTACTGTAATCTTCAGCACCGCCATGGCAGCGGGGCGTCGAGACCGGTATGATGACCGGTATGATTGAAGCTTCATCCGTTGGTTCTGGTGTTCAAATGATTTCCTGCGACAACACGCGTCCCGTTCAACCGGTATCGGGCCTGGATGGCCAGTGGCGATTGGACGAAGTCGCCTGCCTGCATTTCGCGGGCTCGGAGGCCCGGGCTTTTCTGCACGCACAGCTCACCCAGGCCGTGTTGGATCTGGAACCTGGGCGCGCGCGCGCAGCCGCCTACTGTACGGCACAGGGTCGGGTTCTGGCCAGCGGCGTTCTTTGGGCGCTGGGGCCAGACGAATTGCGCTTCATGGTCTCCAGCGACCTGGCCGCAGACCTGCAGCAGCGCATGCAGCGGTACGTGATGCGCGCCGATGTTCGCATCGCACTCGAAGAAGGGGGGCAAGTGGCTGGCATGCGGGGGGCCGAGCACGTGCCCGAGCGGCTGCACTCGGCCCCTCCGTGGACGGTACAGGCAGATGATGCGGGTTGCTGGATTTCAGGCCCCGGTTCCAGCACGGCATCCCCCTGGGCTTGGCATGTGGCAGCGGCATCGGCGGCGCCGTCAGCCGCCGGGCCCACGGATGGCGCTGCCGGTTGGCAAGCCGGCCGCCTTCTCGCCGGCTGGCCCCTGGTTCGCGCGGCGACCCAGGGGATGTTCTTGCCGGCTTCCTTGAACATGGATCTGAATGGAACCATTCATTTCCAGAAAGGCTGCTATCCGGGCCAGGAAATCATCGCCCGCAGCCACTACCGGGGTACGGTGAAGCGGCGGCTGGCCACTGGCCATGGCCCCTGGCCGGGTACCGGCGCAGGCCCAGCCGCCGGCTCGGACCTGTTCGAGCCGGCGGGCTCTGGCCGACCCGTCGCGCGCCTGATCGAGGCCTGCGTCTGGCATGGCCATGTCTATGCCGCGGTCGAGGCTCTGGTGGCCGATGGGCCCGAGCTGCAACTGGCGTCAGGTTCTGCGCAGGGCCCGATCCTGGCCGTGCGAATGGCTTGATGGCCGTCTGATGGCCTGACGCCAAGGCCGCTGCTGGGGTCAGCCCTTTTGGTGATACAGCTTGAGAATGCTCGAGAAATCGAGCTTCCCGTGCCCTTGCGTGCTGTGCAGCGCATATAGATTGCGGGCCAGCTCACCCAGCGGTGTCGTGGCGCGCGCATGCATCGACGCCTCGGCCGCAAGCCCCAGGTCTTTGAGCATCAGATCGACCCCGAATCCACCGGCGTACTCGTGCGAGGCGGGCGCGTGTTCCATGACGCCAGGCCAGGGATTGTAGAGTTCCGTGGCCCAATTTCGGCCGGAACTTTTGGCAATGATATTGGACAGTGTTTTTGGGTCCAGGCCATTGGCCACGCCCAGCGCCAATGCTTCAGCCGTGCCCGCCATCAGGATGCCGAGCAGCATGTTGTTGCATATTTTGGCGACCTGGCCCGCACCCGCTTCGCCGGCATGAAAGATGTTCTTGCCCATGGCCTCGAGCAGCGGGCGGGCCGCCTGCAGGTCTGCTTCGGCGCCCCCGACAATGAAGGTGAGCGTACCGGCCTGGGCCCCGCCCGTCCCGCCCGATACCGGCGCATCGATCATGCGTATGCCCCGTTCGGCGGCGGCCCTGGAGACTTTGCGCGCGGATTCCGGCGCAATGGTGCTGCATTCCATGACCAACGTGCCTTTGGCGATGGCCGATAAGAGCCCCTGTTCGCCGAGATACAGGCCTTCGACGTGCTGGCTGGCCGGCAGCATGGTGATCACGGCATCGACACCGGAGACGGCCTGCGCAGCGGATTCTGCCGCGCTGGCGCCTGCCTGCTTGAGCCCCTGTACGGCCGCCGGCACGAGATCGAATACCTTCAATGTATGGCCAGCCTTGAGCAAATTATGGGCCATGGGGCTGCCCATATGACCCAACCCTATGAATGCGATGGTGCTGCTCATGTATATCTCCTTGTGGCGAGAACGAAAATCGTGGCGGGATCAGCAGGTTTCAGCGGTTTCTGGCCGCCCTTCGAGGCCGAGGTCGGCCAGGGGATGGGTCTCGCCATCCGGCCAGGGGGCCTCGAAGAAGCGCTGTACCCATTGCTCGGTGGCCTGGTCCAGCGTCGCGGGTTGCCAACGGGGTGATTTGTCCTTGTCGATGAGCAATGCGCGGATACCCTCGCGAAAATCCGGCTCAGCACAGCAATGGATAGAGGCGATGAATTCAGTGCGAAAGACATCCGCAAGAGAAGCATGGCGCGCGTGTTCGAGCAAGGCCATGCTCAGGCGCGCCGAACCCGGCGAGCCGGCCAGGAACGTTCTGGCGGCCCGCTGCAGCCAGGGATCCTCGTGCGTCTCGAGCGCGCCGATGCCTTGCGCGATTTGCCCGAGATCGGACCGGTTGCAGATCTGGCGGATCATGGCTGCATACTTTTGCAACGGGCCGGACCCGTCTGGGGTGATCTGCAGGCTGTCGAGCAGCGCATCGACCTGAGCGGCATGCGCTGCTGGTCTGGCATCCCACTGAAGCGCCTGCAGACCCTGCAGAACGTCGGCATAGGATTGGGCCGACAACATGCGGTCGGCCAAGCCGTAGTGCAGGCAGTCGGCCGCGCCCAGCTGAGCGCCCGTCAGGGCAAGAAAAAGCCCAATGCCGCGCGGCATGTTCGCCAGCATCCAGGTGCCGGCGACGTCGGGATACAGGCCGATGGTGATCTCTGGCATGGCATAGCGGGTGGTTTCCGTCACGAGCCGGTGGCTTGCCCCCTGCAAAAGCCCGACCCCGCCGCCCATGACGATCCCGTTGCCCCAGCAGAGGATGGGTTTGCCGTAGGTATGGATGCGATAGTCGAGGCGATATTCGGTCGAGAAGAAATCCCGGGCAGCCTGATTGGCCCAGGCGTTGCCTGCGGGCGTCTCGAGCATGCCCCGATACAGGCCATGCAAGTCGCCGCCTGCTGAAAATGCCCTGTCGCCCGCACCCCGCATCACGACGGCAGCCACCCCGTCATCTGCATGCCAGGCGCTCAGCCGGGCATCCAGCTGCTGGCACATCTCGAGCGACAGCCCATTGAGTGTCTGCGGGCTGTTCAGTGTGGCCACGCCAATGCGCTTGCCCGAGTGGCCGTTGAGTTCTTCGAACAGTACGGGATCATTCATCGTAAATCTGCCTCTTGAGAAAGAATGTGGCGCGCCACGATGACGCGCATGATTTCGTTGGTGCCTTCGAGAATCTGATGCACGCGCGTATCGCGGACCAGCCGTTCGAGGGGATAGTCCTTGAGGTAACCGTAACCTCCGAGGATCTGCTGGGCATCCAGGCAGGACTGGAAGCACAAATCCGTGGCCAGGCGCTTGGCCATGGCGCAATAGGCGGTTGCCGAAGGATCGGCCTCGTCCAGCTTGCTGGCGGCCAGCCTGACCATCTGCCGCGAGGCGACGATGTTCGTCAGCAGGTCGGCCAGCTTGAACTGCAGCGCCTGGAAATCCGCCAATGGCTGGCCGAACTGGCGCCGCTCGTGCATGTAGCGGCGGGCGGTTTCATAGGCCCCTTGGGCGGCGCCCACGGAGCAGGTGGCGATGTTGATGCGCCCGCCATCCAGCCCTTTCATGGCAAAGCGAAAACCTTCGCCTTCTTCTCCCAGGCGGTTTTCGATTGGAATGCGCACGTTTTCAAAGGTGATCGGCCGGGTCGACTGGCTGTTCCAGCCCATTTTGCGTTCTTTGCGGCCATATGTGATGCCGTCCAGGTCGGCCGGCACGACAAACGCTGAAATGCCTTTGGGGCCCGGGCCGCCGGTACGCGCCATCAGGACCATGACGTCGGTCTCGCCGCCGCCCGAAATGAAGGCCTTGGCCCCGTTCAGGACATAATGCCCCCCTTCGCGTCGCGCGCTGGTGGTCAGCGATGCCGCATCGGAGCCCGCGCCAGGCTCGGTCAGGCAGTACGACGCCAGTTTTCCGCCCGTCGCCAAGAGGGGCCCCCAGTGATCCCGTACAGCGGGCTGTGCCCATGCACCGATCATCCAGGTGGCCATGTTGTGAATGGTAATAAAGGCGGCCGTAGAAGGATCCACGGCCGCCATTTCTTCGAAGACCAGCGTGGCGTCCAGCCTGGGCAACCCCAGCCCGCCGATGTCTTCGCTGGCGTACATGGCGCAGAAGCCCAGCTCGCCCGCCTTGGCAAAAGCCTCTTTGGGGAAGATTTGCTGCTCATCCCAGGACTCGGCATGCGGGGCGAGTTCGCCCTGGGCGAACTCGCGGGCAGTCTGGGCAAAGGCCAGTTGTTCATCACTGAGGCGGAAATCCATTGTTCATGTCTCCTGAGTTGAGGGTTTACTGTACCACCGGATCGTCGTTGACAGCGCCCATGGGCGGCGCATCCACGTCGGCCTGTGCGGTGGACGGATTTTTCCGTTGGCGCCGGCCCGCCCGCCTGCGACGGGTATCGACGGGATCGAACACCAGGGGCCGATACAGCTCGATGCGGTCGTTGTCCACCAGAACGCGCCGGCCGTCGCAGCGTTCGCCATAGATGCCAATCGCTGGAAAATGGTCGGTGAATTCAGGAAATTCGCGTGCAAAATCACTGTGCGCCAAGGCCTCTGCGACCGTGGTGCCCTCGGGTACCTGGAGGGTCTGGCGCCACAGGCGGGTGGGTGCGGCAAAAGCAATGTGAATGCGCATGTCAGCCCTTGTACACGTCATAGGCGCGCCGCGTGAAAGAATCGATGAAGCTGCTGGCAATGCGATTGAACACGGGCCCCACGACGGCCGACAGTGCCCGGCTGGAAAACACGTATTCCATGGTATAGGATACTTTGCAGCCGTCTGTTCCCAGTGCGTCGAACGCCCAGTATCCTGTCAGGTTCGAAAAGGGCCCATCAACCAGATGAAATACGATGCGATGCGGATAATCGTGCTCGTTGCGGGTCGTGAAGCTTTGCCGGATACCGGCAAAATGAATGTGCACCGTCGCCTGCATGCCGGTGTCGTTCTGCCAGTGCACCTGAGCCCCCCCACACCAGGGCATGAAGTCGGGGTATCGCGCCACGTCGGCAACCAGGTCGAACATCTGTTCGCAGCGAAAAGGGACAAGGACGGAGCGTTGGATGGATGGCATGAGATGCGTGCGTCGGGTCCGGATGGATGGGATAGAATGACAGGATTTTACCCACCCTGGCCAGAGAAGGCTTCATGAGCATTGTAGAGAATCGCAAGGCCACCCACGATTACTTCATCGAAGAGCGCTTCGAGGCGGGTCTCGTGCTCGAGGGCTGGGAAGTAAAAGCCATCCGGGCGGGCCACGTGCAGCTGAAAGAAAGCTACGTCATCGTGCGCGATGGCGAGCTGTGGCTGCTCGGGATGCACGTCAGCCCCCTGCCCACCGCGTCCACTCACGTGCACCCCAACGCTACGCGCACCCGCAAGCTGCTGTTGCACGCACACGAAATCAACAAGCTCATCGGCAAGGTCGAACAGCGCGGCTATGCGCTCGTCCCCCTGAACCTGCATTACAAGAAGGGGCGCATCAAGCTGGATTTCGGCCTGGGGCGCGGCAAGAAACTGCACGACAAACGCAGTACCCAGCGCGACAAAGACTGGGCGCGCGAAAAAGAGCGCCTGATGAAACACGATACGCGCCAGCGCAAAACCGCCTCTTGAGCCCGCCTCTTGAGCGCCGCGCCGGCAATATGTGCCGGCTTGCCGCGTGCGGGCAGCGCCCGCGGCGGACGGCTCAAGCGGGAGCGCGAACCGACAAGCCTTCCAATTGCAGCAGGCGCAGTTTCCGGTCGAGCCCGCCACCATAGCCATTGAGCGTATGGTCTTTGGCCAGGATGCGGTGACAGGGGATGATGATGCTGATCGGGTTGCGGCCGACAGCCGCCCCCACCGCCCTGCCATGCCGCGCACTGAAGCCCGCCCGCCCCGCCAGTTCGCCATACGAAAGCGTGCTGCCAAAGGGAACGGCGAGCAGGGCATCCCAGACTTTTTTCTGAAACCCAGTGCCATGCGCGGCGAGCGGCAGGTCGAAATGGCGCCGCCGGCCTTCCCAGTACTCGCCCAGTTGTTGCTCGACCTGGGCGAAGAGCTGGCGCACCCGTGCGGGTGGTTCGCCGCCGGCGCCGATGTAGCGAATGGCGGGCCGAGACGCGGGTACGGCCCCACCGGCCCTGGCGCTTGTGTCGGGCGGGCCGCCCTGATCTGCTTGCCCTGCCACCCGGAACGAGTGCAGCGGCTGCCCATTGCGCTGGCCGAGCGCCGGCCCGCGCGCGCGTGCCGAAGAGACCGGATCCAGCCCGGGGATGTGCGGGCAATCGGCCTGATCGGCGAAATACAGGCCGGCCAATGTGCCCTCTTCTGCTTGAAGCAGGATGGGACCGAGAGGCGAAGCGATCAGTGCGTAGTACGACATGGGGTTGGGTATCTGTCAGGCGGCGACCGCGGGTTTGGCAAGGCGTTGCCACGTATCGACTACTGTATCCGGATTCAGCGACATCGACAAGATCCCCTCGTCGCGCAGCCACTGCGCCAGATCGGGGTGATCGCTGGGCCCTTGGCCACAGATGCCCACGTACTTGCCCGCCTTCAGGCACGCCTGGATGGCGCGGCTCAGCATGAAGCGCACGGCGGGATCGCGCTCGTCGAAGTCTGCGGCCAGAAGCTCCAGGCCGGAATCCCGGTCGAGCCCCAAGGTGAGCTGGGTCATGTCGTTGGAGCCGATGGAAAAACCGTCGAAAAATTGCAGGAATTCTTCTGCCAGAATGGCATTGGACGGTATTTCGCACATCATGATGAGGCGCAGGCCGTTTTCCCCGCGCCTGAGGCCATGGTGGGCCAGTTCGTCGACCACCCGCTGGGCCTGCCCCAGCGTACGCACGAACGGAACCATGATCTCGACATTGGTCAGGCCCATTTCGTCGCGCACCTTCTTGAGCGCTTCGCACTCCATGCGGAAGCACTCGGCGAAATCGTCGGAGATGTATCGGGACGCGCCGCGAAAGCCCAGCATGGGGTTTTCTTCTTCGGGTTCGTAGCGGGATCCGCCCACCAGCTTGCGGTATTCGTTCGACTTGAAATCCGACAGGCGCACGATCACGGGCTTTGGATAGAACGCCGCGCCGATCGTGGCCACGCCTTCGGCCAGTTTTTCGACGAAGAACGCCCGTGGGCTGGCATAGCCGCGGGCCGCCGACTCGACGGCCTTTTTGAGATCGCCATCGACATTGGGGTAGTCGAGCACCGCTTTGGGATGCACATTGATGTTGTTGTTGATGATGAACTCGAGCCGCGCAAGCCCCACCCCGCTGTTGGGTATCTGGGAAAAATCGAACGCGAGCTGTGGGTTGCCCACGTTCATCATGATCTTGACGTCGATGTCGGGCATCTGCCCCCAGCGCACCTCTTCGATTTCTGTTTCGATCAGGCCATCGTAGATGCGGCCTTCGTCTCCCTCGGCGCAGGACACCGTGACCTCGCGGCCATCCTCGAGCACCTGGGTGGCGTCTGCGCAACCCACGACGGCCGGAATGCCCAGCTCGCGCGCAATGATGGCGGCATGGCAGGTGCGCCCGCCCCGGTTGGTGACGATGGCCGACGCCAGTTTCATGACCGGCTCCCAGTTGGGATCGGTCATGTCCGTCACCAGGATATCGCCCGAGCGGACCTGGTCCATTTCGGAGATATCGGCCACCACGCGAACCTTGCCCGAGCCGATCTTCTGCCCGATGGCTCGGCCTGTGACCAGGACATCGCCGGTTGCCTTGAGGCGGTAACGCTCTTGCACAT